>JBCCCO010000120.1:0-7071 GCA_039033475.1 Pseudomonadota bacterium | reverse complement strand
TTTTTTGAAAGCTCTGACAATGTCAGATCTGGTGTCTCTTTAAGCCAGGTCAGAATGTGATCACAATAGGCTTCCAGTGGCGCAGAACGGCGGTCTCCACCTGATGGCAGAGCTTCTTTACGCACTTCCTTGCGGTAAATAATAGCCCACCGAACACCTGTCGAATATCCTATCTTAAATAGCGCAAATATAAAAATAGAATGAATCTGCATTTGCAAGAAATTTCAAAACATGTCGCTCCAAAAGTACACGCTATCGTTTTGCTTGATCAAGCTGGCTGGCATAAATCTGATGACTTGCACGTTCCCGAAAATATCACGCTCATGTTGTTGCCACCAAAGTCCCCCGAACTCAATCCGGCTGAAAATATCTGGCAGTTTATGCGGCAAAACTGGCTCTCAAATCTGGTCTTTGAAGATTATGATGACATTCTTGATCATTGTTGTGAGGCCTGGAACAAACTCATTAAACTTCCTGAAAAAATAAAATCCATAGGTATGAGAAAATGGGCCCATAGGTGTTAATCAATGAAGGTTGGTATAATGCACATAATTTTTGCAGAAGGTTCCATACCAATACCATTTTATCACTCAAAATCCTTGACAGTTGCAAACTATCCTTAGATATACTGTTCTCAATATTATTTTAAGTTGATTTCCTACCTATTAAGGCCACGTGGCGGAGTGGTGACGCAGCGGATTGCAAATCCGTGTACCCCGGTTCGATTCCGGGCGTGGCCTCCATAGAAAATCTAAAGTTTCTCTAGTGTTTGACGACATTTTTTCCGTAAAATACCGCGAATAAGGCGAACAAAACGAATAATAAGTTGGTTGCACTATATCCCCGAGAATACTCGATATGTATTGCTTCTTTACAGCACATGAGGTTTTCAAGACACACCAATGGAATCATTGGTGTCCGAAATGTTCTTTCAAATTCTGTTCTCAGTATTATTGAAAATAAAGACACGTGAATCGAACTTCCCGGAATTTCCGCGCCGTTGCCCTTCTTTTCCAAATCTAGGATATATCGTACTAAGGGAATGAGATTGGTATACTAACCTTATTCTTCTTCAGTAAGGTGATTATACCCAGTATAGGGGGAGAGGTGGTGTTGTTTTCTGATATGAGGAAAAAGCCCTATTGACTTATCTTATCAATAGGGCTTGCGTAATGCAGCTTTGTAATCGCCAAATGAACTTATAGAAAAACTAATCTCAGTTCATCTTTTAAAACGCTATGAGGATGGAAGCCTGGCCGAGAGACGTACATTAAGTAAAATTAGCTGCGTTTGGAAAACCTGGAACCTGTGCTTTCACTTTACTTTGGTATTCTCTCACAAGATTCATAAATGACGAACTATCTAGTCTTAAGCTTTCGAAACCTTTCAGTGTATTGCCATCGAACTTCACAACAGTTCCACGTTTTAGCGTCACTGTTCCCGACAACAAGCTTCTTTGCTCCGATCTGCCGGAGCTTAGGCCTAATCTGGAGGTTGCGCTCTGAAGAAATGGACCAGGTGTAAAACTCTGGATATCTTTAATAAGAATACCGAGTGCGGCTGCATTTTTGAATTGATTTGTTGGGGAATAGAAGTTGCTTATTGAACGCGCCGCACCAGACGTATATTGAAAAAGATCCGCGGTATCTCTCCCGTTTCCGCCATTAAGCATGGCATTCTTACTGCCTTTCTGAAGTATAAGCGTATCATTCCCGTCTCCTCCGTCAAGGTAGTCGCCACCTTTACCACCTGTAATGGTATCATTTCCTTTCCAACCAAACACATATTGTTTGAAGTCAGCCTTCGCTGTTATGGTGTCATTACCTCTGGTGCCGACAGTTGTACCCTTTGTAGTATCTATATTTGCCATATTAAAAATACCTTTATTCTTTATTACACAAAACTACTTTAACTAATTTATTACATTAACATTAGGTTGTAATAATATAGAATATAGACATTTTTTGGAACACTCTATGCGTGCATTTATGGAATAAATTGATTTTATATTTAATTCGAGGCTTTCTGTGGCGTGTAAATACTAATATTTTCTGCAAAAATATTTTTAAATAAAGAGAAATACTTAATTCAAAAACAGCTTCAACACACTATGGACCAGGAATGAGCCTGTAATAATAGCAAACATTACTTCTTGCTCACCACAGCAGCCCACTGTCTTTTGACATATTCTGTTTTGTAGAGAGTATCTATAATGTGGGGGCAGATGAAAGAGCCTTCATTTATGATATGATTGATGAGGCAATCTCTGTGGCTATCGCTTTCGGTGTATCGAGAGGAGGTTTTTGCCTCAATCAAATCAGCAATTTTCTTGATGGACTCGCTGTTTTGCAGAGATATTCTTTCAAGCCGCGTTATTTGAGCATAGATAGCTGAGCGCTCTTCAGATATAGTCCAGGCAAAAATGCCGATAGATACAAATGCCGTGATCACCAGCAGTATATCAACTCTAATATTTGCAAAATTCATAATTTTCTTTTCATCATTGGTCATTTGTCACAAACCCTGTATCGTTTAATATTATTGCGTCTGACTTGTGTTATTGTTTTGCGCGTGTCTTTCTTGGACCAGGATATGGATTTCCAGGTCTGGCAAAGCTTTGTCTTATCTATTGTCGCGACAACTTTTGTCTCGTTTGCACAAGCGGATAAGATCAGCGGGAGTAATAGGAGTATCAGGTATTTTATTGGCTTCATCGTCTGCTTCTTTTAAAAGTTGATTGAATTCTTGCTCGCGGGCTAAAAGGGAATCTTTGATAGCCGCTATCTTCTTGGTGTATTTGGTCTCAGCATTTTCATAGCCATGACTGCGACCTTTCATGTAAATGTATCCGCTGTATGCAGTAAGTCCGGTCAATACGATGGCGACCATGGAAAAACTGCTTAAGTTTCCTAGCACCATGCGAAAGATAAGACCGCCAAAATAGCTCATGGGGTTGCTTCCTTTGTGATTTTTGTGAAAACCATCGGAAAATCCGATGGCATCGATAATAACTTCAATAAATCAGTGACTTATGCTGATAGAGGTTTCGTGTTATTCAGTTTCTGAAGGCCGACATAGAGTTTCAAACACACCGCCACTATGACAATGCCGGTAATGATCGGGCCAACAATCCAGGCGATAGATTCAAGGGAACCCATTTCAGCCTTAAGCAGATTTGCAGAGGCCAACAGCTCTGATATAAACGCTGTGAGGACTGCCAGAACACCAGCAGGAGCGCCAACATTTTTAACGGTTTCGGTAACTGGATTGGGAGACTCTGACTCCTTGGACTCTTGTCTTGCAAGTTCTTTGGCCTGGTATTCAACGGCAGCATTCGCAAGCCTTTTGGCATATCTGTTCTTATAATATGCAGGGCCGTTGTAATATCTGGCGAATGTTTTCCAGTCCGCATTGAGATAAGCCTGGTACATCTTCTTGTTATGCTTTATAAATTTAACAACGGCTTTGATTTGCTCCCCGACACTACGGTTCATGGCCTTCACGAACGAATGAACATCTTCATAGCCGCAAATCTCATGGTTGAACCCCATGATCTGAAATAAGCCCCATGAAGTTGATTTTAGAGCTGCGGTTTTATCTAGCGCAAAAGCTTTGTTAAATTGCCATCTTCTGTAAGGTACGCCTCTCCATCTTGGATGAGCAAAGCCTTCTGAAACAGCTTCGTCCCGCTTTTTGCCATCATGTTTGATATATCTATAGAATGAAATATTTACCGCCGTCTTTGCCATCGAATTCCATTGCATTATGACGCGGGAATATAACCTTATCGCCAGCATCCACACTGATTTTTTTTCTAAGACTTTCATCCTCAACGTAATCAAATGCTGTTGGAGATACGGCCAATACAATGCCCTCAGTTGCTGAAACACGGGCGCGATCTTTATATTCATCTGGAATAAAAACACCATTCACTTTGCTGCCAATCTCTTTTGGCTTCACAACTATATTATACTCCAACGGCTCTATGCCTGATGTATTTTCAACCTTCTTCTGCTTGCTCATTTAGATCCTCTACCTCTATATCTATGATATCTTGGAACGCTTCAGATTGCCCTTTAAGATAAGCTCTAGTTTGGGCCAACTGAAACAATATGTCTGGATGCTCAGTAATCGAAGGCTTGTCCCACGATGCTTTGCACCAATCTTCTCTTACGCCGTCCATACGCTTACTCAACTTTTGGAATACCAACTTTGTTACTGGATGGTGCTTCCACTGATTTAAATCTTGCTCTGTTGTCATGCGGCTTGCCCCTCTTGCATGAAGGGAATGATGTTCGACATTTCTTGGTCAAACTCATTGCCAAATATTTCGGCTTCTTGTTCTGCTTTAATATTTTCAGCTTCTGCCATCGTCTTGATCGTATCGGCTTGGGTTTCCTCAACCTCAGCAACAGTTTTCATTGTCTCAGCCTGTTTTTTCTCAATATCCGCTTGTTTGTCGGCCATATCCAGCTCTATAGCCATCATTTGTTCTGGGGCGGGTTGAGGTGTCTGCGGTGTCTGCAAAAAGCTCTCTGTGTTATCAATCCTTACAAGCTCGTAGTAATGTTTCAGAGCGGCTTCTATATTATGGTATTCCCCAAGAACAGGATCTTTTGCATTCTCAAGAACAAGCTGCGCTCTGGAGATCCGCTGCATATCCAGCACTGTGTTAGGATCAGCAACAGGCGTTAGATCCATATCGTTTGCGGCAAAATCAGCATGTGCATCTACAGACGGATCATCAAAAAAGTTTATGTAGTCAAATGGGTCTGTGTATCTGCCGTTCAGCCGATAAATAAGCGCAAATTCTTTTTTCAGTGAGCTAAATACGCGTTTGTAAATTGCGTTAAAAACTTTCATGCCCTGTTCAATGAGGGCAAGTGTTGTCCCAACTGGAGCGTTTCTATTCATTTCCCCAGTCATTGCATCCTGAATGGTTGTTAGGCCCTTTGCAGCACCTTCTAGGAAGCCTAATAACTGAAATAGAACAGATGACGGTCCTGGGTGTTGGAAATTATATATCGCCTGCCTGATGTCACCGCCTGCTGTCTCAACAGTATGGTATTTCCCAGGCTCAAGGCGGTACGTTCCCTTTTTCAAACGCAGGCCAGATCCAATAAAACCCCCGCCTGCATTTTGAAGATGACCAGCATCTAGCATTTGATTGAGGGTGGTGTTTATTGTTTCTGTTAACCCCTCAATCAAATGAAAGAAGCCAAGACTATAAAACCCACCCCTAAAGTCAGGGATAAATGAATATGGCACATACTCAACTTTGCGAGGTATGCGCGTTATCATTTTTCGGCCTTTATAATTACGTGTTTCAATCTCTTCAGGATGGTATCCTGCTTCAATTCTAGCTACCTTGCCAGTGGCTTTATGGATTGTGATTATCCAGGGCTCACGAACACCGTCCCCATCAAGATCAAGCAACCTGTGCTGTTCTAGAAAGTCATGTGGTGCGTCTGTATCCTGCGTTCCCTCAACCATCCCGTAATCATGATCAATGAATAGACCTTGCCGGGCATATTCCTGGATCTCATGTGGGTAATACTGAATTTCCTGTGTGCCTCGTGGACAAGACTGCAAATCGCTGGTGTTATTGTGCACGACAAACTTCAATGCCGTTACCAATTCAGCACGTATGGCCTGCCGATTTTGATTGTAAAAGACCTTTCGAAAACCCATACCAACAACTGGTAATTGCAATAAAAGCTTATCTGTATCACTTTCCCAGCATTCAATCTTATTATTGAGCTGGTAGGACATGTAATCGCCAACACGGTTTGCTCTTGCGGATTTTAAACCCTGAGGATCACGGCCATGAACTTTGCATTTTACAATGTCGCCATCTTGAACAATAGCCGGATAGGCCCTAGCATTAAACTGTGTTGCAGCTTCTGCTAATATAGGATACTTGACATTTGCTGCATTAGCCCAAGGATAATTCTTAGATGTGGCTTTCATCTCAACAGCTTCAAAACCGCGATTTGCACGCTCTTTCCACTCACTGCGAGACTCGTCATCAATCTCATACTCGCGCAAGCACTTCATGCCTATTTTGGATAGATCATCTGCATCTAGCTCTTCTGCAACATTATCTATGGTAGTTCTTTTCCTTTGGCGTGGTAGGATTGAATGTTTCTGATGTTGAGGTTTTTAAAGGTCTCGTAGCGGTTTTCCATTTCAGAAACCGCAAGCTCTAAAGTCTCTTTTGCAACTTCAGGCTTGGTGACAACATCCTCAATCAGATGGGGAATACCATCATAAATAGACAGCTCTACGATTTTGGGATCAATCATGATGAACTTGAGTGACCTTCCAGACTCTATCAAGGAAAGCAGCATAGAATTTAAACAAACGGATTTCCCAGATCCTGTTGTTCCTGCCATCAGAATATGAGGACATTCGGCCAAGTCGATCACACAGATCTCATCTTGAGTATCCCGGCCTAAAATTACTGGAAGCTCAGCACCAGTTTCTGTATAGGCTTCTGATTGCATCAATTCCCCAAGATCAACAATGCGTCTGTTGAGGCGAGGAACCTCTATCAGGATGTCTTGCTTGCCTTCCACGGCAACAATTCTTATTGAGCCAACCTTGAGTGCTCTGGCGATATCCTCATTGACCTTCTGAACATCGCTTTTCTTAACACCGCTGCCAGGCGTAAAGTACTGCGTTACGACCATGGGGCCGACAACAGTCTCTGTGACTTGCCCAGGGGATTTCATGCGCTTCATGACGCTCTCAATGGCCAAAGAATGCTGGTTTGCGCGTACAAATTCCTCTCTGTCCATTATCGCCTCCCGAGCTTCAACCCAAGGCAATACACATCACCACCTTGCTTATGGCGTTTGTAATGGCCGCGTTTTTGGGCTTCCCGTATATAGGCGTCCAGGGCGGCTTAAATGGTTTTGTGTTATTTCTCCATTATGTACACCGAATTGAACAAGTCGACGGAAAATAGAAAAAGCATAGTCAGCTTGTTTTGCTGAGCGTTTCGCGAGTTGATCTCTCCATTGTAAAATATCTTTTCGAATCCTAATATCTTCAAGTATTTCAAGTGGA
>JBCCCO010000119.1:0-7189 GCA_039033475.1 Pseudomonadota bacterium | reverse complement strand
GCCATGGCGAGGCGTTTAACATTATCATCGGACCCAAGCTGATCCATCACAGCAAGTGCGAGTTGCTCCGCAATGTTTGAGCCGTAGATTGGAAAATAGCTTTCTATCATATCATCATAGGTCTCGTTTGCCAGCGCCCGTGCATCTTCTGCGGTATAGCCATCTGCAATGGCATCATAAGAAACTAGATCAGCCATTTTGCTTGCCATGGTGCGTATTGCTTCATCCGCTTCTCTTAACTCTGGGGTTAATTGATGGTTTCCGTTCAGAGTATCTTTCATATACGTAGCAGCGTCTAAACCATAATCGCTGGTGACATTTGAAATCACAGCAGCTATTTCTTCATCCGTTGAAGCATCTGAGATATATTCCTGAACAAGAGCGGTAAGTGGCGCAATCTGACCCGCAACCCAAAAATCCATAAAGTCATCAAGCGTGGCCAGCTCTGATGCGAAAATGTTTTCTTGGTCTTTTGTTTCGTCAGTTGCAATTTGCGCTAGATTGGTTGAGACCTGACGAGAGGCCTTTTGTTGATGGCTTGTAGGCTGAGCAGAGCTGTTAAGTTGAGCTGCTGCAAAATCAACAATAACTTTATTTATTTGGTTTTGCAAATCTGGGAATAACGGGGAATAAGGCTCAATTTCTTGTATGATGTAAGTAAGTTGATTTAAAAGCATGCTTACCTCAGAAGAGCTGCTTGCCACAAGCGCAGGTATCATATCAGAATTAAAAAGTTGTTTGATTGCCTGTGATAATTGCCGATCTAATATTCGGCCTTGATTGATCAACCCATCAAAATATTCTCTGTTAGAGAGTTGACCTGAATCTGCTACTAAATCCCCCATGTTATTGAACAAATCGATAACAGCAGCTCTTTGATCACCGGCGTTTGCCGCGTTCGGGTCCGATAGAGTTGTAATTGTGCGTGGGTCATTCAGAAAGCGTGCAGCGTTTATTTGTGGCAACGTAACACTGCTCATTTTCCGTGAGATTTGCATTTCATTCAAGAATGTTCTTACTGCAAGATTTAAAGCCATTCCAGGGGATCCAATTAAAGCAAATATCGGAGCTATTCTCGCAGTTCCGTTAGGAGCTAAAAGTGTGGCTGCCAAAGCAGGAGCGGCAATAGATAGAGCCCCTGCGCCTAGATATTTAAAGGCTCGGTTTTCCGTAGTAAGTTTAGCAATCTCAGGACCATTTGCTATAATTCCTGCTTTTGTATCATTTAAAGCAGCTGTATCAGAAGTGATTTGTTTAAATGCAGTATCCAGTGCCAGTTTGTCTTTAAATAATTCATCATTAATTGCAGCTAACTCTTGCAGTCCATAGACCTGGGTATAAAGTTTACTTAATTCAGGTATTTGAGTTTTTACCAATGCATACAGCTTATCTGTCGCATCTTGTAGAAGTTTATTTATTTGCGTATCGATTTGTAATGCATTTGTTGCCGTTGTATTAAGGTTTTGCAAGGCTTGCATGACTTTATCAACACTGGTTTTGATCGGGTCTGTAATATCAGATCTTGGATTCTCAGTGTTAAACTGCTGTTCCGCTGTATAAATCTGGGTGCTAACGAATTCTGTAAGCGCTTTACCCATATCTCCTAGCAGTTGAATTTGGTTGGTATACTCAGATATTTTGCCAATCTTATCAGAAGCATCTACGTAGGAATTTGACAAATTCTCTAAATTCTTAGAGACAGAGTAAGCAGCTATTTCTGCAATAGAAATGTTTAATTCACCCAAACTCTCTTGTGCTTTTTCCAACAATCCTGCAGCTGCAGTTTCAAGTTGTTTCGCAACGACAGCTGCCTGATTTGCAATCCCAACTGAGGCTTCATCAATCTTAGCACCGACTGCATCTTCTCCAAGTGCATTCAGCTTACTATTGACTTGCTCTAAAAGAGTGCTGACAGCGTCTTTTAGGTCTTGTGGCAGTTCTTCAAAGTAGGTTGTTGACTGCTGTTGTTCGAACAGGGCTCTGATCTTTTGCAACTGACTTAGATTTTGAATTTGGGCTAACTCAAGTGCTGTTGTTTCTATGGTAATGACGGTTTGGTCAACGCCCTCTATGACAGCAGGATTTACTTTAGCCACAGCACCATCTGTAGCAGTAGCATCATTTGCTAAGCTAAGCAGAGTATCTGCAAGGCCAACATGTAATTTTGCTGCAGATTGAGAATAAATACCATTGTAGGTTTCATCACTATTGTCAGCTAATAATGGGTTCTTAACAGAAGAATTGGAAGCGTTTGCAATGATATCTTCATACGCAACACTCGAAGCGTCTGAAAGCGCTTTTGCCATTTTGGCATAATTTGGTGCAAATGCTTCGGCAACATCTTTAAGAGATTGAAGCTCGGGAGCTTCTACATCCGCTTGCCCCTCTGCTATAGTCCAAAGTCTGTCATTTAATGACGTAGCAAATTCGAAATTAGTTGTGAGAGCATCATTAAGTGCTTCCACAGAATTGGTGTCTACGAGCGTGCTTAGTATTTCATCAAGGCTTTTTTGAATATCACTTATAGAGCTGTCTGTTTTTGTGTCCGCTGACGAACCGCTATTGTTGCTTCCAACCTTGTTTGAGCTTGCATCAAGTAGCCCTATAGTATAGGTCAATCCAACAACAGCTAATGCAAGTGCGGCAGTTCCTCCACTGAAGGCTAATGCAGTCAGACCATTACTCGTTGCAACCGCGCTTGCGGTTTTTACTGCAGTTGCTATACCCTCTGCAGCTTTAGCTGCACTAGCTGCTGCTTCTTCAAGTGCTGCCGGTGTTTCAGCTTCCATAGCTGCTTGTGCTGCTTCTTGAGCGAGTTGTGCAGCCTCTGCCAATTGCTCATTAAATGATTGTGCAGCAGCTTCAAGGCCATCTGCCAGCCATGATGGTTGAGTGGTGGTGACTAGCTCTACTTCAGCTTCTGCTGCAGCATTAACAGTTGAGTCCCACGTCATAGTCGCGGCCGTACCAACTTGATTTACAACACGACTTGCTCCCTCTACCCCATCAGCTCCAGGAGCATCAGCAGCGCCTGGAGCACCACCCGCTGCGGCTCCTCCACTCGAACCTGCAGCAGCCCCGGCAGCAGCTCCTGCTGCAACAACCGCTCCAAAACCGAGCCAACCATATAACGAAGATTTTTTATTATTGTTACTGGAACCATTCGATCCACCAGAGCTGCTTGAACCTCCTGAACTCCCACCGGAATTTCCTGAGGGATCCTCTTTACTTCCCCCACCGCTTGCAGGGTTGTCGGCCGCTTTCCCCAATGTGCCCTCATCAGATGTCCATAACACCGCATTTTCCTGTGCGTCATAGAGTGACAAACGGGCTGTTTCAGTGTTCTTATTGTCAGTATAAATCTCTAATGAAAAGCTAAAGGTGTTTCGGTTGGTGTTTTCATTGCGCGTTCCTGTATCAAACGCCAAAGAGTCATCATCCGCAGAGTAAATGTAAACCACGCCATCACTGCGCACCTCAAGCACCGCATTTTTGAGGCCGGTGTCAATCGTTGCCTCTGTCACGACAGTTTTGCTGATCATGTCATAAGTCAAAAGCCGGCCATCACTCAGCAGCGTGGTGCGGTAATTAACATCAACCGTACCATCTCCATCTGTGTCTTCACTAATGGATAAAAAGTTTCCATCGCCAGCCTTCAGCACGTCACCGGTTGCAAGTTCTGATCCTAAATCTGTGCCAGTAAATAATTCGGATGCCATTCCGACAACACCTATTGTCCAGTCTGTCTTATCGGTCACAAGACTTGAATCCCACAGCAGGCCATCGTCTTGAGTAGGGTCAAACCGGGTGTCGACAATTTGGAAAGCCCCACCGTTTAGCTGAAGTTCAAAGGTGTTGCTGTCAACAGCATCGTTGCCTGTGCCTAATGGCACTCCATCCTCTTCGTTATCGCCAGACTTATAACTTTTCAGTTCTCCATTGGAAAACAATTTCAGACCGCCACCAACCGCACCGGTCTCAATCTGCTCAATGATTGTGAAGGTCCGGGTATCAATTATTAGCAGACCTCCATCTATTGTCAAAACGCCTCGGAAAAAACCATCAGGAGATTCAATGTACTTTGTTCCGCCAGCAATCATGGCATCACCGGTTGTCAAGGATGGACCAATGGACGTCAAGCCTTCGAAATAAATTGGTACTACGGTGTGAGAGCCATTAAAGACATTGAGATAGCTGCCGCTAACGTCAGAATACCAGGGAACACTGCCACCTTCGGTAGAGACCTGGACACGGGCTGCTGAGGTGCCATCTTCATTTAGAACTGTGACAACTTCAAGCTGATAACCCTCATTTAAAATTCCAATTGTGCCAGCGTCTGCATCAACCTCGACATAAAACTTTTTAATCGAAGAAAAATCAACAAACGTGATCTCTCCTGTATCTTTGTCTGTCAAGAACCAAACATACTCGCCATCTATCTTTGCAGAGCTGAAATAAAACTGATCATCAATTTCAAGATATTCTGCCGGATCTAAAGTCTCGTTGAAAGATAAAGTGGTATTGTCTTCAGCATGAGCCTGCTTTCCTACTAACATCTCATTAAATGTGTCTGCAGGGGAGTGCTCCGCAAAATCATAGCTCCAGGATAGCTGATCTCCACCATACTGGTTCCTTTGAATTATGCTTAATGTGCCACCATTGAGTATTTCTAAAAAAGTAATACCCTCAGCTAACGCAATCTCTCCAGTGATACTATCAATGGTGATCCCATGCTCGGCTAACTCAGCTTTATCGATAATCGTATAATCCCCTGCTTCCTTATCAACCATGACCATTTGGTTTTCACCATTTAGGGAAACGATACCCACAGCATAACGCCCTTGAGGGGGATTACCTCCATTGGAACTTTCAAGATAGAAAGCAGAGGAAAACGATGTTGAAACGCCTGCATCGCTCGAAAAATTATTGCCATGATACGTCTTATCACCAAAGAAAATATCAAAAGCCTCTGGAGCGAGTTTAAATGCAAAGTCTGGGTCGGTGCTGCCAGACGCTGAAGCGTTGGCTGGTGCTGTCGTGTTGGCTGCAAATGCTACAGATGACTTTACCCGCAACGCGCTTTGAAATGTCTCCGTTGTGTCGCTATCATAGAAACTGCTGTCGCCATAGCTAGAATATGGATCAATACTATATTCAGAGGACATACCCCTCTCCATTCTTAAGTTACGAGAAAACCAAATTATATTTTTTGTTTTTTGAATAAAAAATTCTCAAAGCCAAACTGCTACCGCAGGGCTAAACGACTTGCATTTAGATTTTTCAATGTAAAAAATTAAAGCTCTACTTTTGTTTTCATTGTTTTATCTTGATAGAGCTAGAAATCTAAAATTTTCAAAACTCAGTCTTTAAATTCTTATTCTTTATTTTTCTGAGCGTTAGTAGGTACGGTAGCCTTCTTTTGTCATGATGCCTAATGAAAAATACTCAACTAAAGTGTTGCATGAGGTTGAAAAATCACCTCTTGCCTTAGCTACAACCAGGCGATGTGATTATCATGGACAATGCTGCATTCCATAAGTCTAAAGAAACGCAAAACCTGATCAAAAAGGCTGGCTGTTATCTGCTCTTTCTGCCACTACACTCACCTCATCTCAATCCTATCGAAAAATCTGGGCAAACATTAAAAGAGCTTGGAAATATGAGACGGAACACTCCTTAGAACCTGTTCAAAGTCTATTTCAATAATAGCACAGCGAAGGCAAGGTTTACCATTTTCAGTGATGTGTTAATTTTGCGCCGGAAATGGGCTAGTTATCTGGTACAATCCCAAACATTTTACAGATTATAGAAACATATACTCACTTTAACGTGAGATATCCGGGCTAGGAAATCTGAAAAATACTCGGAATGAATATGATTTAAAGCAAATAAAACTCAAAACAGCAGCCAGAAGCGGTATAAATACCAAACGTCAGGACAGTATGGCTCCCCGGGCCGGACTCGAACCAGCGACCGAGCGGTTAACAGCCGCTTGCTCTACCAACTGAGCTACCGGGGATTATAACATAAGACAACTTGCTACTAATCGTACATCTATACAAAATCAAAACAAAATTGCCAATACTTAAATTCAAACAAATATTAAAAAATAACAGTACGTAACCCAGATATCTCACACTGTCTGATTTATCGCTCAACTTCACTTTCTGTCCAGTACAGTTATTTATGGATTTAAGCAAACTATAGCCAGCCTTCACCGCGGTTGGCAAACGCAAACATTTATTGCTGGGCTACGATGCCATGGTTTAACGGCTCCCTGGGTTTTGGATAAACCTATGAGCAAGAGGTCATTTGAAGTGTATGTGGAAACCCAGCTGGCCCCAACCTTGAGCACAGGTGATGTCGTTGTTTTAGATAACCTATCTTCACACAAAAGCAAAAAAGCAGAGGAAATCCTCAAACAGGTTGGCGCTTGGTTTTATTCTTGCCGCCTTATTCACCAGACTTAAACCCAATCGAAATGGCGTTCTCAAAACTCAAAAGCCATCTTCGAAAAGCTTGCGCCAGAACCTATGACGAACCTATGACCAGGTCTGGAAAGCTGTAGGAGATATTTGTGATTTGTTCTCCGTTCAGGAATGCAGAAATTGCTTTAAAGCCGCTGGTTCTGAATTTATGTTAAGTTGATAGGCTATAAGCGGTGTGCAAACTAAAAGTCCTACTTACCGACTAAAAGTCGGTGGTTTTAACCTGTAACTTGGAAAATAAAAAAGGCAATTATTTCAATTGCCTTTCTTAAAACTTATTTTTCTATGTCTTTCAATCTGTTGGGATTGGACCATCTAGTGGATGCTCTGGGTATCCTTCATATTTGTTTGTCATGTGCTTTGCCCCATCTATGATTCGTATTTCATTACAATAGGTCTCAGTATAAGACCAACTCCTATTTGTCTAAATTTACTAGACAAATAGCTTTTCTAACAATTAAATTACTATGTAAAATTTAATTTTAATTTAAAATTCTGTCTACTATACAACTGTCTAATACTGTTCACAACCTAGCTTTCTTATACATTCATGCTTTTACAGCAACATTAGACTATAGTCTGAGTCTTATTTGAAAAAAGGATTATTACCAGTTCACATTGATTAGGCAGCGTACTCATAAAATAGTTTACACAATCAAGCGAATATGATTCATTTCCCTTATTTTATAGAGGGGAAGTGT
>JBCCCO010000118.1:0-7197 GCA_039033475.1 Pseudomonadota bacterium | reverse complement strand
CATTTTGTTTTATTAAGATATTTCTGATCTCCCCATTGCTTTGTTTAAGTTTATTTCATCCAGTCTCATGACCCATAAACACAATGGCGTGCTATTTCATAGGGCCTGAGCCTACTACTTAAAGGAGTAAGTCAGATGTTTCACGTCTTTTTGATTTGCAGCACTTGATGTCAATTTATAAGAAAATATATAAATTCATCGTTGGCTAAAGGTGCAATTTGTAATAAGAGGGATATTGAATTTTATTAGTAGCGTAATGATATATTGTTAAAGTTCTTATTGTAGAATAAGCTTTTATAAGATCTTGCATTTCGTTAAAGCAACATTCTCATAAAAAAAGTGTAAAAAGTTGAATAAACTGTGAAGCATGCAACACAATCTTAAATCTGGAGCTGGGGCTTCTGAGCAACAGACACTCAAATCATCTCTTTTGTCATCGTCTTATTTTTGGGCTGCCTTATTCTTATTATTAATTATCGGATGGATGGGATCAGGCTATATTTTCACATCCCAACCAACCAGAACCGATTCAGCTCTTTCTGAACCTCTAACAGATTCACAAAACAATGGAGCTGGTATTCCACCCACAGAGGTAGGTAAGCAGCAGACAGATAAAAAAAGCACCTTATTTAAAGTGCGTGTAAAGACGTTTTCCGCAATGCCTCGCAAAGCAAAATTGACTGTACGTGGGCGCACAGAAGCTGACGCACGGGTTGAAATTAAAGCAGAAACAGCAAGTATTGTTGAAAAATTGCTGGTCAAAAAAGGCGATAAGGTCAAGAAAGGTGATATGTTATGCAAACTGCAAATTGCAGAGCGCCAAGCAACGTTATTACAGGCCAAAGCCAATCTTGAAAAAGCAAAAGCGGATTATGAAGCCAATCGCGTTCTTGCAAAAAAAGGATATACAGCACAGTTGCGCATGAGCACTCTCAGAGCTGAAGTTGATGCTGCGCTTTCAGCACTGAAAACCGCGCAAATTGACTTGAACCGAACTGATGTCAAAGCGCCTTTTGCTTGCGTTGTTGAAGAACAGCAAGCTAAAGTTGGGGATTATTTGGCTGTTGGGTCACCTTGTGTCACTTTGGTAGATTTAAATCCTTTAATTGTTGTAGGTACAATTTCTGAACTTAATATTGGTCAATTGAAAACGCAAATGTCTGCTCGTGTTCGGCTTGTGACAGGGGACACAGCAACAGGATATATTCGTTTTATTGCCTCATCTGCAAATTCGCAAACCCGCACATTTCGTATTGAAGTTGCGATAGATAATGCCAAGGGCGTGTTGCGAGATGGAGTGACGACAGATATTTTTATCCCGCTGGAATCAAAACCGGCACATTTTATCCCTTCGAGTATTCTGGTTCTTAATGACCAAGGTGAAATCGGTGTGCGCCATGTTTCGAAAAACGATCAAGTTGGTTTCTATCCGGCCAAGATTTTGACAAGCACACCAGAAGGGGTATGGGTTTCTGGGTTGCCTCAAGTTGTGCGCCTTATTACTGTAGGTCAAGACTTTGTTACTGCGGGTCAAAACGTCAATGCAAAAGAATTGCTGGCAACACACAGCGATGCAAATGCTAACGAAAGCTGATCTTGTATTTTAACAGTGTTTTTTCTAAAGATTTTAGCTTTGAAGATAGAATTTTAAAAGATCGTCTTGCAATTAAAAATGTTTGAGTTTTTCAATGTTATGGCTTGAAAAAATAATTTTACGTCCAAAAACAATCCTGACACTGCTTATTGTCATGGTGATGTCTGGGGTGTTTGCTTATATCAATCTTCCAAAAGAAGCCGACCCAGACATTGATGTTCCTGTTTTTTATATTTCCATTCCTTTTACCGGTATTTCTCCTGAGGATGCTGAGCGTCTGTTGGTACGCCCAATGGAGACAGAACTTCGTGGTCTTGAAGGGCTGAAAAATATTCTTTCCGTAGCCAGCCAAGGTCATGCAAGCATCACCCTTGAATTCAAACAAGATGTCGAATTGGCTGAAGCTGCAAGAAATGTGCGTGAAAAAGTTGATAAAGCCAAAGCAGAGTTACCCGATGAAGCGGATGAACCTGTCATTGAAGAAATTAATTTTAGTCTCGTCCCTGTTCTGGTCGTTGCCCTTTCTGGAAAGGTTCCAGAACGCACTTTGTTTCAACATGCGCGTAAATTGAAAGACGAGATTGAAGCAACTCGCAGCGTCTTAAGTGCTGATTTGGCCGGACAGCGTGAGGAGTTGCTTGAGGTCATTATTAATCAAAACAAGATTGAATCTTTTAATATTAGTCAGCAAGAATTGATTAATTTTGTCACGCTGAATAATCAGCTTATTGCAGCAGGATCACTCAATTCTAAGCAGGGAAATTTTAACGTTAAAGTGCCTGGTTTATTCGAAACCGCAGAAGATGTTTATAATTTGCCTATCAAGATATCTGGCGATAGCGTGGTTACCTTGCGAGATATCACAGAGATCAGACGCACCTTTAAAGACGCAACGGGCTATAGCCGATTAAATGGCCAACCGGCAATTACTATTCAAGTGGTTAAGCGCATTGGCTCCAATATTATTGAAAATAATAAAGAAGTTCGGCGTGTCGTTAAAGAATTTACCAAAAATTGGTCCCCTGCAATAAATGTTGATTTTGCGCTCGATCGCTCAATTTTTATTTACGAGGTGATCGACTCTTTGCAATCTGCAATTATGACGGCCATTGCACTTGTGATGATCATTGTTGTTGCAGCCCTTGGCATTCGCTCGGCCTTGTTTGTTGGTCTGGCGATTCCAGCTTCATTCATGATTGGGTTCTTGCTGATCAGCGTCCTTGGTATGACGGTTAATATGATGCTGATGTTTGGCATGGTGCTCACCGTAGGCATTTTGGTGGATGGCGCAATCGTGATTGTTGAGTATGCTGACCGGAAAATGTCGGAAGGTTTAGACCGTAAGGAGGCTTACGTTCTCGCTGCAAAACGGATGTTTTGGCCGATTGTCTCTTCAACGGCGACCACACTTGCTGCATTTTTGCCTATGCTCCTTTGGCCCGGTACCCCTGGCGAGTTTATGAGTTATCTGCCAATTACTGTTATTATTGTCCTAACAGCATCTTTGATAACGGCAATGATTTTCTTGCCGGCCATTGGGTCTTTATTCGGTGCAACCGCAAGTCAAGGAAGAGATGTTGAGACAGCAAAACGTCTTGCAGGAGGTGGCCCCCTTGATCCGGACAAGATATCTGGTTTTACAGGCATTTACATCCGTGCCCTGAAAAAATGCGTGCGTTACCCTAGTTTGATTATTATCGCAACTGCCATCGTTGTTGTAAGCGTCTTTCAGTTGTTTGGCGCATATAACAATGGCGTTGAATTTTTTGTTGATACTGAGCCAGAGCAAGCTTTCGTATTTGTTTCGGCCAGGGGGAATTTATCTGCACCTGAGAAAAAAGATCTGGTCAAGGATATTGAACAAGAAGTTCTCGAAGTTAAGGGAATTTCGACAGTATTAACCAATATTGGAGAAATCAGTGGTTCTCCTGTTCTGAATGGTGCTGGCCTAGATACACCTGTCGATGAAATTGGCCGTCTTACAGTTGAGCTTGCCGAGTTTAAAACGCGCCGCAGAGGTAAAGTGATTTTGCAGGAGATCCGTGATCGTCTGGCACAAATTCCTGGCGTTGTGATAGAGGTGCGTAAAGTTGAAGGGGGACCCCAAACGGGCAAGGCAATTCGGCTTGAGATATCTACTGGTTCATTTGAGAAAACCAAGCAGGTCACGCGTAAAATCCGTCAGTATGTAGAGACGTACATGACAGGCCTGCGTGATGTTGAAGATACAACCCCCCTTCCTGGCATTGAATGGGTGTTAAACGTTGACCGTAAAGAAGCTGGGCGTTATAGCGCTGATATTCTTTCTGTTGGTACGTTGTTTCAATTGGTGACCAACGGTGTGTTGATTGGAAAATACCGCCCGGATGATGCCGACGATGAAGTCGATATTCGACTACGATTACCAGCAGATCAACGTGGTATTGACAAACTTGATACCCTTCGACTGAACACAGCCAACGGTATGATCCCGGTTACGAATTTTGTGACGCGGACAGCCGAGCCTAAAGTAAGTTATATCTCCCGTAACAACGGGCGTTATGCCATGATGGTCAAAGCCAATACCCTAGATGGTGTCCTTAAAAACAATAAAATCACGGAATTGAATCAATGGCTGCAAGCCCAAGAGTGGTCAGAAGGGGTTTCTTTCAGGTTTTTAGGAGCTGACGAAGAAGAAAAAGAATCTGCTGATTTTCTGGGTAAAGCCATGATCGGGGCATTGTTTATCATGTTTTTGATACTGCTCACCCAGTTTAATAGCTTTTATCAAACCGCCATTACACTGTTCACGATCGTACTTTCTCTGGTTGGTGTGCTTATTGGTATGATGGTTACCGGGCAGGCCTTCTCCATTATTATGACAGGCACTGGTATTGTTGCTCTTGCCGGTATTGTGGTGAATAACTCAATTGTATTGATTGATACATATAACAGGCATTTGCAAGCTGGTATGGAGAAAATAGAGGCCGTATTACAATCCTGCGCACAAAGATTGCGTCCTGTCCTTCTCACAACAATTACAACAATGCTTGGTCTGTTGCCAATGGCGTTACAGTTAAATTTGAATTTTATGGACAGAACTATCCAATATGGATCAATTACCTCGATATGGTGGGTCCAGTTATCAACGTCAATTATCTTCGGTCTTGGCTTTTCAACATTGTTAACTTTGCTATTAACCCCCTCTTTGCTCGCCTTACCAACGGTTTGGGGACGTGCGTTTTATCGGTTTCGGTCGCGCATTCTCACACCTTCCCACGCGCATGATTCTCGCATGAGCCTTGAACGAGATGATGTCAAAAGCATCCCTACCGCCAAAGCTGCTGAATAAAGTTCAGCACTCCCCTCCATGCACAGCCTTTGATGTGTGCTATAGCCAAACTTTAGAAACTATGCAAAAATTACATTGATTTTTTCGGGATATTTTTGTTAAATATATCTTGATTTTTAAGGCTGTTAAGTGTGTAGAGTTAATAATGGACTTTAAGTGGATAGAAGATTTTTTAGCACTTGCTTCGGCGCGCAATTTCACTGAAGCTGCAAAAATTAGGCATGTCAGCCAATCTGCATTTAGTCGGCGCATTCAATCTTTAGAAGACTGGATGGGCATGGAATTGGTGGACAGGCGTGCCTATCCCGTGACCCTTACAGCAGCTGGTGAGCACTTCCTTTTTTCCGCTAGAGATCTTGTTGAGCAAATGAGCCGCGTTCAACGCGAGTGTCAATCCAAGCTCTTGGTACAAAAGTCACAAATTTCTTTAACCACGTTACATGTTTTGAAACATACCTTCTTTTCCAATTGGCTAAGCACAATTGAGGCTGACCTTGGGCCTCATTACATCTCCGCACACGCGGACGCACACACCAATTGTGTTCACACCTTTACATCGCAAAAATCAGACTTTTTTCTATGTTATAATATGAAGAGGTCTTCTGGCGATGTCGTGCAAGTCAATTCTTTCTCTGAACTTCAGGGGTATGACCATCTTCATATGGGGCAGGAAACGTTTATCCCCGTATCTGCTGCCACAGAAGAAGGCTCTGCGCTGCATTCATTATCATATACTCAAGATGCTCCGGCACCTTATATATCGTATTCTTCGGAGTGTTTCTTGTTCAATGTAATGGACATGATTCTACGTCAAAGCGAGCGTTCTCCGGCTCTTATTCCATGTTATCATCACGCGCTTTCTGAAACGCTCAAAGCCTTGGTGCTTTCAGGAACCGGAATTGCGTGGTTGCCACAAAGTTTTGTGCAGTACGAGCTCGACCGTAGAACACTTATCCGGTTGGATGATGGTGAATTAAGCTTGCCGCTCGATATTCTACTGTATCGCAGTTTATCTCCACTGAGCAAAGAAGCCGAACACCTATGGTCTTATCTTGAAAAGCAGCAAGCATTGCGCATGAACGCAAACCGAGGGCCTATTCAGGAAAGCGCGGAGCAAGGCAAGGTGTTTGCTTCTGCATAAGAGTGGATGCTAGGCTCAGGACCTATAAATAATGACATGGTTGAAAAATGGGCTATTAAGGCCACAAGTATGGCCCGCCACTTAGCGGCGCAAGGCCCAGAAAATTTTAACGCGGCCGTTTGAACGCCAAAATTAATCGTATGATTAATTTTGGGAATAGTTATAAGCTGTTGTGTAGCTCATCTTCTTGGTTGAAGTTGTTTTCATGGCCAAAAATGCGAGCAACATATTGTTCTGCGGCGCTTAATTTTTCTAAATCAATATGAGTTGCAAAGCCAAACTTATGCAGCAAATTAATGACATCACGGGTTGCAATATTGCCTTTTGCACCATGGACAAATGGACATCCGCCGATGCCGCCAACCGAACTATCAAAAATTCGAATTCCTTTGCCCAGGCTTGCAGCAATATTATGCAGGGCCAACCCATTGGTATTATGATAATGCGCGGCCAATTTTTCAGCCGGTGCAATATCAAGCACTTTATCTAGCATAAGATGGATTGTCTCTGGTGTGCCCTGACCGATAGTATCGCCTAGCGCGATTTCATAGCACCCCATAGCAAGCATTTGTCTGCTCACATCCGCAACACTTTCTGGCGCAACATCTCCATCATAGGGGCATTTGACCACGCATGATACGTATCCGCGTACAGGTATGTTGTCATTTTGGGCAGCATCAACAATAGGCTGCAAATTATCCAAACTCTCTTTAATGCTACACTTGATATTCTGTTGACTAAAACTCTCTGAAGCTGAGACAAAAATTGCAATTTCATTTACATTTGCTTGCTTTGCCTGGCGATAGCCATTCATATTTGAAACGAGAGCCGTATAATTAATATTCTGATTTCTCTTTATGCCGGTCAAAACTTCATAGGAATCCAGCATTTGCGGCACCCACTCTGGGGAGAGGAAATTGGTGGCTTCAATTTTATTAAATCCACAATCGGATAATAAATTGATAAGATGTATTTTATCTTTGGTATCAATGACCTTAGCTTCATTTTGCAAGCCATCTCTTGGACCGACCTCGACAATACGCACGGCATCAATCATTTTTTACTCCAAATTAGAAATAATGCACAAAAATTTTAACATAAAAATTTAGATTTTTATATGTTTTGAACTTG
>JBCCCO010000117.1:0-7385 GCA_039033475.1 Pseudomonadota bacterium | reverse complement strand
TCAACCACTACCGACTGAAGTCGGTAGGTTGCTTTATGACTAAAGTCATTAGTGTTTAGTGTGCATGCTCCGCATGCTAGTTTGATATTTTCTTACCGCTTGAAAGCGGTGGTTTTAGACCACAAAAAGAGACAATAAATAGTCTTGTTGATTACCTTTTACCCTGGCGGATTTTAAGCACAATGCAATACAGATAAACAATCGGATACACATTGTCCAATGGGCAGGATTGTCACTCGGTAATCTCGTCCATAAGTTTTTATATTTTTTAAAAGAGGGAAGTGAAGAGAGAAAGTAAGGAAGCTTCGTGATAGAAGGGTGTAAATATATGAATGATGGTTTTTTACATATTACGGTTTACGATATTTTGGATTATTTTACATGTCATCAAGATGTGGGCATGTGTCAATGTGGAGCTGTTTCGCTTTCATCTTATGCCTCATTGTCATTTGATCTGTTTGCATATCTATAATATTAAACGATTTGTATACTTTTGCAGAGCGTTCTATACAAAATCAGGCTATGCCATGGTTTTGATTTTGCTGATAAGATTGATAAGATCCCATATTCTCTAGGCCATATTGCAAAAAGTCCTCATCAATAAGATCACTAATATACCAATCCTTTTGTCCAGAAATACGGTGCGCGGGCCAAAAGTAATTTTGCCAAATACCACTGACATAAGGTTCATAATATCCGCTATTGGTTGGAAACAGAGGAATAAACCGTTGTGAGGAAATTTTATTTAAAATAGCTGTTGGTGCCCCAGCTTCTTGAGCAATTTCATAATGCGCTTGAAGACGTTGCTCATCATACACAAGAACAAGCCTAGGCTTGCCAGATGCATCAAACATCAACAACCCAGGTGGATGTGTATTCAAATAATATTCAACAATATTGTTCTCATTTATAATTGGCATCAAAATGTCTTGAAAAGCAGAATCAATAATAAACTCTGTTTGCTGTAAAGAACACGCAATTTTTAAGGCTTCTGTATTATGACTAAAGAAATCTTTTTGCAGCCGGGCAACCTCTTGCAATATTTTATCTTCCAAATTCGGCTCTTTTTTATTGAAAAAACAGTCAATAATTCTCTCATTAAATGCGTTAACAGCCTGTTTCTGACTCGCTCGGCCTGTCAAAATAATCTTTTTTAATGGCAAATCGTTCAGTTTACGGCAAAAATCAATACCGGTCATTCCTGGCATATCATAATCAACAATGGCCACTGAAATCTGACTAAACCTATCTGAATTATTCATCACATTCATGAATGACGATGTTTTGAGTTTAATTAACAAATCCCCACGCTGCAATTCAGAGATATTAAAAATCTCAGGATAAGCAGAGAGAAAATCTCCATGTGTTGGAAATTTATGATTTTGCGTCAAAACAAAATCTAACGCTTTTTGTGGGTCATTAAAGGCATTATACGTTTGACCAATGGATTGCATGAGGCCAGAGAGGCTGCGCAAAAGCAAAGCGTCGTCATCAACGATAAGAACTGAGGTTGGATGATAATATGGATGCATAGCGGACAAAATATCACTGAAATAAAACAAATTCAAATTTTATAGTAAAAGTGTTTGTTTTTTATAACCAATTCAAAAATTTTTGTTAAAAAATTTTAAATTATTTTTACCACCATAAGTTTAAATGTTACACATATATATCAACAATATATACTATTCTGAGGTGATAATATTACGGAACACATTGCTAAAATTTTTCTGATAGGATATAGCACTGATGATGTCGCCATGCTTGAGAAAAACCTTAAGAGCAACGCATTGATTTATGAGTTGTACAATACGAAAAACGACCAGGATCTTCTAGATATTATCGATACGCCCTCATTTATAGAACCTAATATCATACTTTTGGCCCTAAATGGTATAGATCCAAAACATTTTCAATTTTTGGAAACAAAAAAAACAATCAGTATATTACAACATATTCCTGTGATTGTGTTGGTAACAAATCATGACCAGAGCGTAGTTCATAAAGCCTACGAACTGGGTGCGAATACTGTTTTTGAAAAAGAAAAATTTCAAAACTCTGGATTAGAGCTGACCGAAACGATCATAAATTATTGGTATCGTATTGCCTATCTTCCCAAATAAAGTGTGTTTTATCTGGGGGTAACTTCTTGAGGTGCACCTTGGTAGGAAAAAATTTCGCGGAATATGCCAGGCGCTAACATGGACGCCGGATTAACGATAACTTCAGGATTATCCAAGTTACCTTGCACACCAAAAGAAACGCCCCACAATCCGTTACCAACAAAAATATTTACAATAGGTATTCCTTGAAAGACATCACTCAGCCCCGGGAGTGGAATGTAAGTTCCACCCAAATCTATAATTTTTCTCTCAAAATCAATTTTACCCGCTAATTTTGCTCGCAAGGCAGGACCACTTATAAACGCATTATGCAATACAAATTGCCCCTGCCCAACAGAGAAGGGAATTTTTAATTGATCAAACGGAATACGCTCTCTGGCTTGCGTGTTTCTACTACGACGCAACCTACGCCTGGGAGTTTCTTCAAATCCAGAAGCCTCCTCACCTGTATTGGTCAGCACTTGCTGAACGATACGGTCACCGAGTATTGCAAAATCACGAGCCCATAGCGTCCCAGACTGTTCTGCGGCACCTGATGCATCTAGATTAACAGAGAAAGAAGCTTGTCCGCCTAGAATATTAGGATAGAAGCCAACCAGCTTAAAAGTATTACCCGCATCATTTGTCTCACCTAACAAAATACGTTGTAATGTGTTCTTATCTCTTCTGAGCTGAACTGCAACACGGCGATTTTGATTGAATGCCCCATTTGCATTAAAGGCCACCAACCCACCTTTACGTTTTTTTATAAAAATTTTAACATCATTAATTTTCGTCCCGCCAAATCCTACAATCGTCTGAATAGAGGCAGATAGATCAAAGTTTGTATCTTGTTTTTTTGACTTTGGTATCTTAGCCTCGGGACCACCTGAAAAGAAAGATCGGAAAAGGTTGCGTCCATCTAAAGAGGGACCATTAATTTTGATATTCCAGTTACCTTCTACCTCTCGCTTAGCAGATACAGCAAGTTTGGTAATCACATTCAAGGCAATATCAGGCAAGTTTACTTCCACAAGCTTGCCCTTTGCGTCAAGCATGAGGGCGCCGTTAACAGCCAGGTCATCTCCTACAATTTTAAAATTCTGTAACTCAGTATACCCGTCTTGTAATTTTTTAATATCAAATTCAAGTTGCGCACGCTGACCAGGCGGCTTACGCCAACCGATACTCGAAATGTTCAATGCCGCCGTTGTTAAATCAGCGCGCACACGAATATCTTTTTCACCATTCTGATCTGCGTTATTCTTTATGGTTATTGTAGTTGGCACCCGACCTTTAAGAACGTGACCAACTGATATGCCAAGCTTTTCAAAAGCACTTGCATTCAAAGTTGTTGACAACCGAATAGGGGGTTGACGTTCAAGCGGTGATTTAAAGATACGCTGCCAGTCTATTCTGGCTCGAACCCCATTAACAGCGATGTTGCCCTTAGCATGCACAGCCTTTTCACTAATATCGAAATTAAGCGCTCCATTTTTTATGGACATACCATCAACTATTTCAGGGAATTGCGCTTTAAGAAGCTGCACTTTACTCTTAATTTTCATATCAGCAAATTTGACATCTTTTAATAGTGGCAACTGAAGTTCTGCAACTCCCTTAGTTTGTCCAGTAATAGCAGATGCATCAAAATCGACGTCCTTAAGATATCCCAAAGGTTCTAAATTAAAAAACTCAAGAATTGTTTGAGCTTTATTTTCGGTATGAAACGAAATGATACCATCAGGCGGATCTTGCCTTAGATCTGGAATGACAAATTGTCCTTTAGCAAGAAAAACATTTTTTCCAGATGGTAAAGGTATAATGGCTTGAGGAACATCCAAAGTTAGGCGCTGTCCTGAAAGTCGGACACTTCCATTTACAGCTTGCAAGGGCGGCACATCCTTTATGAAATGCACAACCATATCTTGTAATTCTAAATTAAATTGAACGGCTTTTTCAGGAATACTTTGTTTTTTCTGACTTGCATCTGCCAGCATACCAGCTGGAATAGATACATTTACATTACCACCTAGAATTTGCGTTTGGGGAATACGTTCGCCGATCCAATCCCGCGCGCCAGGTGCTAAAAACCGAGGCCAAATCTGCTTAAAAACACTAACAGGCATAGGACTAAATTGTCCTGTAAGATAGATCGCAGGCGAAGATGGGGCATCTAGAATTTCACCCTTAAAGTTGATCGAACTCCCTGCAATATTCATATCAAATGATTTGATTATGGCACGGCCTTGCTGAGCATTTAAAAACCCCGTAACCTGCCATTTATCGACGGGCATCGCGGCGATACCGAATTCTTCTGAAGCCAATTGAGCCTGCTTTGTCTGCAACGCAAATTGCCAAAATTCGGTACCATTTTGATCCACCACGGTAATCATTTCACCATCAATAACAGCTTCACTTTCCCCCCATTTCAATGACGAAGGAAGGACTTGAATCAGCCCTTTTTCCTTAGAATATGTGAGTTGAAATTGCCCTCTATCAATCTCCAGCGTTTTGTCTTGGTTCCATGACGGATATAATTTTCCACGCTCCAATTGAAAAGCTGTGTTTGCCTCTAATAACTCCCCAGTATCTGATAGAGTAAAATGTGCTTTGCCAGTAACGGGAAGATCAACCGTCTGAAAAATGTCGATATCTGGAAAATAGTATGACAATGACCTTGGACTCAGATTTTGAATTTCTGTACCAAAAACAAGTTTCTTCGATTGTTGGTTCTGCTCAATGTTCAGTGTAACTTGGGATAGGCCTTTTTCTGTTTCTAAATCCGCATTTAATTGCATCACGCTGCGCGACGTATGATGGGTAAGTTTGATTTCCAGATCAGGAACACGCCAGTTTGACTGTTGCCCTTTGTTATGAATTAAAATTACGGCATCTCTGATCCCAAATGTAGACAAGAAAGAGGATGTTGTTTGGTTTTGCCGGGCAGATTTAAAGCTGTTATAGATCATCTTGACCAAATCAACTTGCTGTGCATGAGCCGCAGCAAGTGTTTCACCGAATTGTTCTGAAAGCGTTCTGGCTTTAGAGCTTTGAGCATTAGGCTGCTTCTCTAATGAATTATTCGGTAGAACTCCGTTTTCTGGTGGGCCTGCCGCGCGCGACTTGGAAAATGCAATGCCAAGATTACCGTCCTCGGATCTCATTAAAAGAAGTTTTGGGCCAATGAAATCAACATGCCCTGGTGCTATTCGACCATTCAACAGCCCCATAATACTAAGACCAATTGCGGCAGACGGCGCCTGTGCAATCGTCTGCTGCTCACTATCTTGAAGGCGCACATTTTTCAAACGAAAGACAATGCCATATCCTCCTTCAGCACGCTGCACAACAGCATCATCTATTTTTGCTGTTAGCCCTTTTAATTCACGGCTAATAGATGTTTCAATGGGCTCTACGAGAAAAGACAGAGAAACAGGATTTTGACTGATCCACGCATACGTTAATCCTGACGCAACGATGAAAACTCCTAGAAAAACAGCGACCATTTTAAAACAAAAAATAGCAGATCTTCTGGAAAAACGGCTAAGTTGAACATGAACAGGCTCAGGTCCATAAGGAACGATATGGGGCTGTTTTTTATGATACTTTTTTACTGGCCGGCCTTCTTGAGCCAAATCATAAGGATGTTGATTCATCGGCTTTGCGCAATTTTTTAGTATGAATATTTTTTATGCCAGAATAATCACAGCATATTCTAATTGATACATATCTTACAAATGCAAAACAACTTTAAATTCAATTCAGAAACATGCTTGACGATTTCACTCTTAATTAACTACTAATTAAGCATTGAAAATTTTGAATGTTTTGCTTCAATATTTTCTGTGAATAAGATTAACAATTGTTACAATAAATACAAAATAAAAGAGACAAAAGGAAGGCTTTTTTTCAAATGATTTCAGAAGGTCAGAGCGCACCTGATTTTACACTACCCTGCGATAGTGGTGAAACACTCACATTAAATTCTTTAAAAGGCAAGACTGTCGTTTTATATTTCTATCCAAAAGATGATACTAGCGGATGCACAAAGCAAGCTATTGCATTTTCAGAAATGATTGCAGAGTTTGCAGAACTTGGTGCCGAAATTATTGGCGTCTCCCCCGATAGCGTGAAAAAGCATGATAAGTTCAAAGAAAAACATGGGCTTAAAGTAAAACTTGTGTCTGATGAAGAGAAAAGCCTCGTTGAAACATATGGTGTTTGGGTGGAAAAGCAAATGTACGGTAAAAAGTATATGGGTGTTGAACGATCAACATTCTTAATTGACCCCAAAGGTAAAATCATAAAAATCTGGCGTAAGGTTAAGGTGCCAGGTCATGCGGAACATGTTTTAAACGAAATTAAAAACCTATAAATACAGTCAAAATACAATAATGTGCAAGTTACCAAATACCTTGATAGACTATGCTTATGCGATTGTTGCCACCGCCAATCTAAGCGAAAAAACAGCTTTGGCCAAACGTGCTGCACAATTATGGCATCAACGAAAGCTATCTCTCGGACTGTTAAGTCGGTCTTGCAAGATGCCTGAGCGGCCTGGCCGACCGGAAAAGCCTGTATTATTGCCTCCCAAGAAAATGCCCAAACGCTCTACTACCGGGGCGCGAGGTCGCATTGCCCTGCTCCACTCCTTAGCTCATATTGAACTCAATGCTATTGATATGACATGGGATCTTATTGCTCGGTTTGGGTGGGCACCTTTGCCAACGCAGTTTTTTGACAACTGGGTTCAAGTTGGTGTCGAGGAAGCAAAACACTTTGAGCTGTTGGAGCGACGGCTAACCGAACTCGGAGCAGCTTATGGGGACCTTCCGGCACACGATGGATTATGGCAAACAGCTCAAGAAACCGGAGAAGATATTCTAGCACGCGTTGCCATTGTACCTCTCGTGTTAGAAGCCCGTGGTCTTGATGTCACGCCCTCTATGATTCGCAAAATGGAGGCAAACAATGATCAATCAACCGCTCGCATTCTACGCATTATATACAATGATGAAAAACGTCATGTCGCCTATGGATACAAGTGGTTTCGATATTTATGTGAGCGAGAAGGCCGGATACCAGAACCAACCTTCCATACTTTGGTGCGCACGCATTTCCGCGGTCGCATCAAGCCGCCATTTAATGATAAAGCACGCTCTGAAGCTGGCTTAACACCAGGCTTTTATAAGCCTTTGTCTGCCATTGGAAATTATGTTTAGGCTCAGGAGCCATAAATAACATACAATTGTACTATTTGGAGAAAATTATGAAGCGTTT
>JBCCCO010000116.1:0-7610 GCA_039033475.1 Pseudomonadota bacterium | reverse complement strand
GTCACAGCCTATGCCGCTGCAAAATATCCAGATATGGAAGTTAAACTGCGCAAGATGGAAAACGGCACACCGATTGATTACCCCATCGAAGTGCGCGTGACAGGTGATGATATCGATAAGCTCTATGAGCTTATTAAGCCCATTAAAGAGAAATTGCTCTCTACCCAAGGCATTCGTGATGTGAATGATGACTGGGGGCCAAAGACTAAAAAGCTCGTGATTGATGTTGATCAGGACCGCGCAAGGCGCTCTGGCGTCACTAATTCCGATGTAGCTTTATCACTGAACACAGGGCTTTCAGGTTTACAAATGACCGAATACCGCGAAGGCAATGACTCTATTCCCGTTGAATTGCGTTCTGTTTCTGCTGATCGTGAAAATTTGAATAAGTTGGATGGTTTGATTGTGTACGCGCAAGGTAGCGATACATCTGTGCCGTTGAAACAAGTCGCGGATGTTAACTTGGTATGGGAAGAGGCTATCATTAAACGCCTTGATCGTACCCGCACAATCACAGTGCGCACGTTGCACCTGCCGGGTGTGACAGCAACGGAAGTCTCCGATAAGTTCCTGCCTTGGCTGGAAGAAGAATCCAAAAACTGGCCTGTTGGATATAGCTTTGAAATGGGCGGGGAAATGGAAACATCAACCGATGCAAGTGCTGCTATTGGCGCAAAGCTCCCTATTTCTGGCATGTTGATTTTCCTTTTACTTGTCGCTCAGTTTAACTCCGTGCGCAAAACACTCATCATTCTCTTCACGATTCCTCTTGGTTTGATCGGTGTCACGTTTGGCCTGATTGTGGCGGATAGCATTTTTGGTTTCATGACGATCCTTGGAATTATCTCACTGGCTGGGATTATCATTAATAACGCGATTGTTTTGATTGACCGAATTAACATTGAGCGTGACGACAATGGACGTTCAGCAGCGGAGGCTGTAATTGAAGCCTGCCAGCAACGTTTACGTCCAATTATTCTCACGACATGCACGACTGTTGGTGGAATGCTGCCGCTTTGGATCTCTCATGATCCGATGTTTGAAACGATGGCAATATCCATCATCTTCGGGCTGCTATTTGCCACACTTCTCACGCTGATTATTGTGCCGGTATTGTACTCGATCTTCTTCGGTGTGAAATACGATAAAACAAATTTTGAAAGGAAAGCAACATCATGAAAAAAGCCCTTATAACAGGATCAACAGGCGGTTTAGGAAGCCAAGTTGTCGATATACTTGCTAAGGATGGTTGGGATATAATTCTTCTCAATCGTGATAAAGATCAGGCAGAGCAACAATTAAAATCGCTACGCAACTCATTTCCAAACCAAAGCTTTGACAGCTTTCTTGCAAACCTCATGGATATTGAAGATATTCGTAGGGTAGCAAAAGACATAGGTACAGCGCATCCCGAAATCACAGCTTTGTATAATATTGCAGGCTTACTAACTGATAAACGCATTATGAGTCCGCAAGATATTGAAGGTCATTTTGCTTTAAATGCTGTTGCTCCTTATATGATTATTCAGACTTTAAAGCCTCAGCTTAAAGCAGCTGCCATGATGGGAAATCCATCATTCATTGCAAGTTTTTCAACATCAGCAGTTAACAATGTGAAAACGCTTGATACAAGCAAGCTGGTCAATCCAGATACAATTGGTGGTCTTATGGATGCCTATGCGAAGACAAAAGCAGTTCTCAACATCATGGCGTGTTCTTTGAAAGACGAACTTTCAGCAGATAACATTTACATTTATTCCGTTGACCCAGGCGCAACCAAAACCCAGATGACAAGTGATAACGGTGGAATGCCATGGTTTGTAAGGCTGCTTGTTCCCTTACTGTTTGGTGATGCGGAAAAGCAAGCGAAAAAACTCGTAAATGGTGTTGATCTGGCAGTGAAGCGTCAGCAAACCGGCCTCTTTATTTCAAACGGAAAAGTGATAGATAACCCCCCTCTCGCACATGATGCGCAAACGCAGGCTAATATACGCCAATTATTGGATAGCCTTACTTTATGAACGGAGACTAAATCATGCAAATACTCGCTATTGCTGCTACGAACCACAAAGACTCAATGAATAAAAAGCTGCTGAATTACACCGCCTCTGTTTTTGAAGATGGCAATGATGTAGAGGTTTTGGATTTACTAGAATATGAACTCCCACTCTATCGACAAGATCGTGAACAAGAGAAAGGCATTCCGCAAGATGCTCAAGATTTTTACAATAAAATTGGCAGTGCAGATGCGGTAATTATTTCCTTCGCAGAGCATAATGGATCATTTACGGCTGTTTATAAAAACCTGTTTGATTGGATGTCGCGCATTGATCAAAAAGTCTATCAGGATAAGCCTGTAATCCTTATGGCGGCAAGCCCTGGGCCAAGAGGCGGCGCGGGGGTTTTAGCGGCAGCAGAAATGGGCGCACCATATTTCGGCATGGATGTGAAAGCCAAAGTTTCAGTTCCTAATTTTAAGGATAATTTTGATGTTGAATCCGGTGTAGTTACAAATCCAGATATTCAAAAACAAATTCAGGACGCACTCACCGCGCTACAAGGATAAGGCACACACTATGAGTAAGACAAAAGCATCTTTTGGTTTTTTAATTCTCGCTTTTGCAATGCTCTGGCTTCCTTTGGGGCAGCATGATTTTTTATATGATCACTGGATGAAGCTTGGCACATTCATGGCGTCGTTTTTGCTCTTTCTGGCCTTCACTATACGAAATCCAGATACACCCATTCAAAGCGATATCAGGCTTCTTTCTGTCTTTATGATGGTGTTTTATATTATCCATCAATTTGAAGAACACTGGATTGATGTCTTCGGCAATATCTATGCCTTTCAAACCTATCTTAATGGCACACTACAAGGGTTTCTGAGTATTACTGATCCCGATATCAATCTGATTACCAAAGCTGATATTTTTGTTATAAACACCTCCTTAGTCTGGTTGGTCGCATGTATCGCTATTGTGAACGCGCCAAAAAACATATTTCCGGCACTGTGTATGGCAGGGATTATTCTCATTAATGCGATTAGTCACAGTGTCTCGGCCTTGCGCGACTTGGCTTATAATCCAGGGCTTTTAACATCTATTGTGATCTTCATTCCCTTTGCACTTTGGTTTTATCAAGCAATTTTAAACCAGCACCTTGCAAACCGTGCGCTTATTTTATGGGCGTTGGGCTGGGCTTTTGTTGGGCATATTATTTTGATGGCTGGATTAGTTTTAACAAACCACTTTGCGCTTATCCCGCCGATTGGATATTACACTGCGCTCGTTATCTGGTCAGTTGTTCCAATTTTCGTGAAATCTGGGAAATTCAAGAGGGTTTAAGATGGAATTTACGCTCACATTCTTAAAATTATTTACATGGGCACTCTATTTTGTAGGACCGCTTTTATTGCTTCTGATGTCAATCATTGTCTGTCTTGGACTGATCGTTACGCATATCGAGAAATGGGATAAATTTGACGGGCTTTATTGGTCATTTGTGACCGCGACAACTGTCGGTTACGGCGATATGCGGCCTCTTAAAAAACGATCAAAAATACTATCTATTCTTATCGCCCTGCATGGCATTATTTTCACCGGCATCATCCTTGCCGCCGCCATTGAAACAGTTTCTATGTCTCTTGAAAAACACATTGACCCAACTGTCGTCGAGCGTATGAAACAAGATTTATAAGAAAGCCAATTACTCTAACACCAACAAAAGGAAAGCCCCATGACCCGTAAAACACTTTTAACTCTTGCAAGCGTGATTGCTTTATCATTTCAAGCACCTGCTGCTCTGGCTGATACGCACAGCAAAGCAAAACCGGATTTGAACACACAATTTGAGGTTCAGCATAACATCAGAGAAGCAGAGCGACGTGCGATTGTTGCTACTAATTTGCAACTCAGCACTGAAGAATCTGAAAAATTCTGGCCTCTTTATGATGAGTACCGCTCAAGAGTCAAAGATCAAGAAAAAGCTGGTCAAAATCTGTTGCTGCGTATCGCGAAAACTTTTGGCAATGTCCCCGAAGATCAAGCGCAGAGTATGGTAAGTGAAGCTTTATCTTTGGAAACGGCTGTTCAGGATATTACGAAAGGCCATATTGCTAAGCTTCAAGACGTTCTTTTAGGCCCAAAGCTATTTCGGTATTTCCAAATCAACTCCCGCCTGAATGCCATATTTGCATACCAATTGACGCAAAAAGTGCCGCTCATACCGGCAGAAGGTAACAGCATTACCGTGATTGAAGTTCAAGAAGAGCAATAAGGGATAGATCATGAAATACATACACATAGCTTTTTTCGCATTGATCTTGAGCGTATTTTCGTTTCACTCAAGCTATGCCGATGACATCATGATTTTTGAAGATGGAAACAGGACATTATTTTCCGGAACAATCACCAATGAGCGCGGCGATTATATTACGATGGTAACGAATGGCCGCGAAGTGTCTGTTGATCTGGACAAGATCGATTTAGAAGGCACGGAAAGACAGATGATCAAAGAAGGCATGCGCGTTCTGGTGGGTGGCCATTTCAAAAGTAATGGTCGAACTTTACGGGCAAGGACAATCCTGCTCCTCACTAGCCAAGCGATGGAAGATAAGATTGAGGCACAGCTTATTGCTGAAAATGTGTTTGATAGGAATTAGAGGCATCAAAAATGTCTGAAAACCCCGTTAAAATTGTAGTTTACATTGATTTTTCCAATCAAAAATCTTTAGCAGGCCGCGATATACTTAATCGTGTACTTGAAGCAGAAGGTAGTAATGTTTCTGTTGAATACAAAATCTGTACGCCGCCTGCTGGAAACGAGAATGCTGTGTTTATTGCAAGAGCCGTTTATGCTGCTCAGCAACAACAACAATTTCATGCTATACAAGATTTATTGCTGACACATGATCATGATTTTTCCGAGGAATATCTTTACAAATCAGCCGAGAATCTAGGACTTGATCTTAAGCAATTCAAGTTAGATTTAACATCAAAAGAAACGGATACACAGCTTCAAATTAATAAAGATGAAGCTGAAAAGCGTGAGGTTCATCTTATACCAGCTCTAACTATTAATGATCGTGTTTATCGGGGGGCGTGGGATGAACATGCCTTAATGGAAGCCATAGAAAAACGGGGTGGTCGTCATGTTGAAATTGCAATTGAAGGGTTTTTCAAATGGGGTGCTGCAGCAGCTTTTGCGCTTTTGATTGCAACGATTGCAGCTTTGGTTTTTACCAATATGGGTTATCACGAAACCTATGAGCATTGGCGGCATGCAAGCTTTGGATTCATGTTGGGCGGGAGTGTTTTTCAACTGCCTTTGGAAGTATGGATTAACGATGCGTTGATGGCAGTTTTCTTCCTTCTGATTGGCATAGAAATAAAACGAGAAGTTTTATATGGCGAATTATCAGACTTAAAACGCGCTGCAATGCCTGTCATAGCGGCTATTGGCGGTATGGTTGTGCCAGCAATTCTTTATTTAGGGATCAATATGGGCGGTGATGGTGCGCATGGTTGGGGTGTGCCAATGGCAACGGATATTGCCTTTACTTTGGGTTTGATGGCTTTATTGGGAAGCCGCGTTCCAATATCACTTAAAGTGTTTGTATCGGCTCTGGCTGTGGCAGATGATTTGGGCGCTATTTTAGTGATCGCAATATTTTATGGTCACGACTTTCATCTTGAACCATTTATCGCTGCCATTGCGCTCATCGTTGTTATGGCTTTTCTGAATTATAAGCGTGTTTATTCAATCATGCCCTATATAGTTTTAGGGATTGCTTTATGGTTCTTCATTTTTGAAAGCGGCGTACATGCAACATTGGCAGGTGTTTTGACTGCCATTCTCATCCCATCCAGACGCAGTGGTGATTTGGTTGGCGCGGCAACACAAGCTGCTGTTGTCTTTGATCATGAAATTGAGCATGCAAAAAACCAGAAAGATCATGTCGGTATTCGCCACGGCTCGTTGCGTTTGATACAAAATGCTGTTGAACGCCTTAGAGAGCCATCTTACCACCTTGAACATGCTTTTGAAAAATGGGTGAACTTCGCAATCTTGCCATTATTTGCATTCTTCAACACGGGGATTTTACTAGCCGGATCTCAACTTAATTTATTTGAGCCGGTGAATTTGGGCATTATTATTGCTCTATGTATTGGAAAGCCTTTAGGGATTGTCATGGCCTGTTGGTTTGCAAGCAAAGCAGGACTTGCGCAATTATCATCTGAAATATCATGGGCGCAGGTTCTTGGTGCGGGATGCTTGGCTGGTGTTGGTTTCACCATGTCCATTGTGGTTGCTGGTGCAGCTTTCCATCATGAAGCTCTTGATGCTGCAAAAATAAGCATCCTGATTGCTTCAGCACTGTCAGCTTTATTTGGGTTGATGATTTTGTATCTTTCTTACAAACCTCTAAAGGTACAAGCTTAATAGTCTAAATGCATTTTACCCAATCAATCTTATCGTTTTACTGATAAAAATATTGTCCTAAATAATCGCCGTTGACCCACATCTTAACGTAATGTGGCTTAGGCCGAATAACTGCTTCATAGTTCTCACAACTCGAATTTTCCTGAAAAGATGAAGGTGCGCATCGCGTAAGATAGCATGCGCCTTGGGTAGCTCTGTATCCTTGACGTCTTTCTCGTAACACATAACCGTCTTCACACGGCTCAAAACGCTCATATCCGAGCTGGTAATGCCCATTAATCTTTTCACCATTCGGTCCGGTCGTACATGAAGATAGTCTTGGTAGCGGATCACGTCCCTTTTTTATACGCTTTTTAAATTCGCTGTAAGCTCCGCCACATCCTGAAGGAAAGCCGCCGGGTAAGCATATCCAGATAGCGCAAGCATCCTGAGATGCCGCATATGCTTTTTGCCAGGGCATAAGAACCCCTAAAGCAATTAAAATAATAAACGTACGTATGACCATGATTTGTTCACCATAGTCCAAAAATGAAGTGAAAAAATGTCAATCAATCAGGGGTTAAATTTAACACTGTAAATTTAACCGTAGCGTGAAAGTCATTGATATGACTTGTAATTGTAGTGTTTTAGTTGAAAATTCAAAAAGAGCACAACTAAAATTTTGGGGAAGTTACACGTAATGCCAGTAAGATTATTTACCTTTTTTATTCTATCATTTTTACTCATTACTCTCCCTGAAACAGCACATGCACAAGCTTTATTTGACTCTGGAACAAACTTTTTAACAGCATTGCAAAATCTACTCACTAATACTTGGGCAAGGATAATTGCTATTATAGCTGTTGTTGGGCTTGGGTTTTTATGGATGACAGGACGCCTCGCATGGGGCGTGGCTTTATCAATAATCGGCGGAATTATATTGGTTTTTGGCGCTCCTGCCATTGTCGATGGTATTGCAGGCTCACTATAAAGAGAGAGCCTGATGAAGGGATTATGAAGAAGATATAGATTTTGATCCTTTATTTGTTGGTATGCCCCGACCCCCAATCGTCATGGGTGTGCCAATGGAGTTCTTCGGTATCAACTTCATTTTTTTTGGAATAGGAATGATCGCATTTGCTTCATTAACAGCAAAAGCGCTTTTTGTGCTGTTTGCGTGTCTTCCTCTT
>JBCCCO010000115.1:0-7745 GCA_039033475.1 Pseudomonadota bacterium | reverse complement strand
TGGTCTTTGAAGATTATGATGACATTCTTGATCACTGTTGTGAGGCCTGGAACAAACTAATCAAGCTCCCTGAAAAAATAAAATCTATCGGAATGAGAAATTGGGCCCATGGGTATTAATCAATGAAGGTTGGTATTAATTGTTAATGTAATTTATTGTAGGGCATTATTATGACCAATTCGTTTTATCAAGATGCTAATTCAGAAACCACTGGGCGGGCAATAATACGTTTCAGAGAGAATGCGAGTATTAATACGATTAAGAGTAAAATTAAGAAATTAACAGGACGAGAAACTATTTCATCAAGTGATTATGAGACAAATACCTACTCAGCTTTGGGGCAGCTTGATCACAGCAATGCTTTCCTTATTGAAGAGTTAAAATTAACCCTATTAGATGAGTTTGATAAAGAAGATAACTCACTTCAAATGCTGAGCCGAGATCGTGGAATAGGTATTCGTCCAGAATACTATATGTATCCAATTACACAACTGTCATATGAGGAGCGCTTAAAAGCGTGGTATCATGAAGGAATAAGCTTATTAAATGAACAGATACACCATCTTCCCTCAGAAAGTTTGAATAGAAATGTTGAAACTTTTCATAGAGAAAGAAATTATTGGAACTTGGAAGCAACTAACGTGTTGCCCTCCGATGCTTCAGGGAAGGGCATCAAAGTAGCAATTCTTGATACAGGTCTTAATATAGATCATCCTGATTTCAAAGGTCGCAACATAGAAGAACAGTCATTTGTTTCTGGAGAAAGGAACGATATTAAGGATTACATTGGTCATGGAACACATTGTACCGGGATTGCTGTTGGTCCGAAATGCCCAAGTTCAAGTCATGTATCTCGTTATGGTATAGCCTATGAAGCTGATATTTATGCTGGAAAAGTTTTGGCAAAGAATGGAAAGGGAAGTGAGACAGAAGTCATTATGGGCATTTTAGCAGCAATAAAAGCAAACTGTGATATCATTTCTTTATCTCTAGGCATGTCATTTCCACCAGAAGGTTATGATATCACAGAATACGAAAGGATTGCAAAAAGAGCTCTTGATAATGACTGTATCATAGTCGCTGCTAGTGGAAACGATAGCGAGCGCTCTAATAATATTATTTCAAGGGTTAATGTACCTGCGTGTGCCAACAAAATTTTGGCTGTTGGTGCTTTAGATCAAAAGTTGAATATTGCAGATTTTTCAAGTGGGTCAGAAGAAAAAGTCGATATTTATGCTCCTGGGGTTAATATTGTGTCGGCAGGGCTTGAAAAGAGTTATTATAAAGACGAAGGTACAAGTATGGCAGCACCTCATGTTGCTGGCATTGCTGCGCTTATTGCGGAGAGTGATCCTCATCTTAGAGGTGAAACCTTACTCGAAGCAGTGCAGAAAAGTGTGCAAAAGATTGAGCAGGATTCTAAGGGGGCGAGCATCAATTTGGTATCGGCACCATAAGAAACTCTTTGAGAAACATTATTAAATTCATCATCATATCTTAATCTTATTAAGAAATTTACCTTTTCATGCCACTTATGGCACAAAAATAACTCTTTTAGTTCCTATTTTGTGGAGTATAATGTTAACTCTTTATTAATCAACTCTAGGAGTGCAATTATGTCCGAGACTAATTTTTCTGGTGGAAGTAGATTCAAAATACGATTTAAATTATCAAGAATTAAATCCATAGATGGACTTACTGAGGATTTGACCGCACGGGGAGTTATTGTAAAACAATGCTTTCCAGAAATTGATCTTATTATTGGTGAAATTCCTGAGAGTGAGGTTAGATTTATCAAAACAGTTGAGGGTGTAGAAAGTATTGAGCCAGAAGGTGAGTTTTGCATGCTATAGAATGTGCAAACTACAATATACCTCAACACACACTTAACTTCTACCAGCATTAGCTGGTAGTCCTTCCTTGTTGTTTCTCACAAAAACTTAAAGTCTGTCGTTATCTCTGATAGTATAACCTCATCTTCCAGGCCGGTATATCCGCTGGCATCAACTGCGGGTAGATTGTTCAGCCGTATGGAGACACCATTGGGCAGGATGAGGCGTTGCCATATGACAAGCGCACGAGATTGGCCAAAAGCGATCACGCTGTCGTAAGTGCCGATGATACGGCTGCCTTGAGGAATGAGCAGATACTGACCAGTCACAGTATCATAGACAGGTTGTGTCACTTGCGCGATGACTTTACCTGGTAAATCAGAATTAAGGCCTGTGATCAAAGCTGCAGAAATGAGTGTGCCCGCCATGACTTGGTATGGGGATATGGGCTTTTGCTGAACATACGGATTGTAAATCGATGGATCTGGTTTTTGCGTTAAGAAGGCCCGTTTTTCTGCTTGCTTGTTTTGATCTTCTTCAGATGGGTTTGTAACATTTGATGGCAGAATGTTTGCAAGGCTTTGGTTTTGTCCCTTCTTTTGCTGTGTCAATTTTGACAGTGCTGAAGAGTTTATAGATGGTGTTGCATTATTTTTTGCCTTGTGTGTGATGCGGACGAACAGCGGTGCCATTCGTATTTTTTTATCAAACGCCCTTTCTGGTTTAGGGAGAGGAGGCTTTTGTTTGTAGATAGGAGTTTGTTCAGAAGTGGGTTGCGGTGGTAATGCCTCATATGATTTTGGCAAGGCATTGAGAAGCTCTGGTGTTTTCGCCGGGATTAGTTCTCTTACCGGGTTTGACTTTTGAGGTGCTGGACGCAGCGCTGAGAGATAGACAATTGCGATAAGAAACGCACTGCCACATGCACATAAAGCAATAAGATTGCGTGTATTGACGCGGCGTCCATTTTGCGATTTTGGATGCACCTCAAACGAGGTGTTTGGATTTGTGTCTCCCTCGTGTGATGATGGGTTTACCATGGCTCATCGCCCTCCCATGTGTTGTTTTTGCGAATAATGCGCACTACAGATTGTGGATTTTCACCGAGGCGAAGTTGTGCTTCTGTGAACAATTGATCAACAATGTAGTATGTACCCTTTACTCGGTAATTTAAAAGAGCTGGTTTGCCAGAGGCTGCCCGTACGAACAAGGGTGGAGCTTGCGAGCGACTTAAAGTTTTTGCAAACTGGATATAGACTTTTTTGCCATCATCAAAAGCTCGGATTGGTTTCCAGGGCGCATCGCCGCGCAGGGTATAATTAAAGTTCAGATTATTCAAACTTACATCTTTTGCAATTCTTAGATTAGCTTTTTTATTTATTTTCTCTTGTTCATGTTTTATGGCAACAATCTCGTCTTGCGGATACGTCCAGGAAACTGAAGCCATGTAGGCTTTGGTTTGACTTTCCAGTTCCAGAAAGTAGGTGCGTTTGTTGGTATTGATGATCAGATTTGTCGATAGATCCAAATGCGTGGGTTTGATGCGAATATGGATCCGTTCGCTTGCCCCTGATCCGCTTGTGGTATCGCCGATAATCCAGCGCGCCGTATCGCCTGCAGATATGGAGATAAGTTGCTCACCAGGCTGTAATGTTATATCTGTCATTTGATTGACAGCGGTATATAGCTTGTACAAAGCCCCTTTGGTGTAGGGATAAACTTGAATGGCATTAATATAGCCGTCTTTGACAGGTTCAATCCGAGCTTTGTCTTTGGTGCTATCAAGCGCTGTTTTTATGTTATGTTGCACATTTTTACGTTTTGGCTTTTTGGTTTTTTCTGCATCCAGTTTCTTTAATTGCCCAGGAAGAGGCAGTGCTTTGGGAATGGTGACAATACGTTTGGGGGGCTTGGGCTCTGAGACATGTTTTGCTGGTGCAAAGTCTGATGTGCTCAGTTCTGTTTTAAACGGTTCAAGTTGGCAGCCAGTCAGGCTGACCAGACATATCATTATAATACGGCGTGAGATCATTGTGTCCTCCCTTGCGGTGGAATGTCTTTTGACCAGTTTAAACTTGTGATATACAGCCCCAGTGGATTTTTACGCAGCATGTCTTCGGTTTTAGGTTTACTTCTTTTAAGGGTCACCAGGCTGGTATAGTAATCTTTAGATTTGCGCACACCGTGTTCATAGGTGTGTTCAATCCAGCGGATTTGATATGATTTGTCAGACGCTTTAACGATACTGGTCACATCAATGGCGACTGTTTGTTGACCAATGCGTTTGAATGGATCATTGTTCTGTGCATAAGATGAGACCCGCTGCACCGCATCCCCTTCAAGGTAATCATAGACTGCCAGCCAGTTTTTTCGTACCACAACTGGATCCATGGACACAGATCTCAGGTTTTTGATAAAGTCTTCAAGGTGATATGTAATCTGTGCTTCTGAAGGTTGATAGAGTTGTGTGGCAGCCGCAATGGTATGAATACGCCCCTGGGTATCGATCTCAACAATATATGGCGTCACTTGTGCTGCGCTCATCAGCCAGCCAATCAAGACCATATTGATCAGGCATAACAGCAAAAGACCAAAAGCAATAAGGCGCCAGTTTTTGGCTTGAACACGCGCACTGCCCAGACGGTTGTCCCACACTTGTGCAGCTTTTTGATACGCTGTGACGGGCAAATCATGTTCGGTATAATATTGTAAATCGCGTTTAAACATCATTGTGCCGGCCTGTTCTGTGGAGGCGTTTTATGCACTACTCTACTTTGGGTCTTTTGACTTTGAATGAAACTCTGACGAGATTCACTTGGTTGGCGCGGTCTGCAAGAAACACTGTTCGACCGAACAAAGCAAAGGGAATTAAAATAAAAGCCACTAGCGAAACAATCTTGAATTCGATTATGGTGACAAACAGTTGAATGGCCACATAGAAAAAAGCAAACAGCAATATGATCAGAGCCAGGCTCAAAAACAAAATAGCAAAGGCATTAAACAGCAGACCTGTTCCACTGCTCAGATTGCGGATTTCTGTCAACAAAGGTTGCACTGCATCCCAAGCCAATTTTGGCATATAGCTTGGTGTGAACAAATCTTTGGGATCAATTTGAGTTTGTCCCGCTTGCAATCCAAGCCCCAAACTGGTTTCAGAAAGTATTGTTGTAATTTGCGGAAAGTTGTTCAGTAAGAGTGCAAAAAAACCAACATACAGCACTTTGCGGATCAAGTGAATATGGATCACACCATCATCACTTAGAGCCCATAACAGGCATGCCAGCACAATATCAATTGTCACCAATACTGAGGTCAGGTAGGCGACATCTGCCTGGAGAAATCCAAAACCAGAATCGATGAACGCAACCAAAGTCTCAAAAAAAGTATCAATAAAATTTAAACTCTCCATGTTAAGGCTTTTTCGTTATTGTTGTTATCATAAATGGTGTACTAGTCTTGAGGGTCACCCATCATCCGTTTCCAATTGTCTTGTGCCATACGTTCTGACGATGAGGCTTTGGCATTTTGTAAAATAGTGCTGCGCTCAGACAAGGTAATAAGGGTTTGTAATTGCATCAGCTGTTGTACGCTTAAGCCTAAAATCTGATTACCAGCTTGCAAAGCTTGCAGTGATCCTTGAGCCTGTTCCGAGGCTTTGAGCGTATTTTGCAAAGTTGTTTGATCTTGAGCAATATTCTCAAGAACTTGGGATTGGAGTGTCAGAGCATGTTGAAACGCACGGTGTTGCTCTTGCCATTGGGTACGGGTGTTTTGTAAAATATCATTTGTGGTGAGAGCCTCTCGATAATTCTCCGGATACAGCTGTTGGAATTTTTCTTCTGTAGCTTTAACATTGTAAGCAAGACCTTGGGCTTTGCCCAGAAGACTTTGAATCTGACCGTAACGGTCTTGCAGTTCATTTGCAATCGAGCTATCAAGGGGAAGCAAGTCTTGATCAAAGCGTTTGATGAGTTCAATCTGATTGGCGATTTGCTGAATTTGGTTTTCGATTTGTTCGAGTTCACGAATAGCGGTACGATAGTTTTGCACAAAATTCTGAGGATCAAAAACGGTCAGGGCAACACTTTGGTTAGTGTTCAGAATAATCAATGCAATCGTAACAAGTCTAAACATGTTTACAGAATAGGATTTTACACTATACACACTTAAGTCTCTTCTTTAGTTGAAAGCCTGCTGTGTGGACGTTTGATTTGCAAGGCTGTGCGCTGTTTCCAATAGGCCTTTTGCTTCGAGGAACTGCGGTAAAAATGTTTTTGGGTGTGTCTGATCTTTTCGAATTGTTTTTTGTGTTTTTGCATCAGATGCACCGCATAGTGCCAATGCAATTGGCCCTAAGCCAAGTTCGAACATTCTGTTTCCCATTGGGCTTTGCAAATAATAGTCTTGCTTCGGGATGGCTGTGCTGATCAATTCAACTTGCTTGGCATTAAGGCCAAAGCGTTGATAGATCTCAGACATTTGTGGTTCAAGGGCTTTGCTGTTCGGCAAAAAGATCCGGCTGGGACAACTTTCAATCAAGGCAGGTGCAATTGTGCTTTGGGCAATGTCACTTAAAGATTGGGTGGCAAATAATACTGAGACATTCTTCTTGCGCAAGGTTTTGAGCCAATCGCGAATGCGTTCGGCAAAAAGGGGGCTATCAAGGAAAACCCAAGCTTCATCTAAAATCATCAAAGTGGGCCTGCCATCAAACCGGCGTTCAAGTTTATGAAACAGATATGTTAAGACAGGCGCCGTACACTTTTTGTGTTGCAATAGCTCTTGCATCTCGAAATGAAGGACAGGGACATCCATGGAGATATCCTGATCAGCGTCGAGTAAGGCCCCAAAGGGCCCGCCTAAAGTGTAGGGCAACAGGGCATCACGCACATCTTTGTGTTGTAGCAATAGCTTCAGACCGGTTAGCGTGCGCTGAGATTGTGGTGCACTCGCCAGGTTGGTCAAAGCGGTCCATAGTCGTTTGCTGATATCCGGTGTGACTGATATATGTTCCTGGAGCAGAAGATCTTTAAGCCAATCAAAGGCCCAGGAGCGTTCGGCATCTGTTTCAATCTGGCTGAGCGGTTGTAATGAAAGGCTGCCAGATAAGGATAAATCAAACGCAGAGCCTTCCATTGCAAGAACTGCGGCTTTTGCAGATTGACCTTTGTCAAAAAAGATAATCTGAGAGCCATTATATTTGCGAAACTGTAAAGCCAGAAAAGAAAGCAGAACAGATTTTCCTGCCCCTGTCGGACCAACGGCCAAGCTGTGCCCAACATCACCATAATGTAAAGACAGCCGAAACGGTGTGGCGCCAAAGGTTTTGGCAATGATCAGAGGTGAGCCTTGCAGATGAGTGTTCGTTTCCGATCCAGCCCATAGCGCAGAGATTGGCATCATATGCACCAGGTTCATTGTGCTGACAATGGGTTTGCGGATATTGGCATAGGGGTTACCAGGGTGACTGCCAAGCCAGGCTTCAATACCATTCAGGTTTTCGCGGATTGTACCATAGCCTTGAGCATTAAGGATCCGCTCAACGGCTATCAATTTGTCTTCAATTGCTGTTTTATCTTGATCTGTGATCACACATGTGATGGTGAGATAGCCATAGGCAACATCATCGCTGCCAAGTTCCTCTAACGCTGTTTCTGCATCTCGTGCTTTATTGAGCGCATCTCGGTCTTCAAAGCTATGTCCCTCTTGAAACACAATATCTTTGGTTAAGGCAGCAATGGACTTTCTTTTGGCAAACCAATGCTTGCGGATCTTTTTGAGGTGTTTTTGCGCGTCTTGTTTATCAAGGGGGATCCAGCGAGTGACCCATCGGTAAGGAAAATTCAGATCATTCAGAGCATCAAACACACCGGGATAAGTTGCATTAGGAAAGCCAAGAATGGTAATGCAGCG
>JBCCCO010000114.1:0-7779 GCA_039033475.1 Pseudomonadota bacterium | reverse complement strand
CTTGTCAATAACAGCACAAGCATGTGATAACGGGAAAAATATAGACCAAACGTTCTCTGATAGAGTAAACACAGGCACCAGAAGACCCTCAGTGTCACACGAAATACTCATTATATTTTTAGGAAGTTATATAAAATGCTCTGCAAGAGTATACAAATCGTTTAAGGCCACCTCTAAAAACTTATGATTTTTCTGATTTTGTCCTATTATATAGATTTAAGAATTGAAGGTAGGGAATTATGTCATTTCAGCCAGGTTTTTTTGATTTGCAAGACAGGTATGAAGCTTTGAGCCATGCTGGAGATCCATTGGAGCAGCTTCATGATATGATCCCCTGGGACATTTTTCGTAAGCCTTTGAAGAAAGCGCTTAAGCGCAAAGCCATAATTCAGGGTGGCCGTAGGTAAAGGCGACCGTCCGTCGTGTGATGATATTCCTATGTTCAAGATTATGGTGTTGCAGGCGTTATATAATTTTTCTGATTAAATCTCGACTAATACACTTTATAGATTATAAAGGGCGATGCTAACTTTAATGCGTGATATCCGGGCTAGCGCATTCGCCCCGCTGACATAATAGAATATATTACTCTGATCAATTCTGCTTGACGATGAATATTGGTCTTGCTCATGACTTTTTGCAGATGATTGCGTATTGTATAATAAGAGCGCTGTGTTTTTTTTGCAATTTCTTTAGGGGATTGTCCATCAGCAAAATCTTTTAAAACATCTGCTTCTGTTGCCGTAATGTTAAACGCATTTTGCAACCGGACAGGATCAAGATTGGCGACTTCTTCAATATCGATAATATGTATGACTATAAAGTCTGTTTTTATGTTGATATGATGCTTCAAATAATGTGCGGTGCTATCCAGCGCAGCATTCAATGCACTAATGATTAGTAGAAAGTGCCCCTCTCCTTCATCTTTTGCAACACGCATGTAATGCTCTTCAAAACCCTGATCGCTTAAAGTTTTACGTTTTGTGCTATGTACAATATTTTGCATCGATGTCATAAGCTCAGATTTAAGCCTATGGTTAGTAATCGCGAAACGGTTATAAGGGGTGAGTTGAAATGCTTTGCTTTGATCAATCAAATGCCTCGCCGTCTCATTTACGGCTTGCAAATACCCCTCACAATCCACAACCAACATACCAAGTTGTATATTGTTAAAGATGTTATACAAAATATTTTTTGAGGCATTCAGTTCTTGTATGTGTGTAAAGCATTGCAGTGATTGATATATATGAGGCTCATAGATTGCAAATTTTTCAAAATCTTGCTGTCCAAAGGCACCTTGTGAATCGTTGCGTAAAAAACCGATAATAACGCAAAGTTTTCTCTGAATATCATTCCATTGACATATGTACGCATACTCAACACCAACTGGCCCCATCACTGTTCTGAGTACAGGACTTTCACGTTCATTATGCATTCGACTCTCAGAAAAAAGTTGCACTTTATTTTTGAATTTTTGACTGAGATTTAATTCTGTTTGATTGTAACTTCGAAAATGGCTTGGATGCGTTGCCCATGCATGTAATGGAATATTGGTCGGACGCGTACTAATTTCAAAAACAACTTGTCGTGTGGCGGTGCTTAGTACGCTTAATTGAACCATATCCGCAGAAAATTGAGTTTTAAAAACATCTAGAATCTTACCCCATGTCTTTGGAGTATAACTTGCTTCATAGAGTAATTGGATTGTTTGCAATGCCCCCTCTATGTTTTTTTCTTTTGACACAACATGATCCAAAGCTTTTATATTTTTACTTCCGTCGTTTATTTATCTAAAATAATCCAAACCATATTTGACTTTAACGTATCTTTTAAATCACGTTATTTAAAAACAGAATCTTATTTAACAAAATGATAATGAATATATACTGAAAACCTCGTTCATAAAATTAATCACAAGCTCAGCTTTGCACAATCCACCTTTAAATGAATTCATCTAAACGTGGCACGCTCTAGAATGAAACATAGGTCATTTTAATGTTCTAAAAAACACATCACCGCCGACGCCCAAAACCTCCACCAATCATTCGGCCAAGGGCCCGACCAACTGCTGTTCCTAATGATCGCAAAACAGATTTTGTAAAAGCCTCTGTTGCGGTTTGTCTGCGGCTGCGCGGTGCCCTTCGTCTTGATCGACTGCCACCGGTTCTCTTGGGAATGCGAAAAGAACCGTGCCGCTCATACTCGCCATCTTGCTCGATTTGCTGCTTCTTTTGAGATTCTATTTCAGTTTTCTTTTGTTGCAGAATTTCATGAGCAGATTTTCGATCAACCTCATTTTCATAAACATTGTAAAGTGGGCTATTGTGTATAACATCAGCACGCTCTTGGGATGTTAGCGGCCCCAAGCGAGAACTCGGTGGGCGAATCAAAGTTTGCTGCACAATAGAAGGCATACCTTTTTTCTCAAGAGTTGAGACAAGGGCTTCACCAACGCCCAACTCCATAATCGTTTTTTCGGTATCCAAATCTGGGTTTTGGCGGAACGTTTCTGCAGCAGCTTTCACGGCACGTTGTTCGCGAGGGGAAAAAGCACGCAATGCGTGTTGGATACGGTTTCCAAGCTGACTAGATACACTATCGGGAACATCTAAAGGGTTTTGCGTCACAAAATATACCCCAACACCTTTTGAGCGAATCAAACGAACGACCTGCTCAATTTTTTCCAAAAGTACTTTAGGGGCTTCGTCAAATAACAAATGCGCTTCATCAAAGAAGAACACCAGTTTTGGCTTTTCAGGATCCCCAACCTCAGGCATTTCTTCAAACAGTTCTGACAAAAGCCAAAGCAAAAATGTGCTATAGAGGCGCGGAGATTGCATCAACTTGTCTGCAGCCAAGATATTTATATATCCTTTGCCTTCGGATGTTTTGCGCATTAAATCAGAGATGTTAAGCGCTGGCTCTCCAAAAAATCGCTCCCCTCCTTGCTCTTCTATGACCAGTAAGCGGCGTTGAATCGCACCAATGGAGTTTTTAGAAACATTCCCATACTCCATGGTAAGCTCTGAAGCGCGCTCTCCTACATGGACCAGTAAGGATCTTAAGTCCTTTAAATCAAGCAGCGGCAACTCATCTTCATCGGCAACGCGGAAGGCGATATTCAAGACCCCTTCTTGCGTTTCATTCAAATCCAACAAACGAGAGAGTAACAATGGGCCCATCTCATCTATTGTTGTTCGAATGGGATGTCCTCGCTCACCGAACAAATCCCAAAAAATAGTTGGAAACGACCAATATGTATAATTCTCAAAACCAATTTTTTCGGCACGGCTTTCTAAAAAGTCTTTTTCAACACCTGGAGCGGCCACCCCTGAGAGATCTCCTTTCACATCAGCACAAAAAACAGGAACGCCATTTTGAGAAAAACCTTCTGCCAAAATCTGTAAGGAAACCGTCTTTCCTGTACCTGTTGCCCCTGTTATGAGGCCATGCCGATTGGCAAGCTTTAAATCGAGAGCCTCTTTTTGGGATTGCCCTGCCTGAAAGCTTGTTCCAATATAAATTGTATTGTCTGAAGTCATAATGGCTGCCCTGATTTCGTATTAATTGCGAATGAAAGAAACATATTATTGACCAGCCAAGATGGTTAGAAGCTGACCGAACAATAAAATGAACCCCTTAGAAAAAGATATCTGCAAATGCAATTTGCGTTAACGCTTTAATTATTATAGTGTTATTTAAATATAAACGAGTTTATTAGCATTAATCTACCACTTGGTAAATGACAGGACATAGAAAATGCAAGAGTTGATTAATCGTGTTGTGGATCGCTTGGGGCTGGACGCAAACATTGCAGAAAAGTGCATCAGCATTATTTTGAATTTTTTGAAAACAGAAGTTCCAGCAGAAAATATAAATCCTGTATTGGAAGCAATCCCTGGTACTCACGAGTTGCTTTCTAAATTTAAAGGCACTGTGGAAAATTCTGATACCGGGGGTGATTTTTTGACAGGTGCTCTTGGTAATCTGATGGGCGGAAATGGTGTGTTAGATACATTGTCTAAATTACAAGCAGAGGGCCTGGACATGGAACAAGCAAGATCCCTTGGGCAGGAAATTTTCAATTTTGCTCAAGAGACAGTTGGAGCGGATATGATTGATGAGGTTAAAAAATCAATTCCAGGATTAAATCAAGTGCTATAAGGTTTTAAGATCTCGCGAGGTATGCGTTTCGTAAATTTTGATGAACACTTTGATATAGGAGGAACTCATAATGAGCTACAGCATACAAAAAATTGAAGGCATTGGTGCAACGTACAAAAAGAAATTACTTAAGGTTGGAATTAAAACAACCAGAGCACTTTTGGAACGAGCGGCCAAGAAAAAAGGACGCAAGGAACTTGCATCAGAAGCGGGCATCGACGAAACACTAATCTTAAAGTGGACCAACATGGCAGACTTGATGCGCGTTAAGGGCGTGGGAGAAGAATATTCCGAGCTTCTTGAAATTGCCGGTGTTGATACCGTTAAAGAATTGCGCAAACGCAAACCAGAAAATTTGTATAAAGCTTTGGAAGAAGCGAACAGCAAAGGCAAAAAGCAACTTGTCCGTCAACTCCCAGTAATCACTCAAGTTCAAAGATGGGTTGCAAGTGCAAAAGAACTTGATCCTGTCATAACATATTGATGGGTTCCGTACATATTCGTATAAATGTCGACAAAACCTGACAGTTACTGATTCTTTGGGCAGTGGTTGTCAGTTCAGGTTTAGTGTTGAAGACACTTCTCCTTTGCAGTTTGTTTTCCATCAGTAATCACTTGTGTTACAGTTTTGCCGTTGCACTGCCTGTATCGGGCAATGCATTTATTATGATAATAGCTGATACCTTCGTGCAGAAGATGGAAAAAAACGCGCAAAGTGTATTCATCTGATCAAGTTACCGTGCTTATCAACGCATAAAACCTTAGAAAACAAATTCAAACGGGCTCTATTTTTTATGACCATTAAGCCGTGTAATTAAACTGGATGTATCCCAGCGGCTCCCCCCAAATGACTGAACTTCCGAATAAAATTGATCAACCAATGCCGTAAGTGGGAGGTGAGATCCATTTGTCCTGGCTTCTTCCAGACAAAATCCAAGATCCTTTCGCATCCAGTCAACCGCAAAGCCAAAATCAAACTCACCGTTCATCATTGTTTCCCAGCGGTTTTCCATTTGCCATGATTGTCCGGCCCCTTTTGAGATAGTCTCCATGACCCCAGGAACATCAAGCTGCGCATTTTGCGCAAATTGTATCGCTTCCGATAAGCCTTGTACCACACCCGCAATACAAATCTGATTGACCATCTTCGTGAGTTGCCCTGCCCCTGATGGCCCTAATAATTTAACAGCTCGCGCAAAATGATCCATTACGTTTTTGGCCTGATCAAAAGCGGCCCTGTCCCCCCCAACCATCACAGTTAAAACTCCATCTTCAGCGCCAGCTTGACCACCAGAAACCGGCGCATCTAAAAAGTTACCACCCTTTTCCTTTGCGATGTCAAATAGCTCCCGCGCCACGGCTGCTGATGTTGTTGTGTTATCAACAAAAACTGCACCTGCTTTGAGTGTCGAAAAAGCACCATCATCCCCGGTTGCGACCTGCCTTAGGTCATCATCATTGCCAACGCAACTAAAAACGAAATCGGCACCTTCTGCGGCTTCTGCTGGAGTTTTTGCGACCTTACCACCATACTGAGTAACCCATTTTTCTGCTTTTTCAATTGTCCTATTATAAACAACAACATCATGGTTGCCTTTTTGCCGAATATGTCCCGCCATTGGGTATCCCATGACCCCAACTCCAATCCAGCCCACTCTACTCATATTCAAGCTCCATATTTTTTATTTTCTTTCATTTTGGCATCATCTAACTTGATCGGTGAAAAGCAAGTCACCGGAACCCCAGGAAAAGCCAATTGGTCTTTCGCTCTCCAGTTTGGCCTCACATAATTTATGATCAGTGACTTTCGTGTTCCCGAAACAGGACGTTTTTCAAACCCATGAAAGGTATTATATGATGGTATAAATACCATAGCAGAATTGGGAATAAATGGCGAGCGTGAGATTTGTTGTTTTTGCGTGTCATACAAATCTGTACCAAGTGCTTCATGTCCAGCATCATCAGATAAGTACAAATGCATTGAAAAAACTTTATCTGCAATATCAGTGTGCGGCTCACTCCAAAAACCGTTTGTATCTTGAGCATATTCAATACGCAGATGTGTTCCATCTAAATCTGTTCCAAAAAAACCAGAAATATGATCTGTAACCCTGCAATTTTGAAAAGCCCGCGCTAAGATGTGAAGACAAAAATATTGACTTTGTGTGCGTTGATTAACAAACACACGAACAGCATTGCGCAAATCACGCTTGCCAGAAATACCAAACATACGCGGAGCAGAAAAAGGTAAGGCCGTAAGTCCCTTCGCAAGCTGATTAGAAAGACAGTCTTTCAAATACCAGTGTGAATATGGAGACTGATGGTAGCAACTTTTTTCAATACTTGCCAATAACGCGGATATTGTATCATCCTCTATCATTTTTTTTATATGCAAAACGCTCATATTTGTTATCCCTCTGTTTTTTGCTCTATAAAAAAGTTTCGTGCAGTTGTTGTAAACCATCTTTAAATTCACGAGTTTCACAGAGCAAACGCCCCAAATTTATTTGGAATGTTCAGAATTTAGATAAGCTTTGCAAGTTTAAAAATAAAATGAAACAGTTTTTAACAAGTATTGCACACTGCATTAATTGCAAAATACTCATAAATTACATGAAATAAATGTGACAACAAATTACAAAGCAATACATATTTTAAATATGCCGCGATATGTAATTTGTTAAAGAAAGAATTGAATAAAAAATAAATGCTCCTCGTCAAAAGACAAGAAGCGTTTGTGGTTGACTCGCACATTAATGTGACATTTAGGCTCAGGACCTATAAGTATTAGTTAGCAAAAAGGAAAGTCTCGATAAGATGAAACGGCTGATTTGCCCCAGGATCTCCAACCAAAGAAATTGCACCAATTTTTAATGGTATACTCGTTATTTTTTGCATCAAAGGAGCAAGTCCGACACGAGCGATTTCTAGATCTTCATCTTTTAGCTGAGATGTTAAATTCATATGAAACTGAAACTCACTTAGAACATATGGATAACCGTAAGCCTCTAGCATCAAGCGTTGATGGAGTGTTAGAGCCTCATCTAACCTGCGCGTTCGCTCTGCAACGCTCAGCGGAGCGCGAAACTCATCAAAGGCGAGCATACATTGAGATGCAAGCTGGTCAATCTTTTCTGACTTTTTGGGTAAAGAAAAACGCAGTGTACTGTTATGCTGTTGTAAGTCTAATGGCTCAATTTCAAAAGAATACCGATTTTGACAAAACCTTTTAAGGCGGTCTTTTAACATATCTAAAGTATAACCGTCATTCAGATAAAAGGGGGCCTTTAAGGTTGCGTGCAAACTATATCGCTTAACAAGCTCCGTAATGCGATCTAAAAATACCGAACTTAAACCAAACGTATTAGGGCGTTTTAGCAAACCTTGGCAATATATATCATATCCAAACCAATCACGACCTAAGTCTGCTAACACACTGTTTTCTGATGGCAAATAATAAAGCGCATATCTTTCATATTTCTCAATTTTTTCATTATTCGTTACAAGAGAAGAAAGTGTTTTGCGTGCTAACATTTTTTGCGCTCCCAGAAATTTTTAAACGTTTTTTGCAATATAGAGAAAAGAAAATCCCTAATATATTTCCATATACTTATG
>JBCCCO010000113.1:0-7794 GCA_039033475.1 Pseudomonadota bacterium | reverse complement strand
ATCGGATTTTCTTACATTTTACTGGTTGAGAGCCTTCAATTAAAATTATTTGTTCATCAGCTTTAAAATCACGCATCTCATGTTTAGCAATAAGGGGCGTACCACGTTGAGACGTATTATATGTTGGTGCCTCATATTGCATCGATTTACGTTTGGATTTTGAAACGCTATCAACGGTTTGATTACCACAAGATTCAGAAACATATTGAGCGGTTGCTAGATCGTTTGTTGCGAAGAAAATTTGATGTGCACAGCATGATAAAATGCCGTTTCTTTTATCACGATCATAGGTAACATCAATCCAATTCAATGACTGCACCACGGCCATCACGCGCACATTATAGCCCGCAAGAAGGGTAAATGCAGTCGTCATCGAATCTATTCTGCCGAGCATATGAAATTCATCTAGGAGCATTAAAACTTGATGGGGTTCATCTACACCTGGCTCTTTCATTGAGAGCTTTGTGATAATTTGTTCAAAGAATATGCGGAGCAGGGGTGTTAATGTTTCAATTTGACCTGTAAGAACACCGACATAAATTGAGATTTTTTCTCTACGAAGATCTTTAATATTAAAATCCGTTGCTGAGGTGGCTGCATCAATCAGAGGGTTATCCCATAAGTTGATGGCTTGGTTTAAAGAAGATTTTACACCAGAACGCTCTTTGGCGGCTTTATTGGCAAAATTCATTAGTGATTTTTTGACAGTTGATGTGAGTTCAGGGTGCTTTTTAACGATATAGCGGCACACATCGCCTAAATCTGCTTCTGTACCCAGTAACCTATTAATAGCGCCGATTGTAGAAGGCATTTCCTTGCTATCCATGACATATAAAGCCAATCCGACGAATAAAGCGCGTGCTTCTGAAGCCCAGACGGGATCACTTTTAGGCGGGTCTTGAATCAATATACGCGCGATAACCTGAAGATCACTGACTTGTTGATGAGGGTTATCGCTAACAGCATCAAGTGGGTTATAACGGTGAGATTTCAGATTTTCATCCATTGGCGACCACATGAAAACCTTTTGTCCATGCGCCGCACGAAAACCCGCTGTTTTTCTATAGTTTTCATGTTTCACATCAAAACAAATTACAGAGCCTTGCCATGCTAATAGGTTAGGGACGACAACGCCGATACCTTTTCCTGATCGTGTTGGTGCAACAAGAATGGAGTGCGTGGGCTGGTCACTTATAAGATACTGGCCATTAAATTTGCCAAGAATGATACCAGCTTTTTCTAAGAGTTTCGCTTTGCGTATATCTCTTAAACCTCCCCATCTTGCTTTCCCAAAGAGGTCTTTTTGATTGAACATCGCTTCATAAATTTGACTACCAATAAATATGAGGGCAACGGCGGGAGCGCCAAAAGCAACAAAAAGCCTTGATTGAATTTGATCTGTTATGGGTTGAGCAAAGACACTAAAGATGAAAATGGGGGAAGCATGCTCTAGTGGGATTTTTGCAAGGATGCAATACATCAGAGATGCAGCATAAAAATATAAAACCAGCCCAAAAAGCGCAGCAATAATAATGATGATTTTATTATTTGCTTCCATCAGGATACCAGATTTCAGAAATAAAGCGCTTTCCGCCTTCTCGTTTCATTTGCACAACAACATCAATGATAGAGCTTATATAGGCCATGATTTGATCGTGATCTAAACCCAAATTGGCTTGCATGACCATTAAACAAATTTGCTCCATAGCTCCATGAGGTGTATCAGCGTGAACAGTTGATATTGATCCGGGATGGCCTGTATTTACAGCGCGTAAAAAAGTGTAAGCTTCTTTTCCGCGCAATTCACCCAGAAGGACACGATCAGGACGAAATCTCAAAGACGCTTCAAGCAAATCTTGGATGGTTACGCGGCTTTGCCCTTGATCTCCCTTAGAGGCAAGCAATGAGAGATGATTATTGTGTGGTGGCAATACTTCCGGCGTATCCTCAATAGTCACTATGCGCTCAGAAGTATCGATTTCTTTTAAAACCGCATTTAACAATGTGGTTTTACCTGTCGATGTCCCGCCAGAAATAATGATGTTTTTCTTTTGGCGTGTGGCCGTAGAAATGAACTCTTGAAAATGATTATCTTTATAAAGTTTATCGAGTTTGTTTTTAGCTTTTTGTGACGCACTGGAATTTGCCTTTAATCCATCAAAAGCGCCCATTTTTTTGTAATCATCCAAGCTCATATCTTTCACAACCTGTTTTCGGATGGAAAGGGCGACGCCAAATCGGGAAACAGGCGGTGTTGCAAATTGAATTCTTTCACCAGAAGGCAAAGAAGCAGAAAGTAATGGCTTATCGATAGCAATAGATTGATCCGAATAATTAGCAACCAAACGGCCAAGGCGCCAGAGAACTTCATTCGTGATTTCTGAATCTTCAACAAATTCCATTTCTGGAACGCCAGAACGCTCAATCCAGACTTGCCCAGGTTTATTGACGCATATCTCTGAAATTTCGGGATCATCCAAAAATTTTTGGAAGATGCCCAAATATTGTTTTAAAAACACACTAGAATTTTCAGACGCGCCGGAAGTGTCAGCTTTTGGCTGATTGGCGATATGAATATCCTTTATGCTTTTATCTTTCGGCATGACGCCCCACTTGAGAGAAATCGAGGTCTTTTCCAACAAAGACCTTAATGCGAGAGCCTTGGTGGACATGCACTGTTGGCGGAATACCGATTGAGTTTTCAAGCGCTATCTCGGCTGAACGGCTGAAATCAGAACCAGTTTCAAGTGCAACAGTCGCTTGATCGTCATCATCAACTGCATTTACGCCAATCTGTAATCCGGTATCGATAAGGGATAATAAGACGGATGAGCCAAAACGCTCAAAAAAGTGGGTATCAACAACACCTGTAAGACCGCTTCGGCCTAAATCATCAGTGCCATATGAGCCTATATTGATGCTCACGCCATCACTTCTAATCAGGCGATTCCAAATAACAAAAACGCGGCTTTGTCCTTGTGTCAGTGTTGATCGATACCGACCCACTAACTTCGAGCCTTTGGGGATAACAAGTGTAGAATTATCAAATGAGTGAACATCTTCACTCACAATAGCTCTCACCATGCCAGGAAGATCACTTTGAATGGCTGTTTCTAAAATACCATCAATGACTGTGCCCTGCGTGACCAAAGTTCCAAGGTTTTGAAGCTGCGTTGCTTGAGCGGTTTCAACATCGGCATTGGCATAGCGATCAGCAAAAGCAATATTCGGGTCTTGTTCACCGCCTAATAGAGAGGCGCCTTGTGAGTTTGGAGTAGGGGATACACCAGATGCTCTACTATTGGATTCATCGAAGATTATCTGTGGCGAGCGGCGGCGCTCTTCCATACGTTTCTTTTGTTCGCGCGCAATGCGTAAAGCTTCTTGCTGCATTTGAAATTCACGCTGAGCTTCCAAGGGATCATATAATTCCCTTTCATCGATCGGGGGAACAAGCGTTTCGATTGGTGGATCTTCTTCTACAATTTCAATATAAGGGCCAGAAGGTGCGCGTGTTCTATATTCCACCTCTTCAGCTTCGGTTAGAGGTTTGGGGTCATTTTTTTCCATGCCGTCCTTTGCCACTAAAATAATGGCTATAAGACCAACAGCTATGAACGCAATTATCCCTAATTTGGAAAAATCCTTGTTTTGGGCGACAGTAGGAATATCACGATCACCCTCAATCGGTCTTTGCGCATGAAGTTCATTATTTTCTGGTGGATTTGTATTATCGTCACTCATGTTCAGTCCTAATCATTAAACCTTGGGCCTTGTGCTAGTTGTATGTCCTCACGTGTTCCGAAAATACGCGCAAACAAACTAGGCTCTTCTTCAGCTGCTAGCTTAATCGCTTCAATATCAGGTTTACGTGTTGGTTTGGGTGCTGCATGTGAGAGTTTGATTTCTTCAGATGCTTCTTCAAGCTCGACCAATGGAACAACATCATTTTCGATTTTGGGCTGAGGTTTTGGAAAGGCTTCGTTAAAGATGCATGTTGCCGTATCACCATCTCTTAAAGTGAATTGCGATCCTAACCCAGAGACAACAACATATTTGCCTTGCACATTGAAGTTTACAAGGCGCTCATTGCCGTTTTCATCAACGGCAAAGACAGCCGGCATGACATCAAAATCATCATATTGGAAGTAAGTGAATACGCCATCATCAAAGGCTCTGACAGGGCGCAATCGTTTTGAGCCAGAATAGCTATAGTCAAAATTTAGCTCCGTTGCATCAGTGCCTTCAAGGGGATTAAAATGTGCTTCAGAAACGCTTCCAATATAGGCAAGCTCTTTGGCTGCTTCATCGGCATAGTGAAATTTAAGGCGAAATGTTAATTCTGAAGAGCGAGGGGAATAGGCATGGTTGGCAGATACTTCAAAACTGTAAATTCTCTTATTTGTTATGACCGTCATATTGGTTTCGGCATCTTCTTCAAGAGGTTTGATAAACATGATATTAGGTCGCCCTGGTTTCATTACCTGCCATGCCGCTGTATCGCCGAGTGATATATTCTCGATGCGCTCTTTGTCTGAAAATTCAATGACAGTTGAATATCCGTAATGGCCTTGGATTTGATACACATCGCTCTCATGATATGTCACGACTTTGACGCGTGAATCAGCCGTCATTGGCCTTGGGTCTTTACCTGCAAGTGCAGGACTGACAATAAGCGTTGTCAGAATTGCGGTGTTTAAGAGTAGGGGTTTAAGTTTCATCGTATATTCTCCAATACTTCTGGGTTGACGCGGTAATTCGTGACTTGAAAGCCAAGAGGGTTAGAAAATCTGTCTCTCATTTGCATAGGTTTTTGTGAGTACCTAAATTGAATGACAGCATTCCAGTGGCTTGTTTTTACGCGGTCATTTTCTCTAACTTCTCGCAAAAAGCGTATGGTTGCTGTTTTGTCATTGATGAAAGAGACAGATTTAATCTTGATATCGATAGATGCTTTACGGCCAAGTTTAATGGATGGGTTATTTGGGTTTGTTGCAGTCCATAGCTCTTGATATTCTTTCAAGGCTTGTCCATCAGACATTATTTCAACTGTTTCATAATTTTCTTTAAGAATTGCTGGATTGTATTGCTCTCTTAAAGAAACATATTTCACTAAATTTGCTTCTGTAACGGCCTCATCTTCTGAAAGCGTTAGATCGTTCAAGCCTTTTGCTACTTCTAAATAACCAGTAGAGCGATCAACAGTCACGACATACGGCTCAAAAGTCTTTAAGGGTAAAATCAGAATGAGCGTCACAAGGCTTAAAACGGATATACCCATACAGATGAATGCAAATATCCAAGCACGTTTTTTTGACAAGAGTGCATTGGCGATGATTTCTTGATCCCATGTAGATGCTTTTGCGTAGTAATCGTCTCTATTTTTCGACATTCGTTAAAACCCTCTAATATTCTTTGCTGAAGTCGCTAGGCGTTTACCGATAGCCTTTGATGATTGAATTGGGTGTCTTGCCACGTTGTACGCCACAACGCCCGATGTAAACGAACCCTTAGGTGTTGCTTTGCCAATGCGTGCTGCATTACGTGCGCTCCAAGCTGCGACGCCCATAGTTGATAATGAAAGACCTCCGGTTATTGATGCTGCAATGTTCATTATTTGCATTAGCAGCAATACTGAGATTACTGACATGAAGAAGAACGGGCCTATATAAGACAGTGTATTAGCATCTCCACTTAAATTATTTTCCAAATTCTGTAATGGTGGTTCTGCAATCGTAAGAAGCAAAGCGAGTAGGGCATATACAAAAATCGGGATTATGGCGTAATTGATGAGCGTACGAAGCCAGCCTTCAAATAAATTGCGAGTGTTTGCAAATATCAAAAGCAAAATAAAGAAAGGAGCAACAGCGAGAAGTATAGCAACTGCAACTTTTGATAAGACAATCAGCATTGCGGCATAACCAGTCAGAGCGACAGCTCCCAACCAGACTATTGCTGCATGAAAATACTTGCCAAGATCAGTCCATCCCGCTCCCTCTAAAATTTGACCTACAACAATCAAAGCGCGATCATAAAATTGTGATAAAACTAAATTTGCAGAGGCATCGTCATTAGCAACTGACCCAGGGGATGCGTTTGCAGCACCAACCATGATTTGTCCTGCAACATCAGAAGGTAAATCAGTCGCCATGTCGTAGACTAGTAAAAAGAATGTATCCCACTCGGTCGCTATAAGAAGTAAGACAATGATTTTGAGAGTGTTGACAATGAGATCGTTGGCCGCGAATTTGCCAGAAATAATCACCTTGTACCCAAAGACAGCGATAAAGACGATAAACATTAGACGCCATAAAATCTGAACGATTGGAGTTAAACTGCCAAACGTACCTTGTACGAATGCAAGGATAAAATTATCTACGTCTAAAATTACACTCTCTATCATTTAATTTTTGTTTCTATTTTTCAATTCTTGCATTCTTTTTTCACGCTCAGCTCTTTGGCGCTCTAGCTTTGCTTTCCAGTTTTTATCGATTACTTCTGGCATCAACTTCCAAATAGCGGGAATTTTTACGTGTTCAGCTTTTATCTCCCCATAGCCTTTTTCCTTCAGCGCAATTGCAATATCAGAAGCCACATCTTCACAAGCTTTATAAGCAAAGCCGTCTTTGCTTACGGATTTGGGATTTGCCCATAATTTATTGCAATCGTTTTTCCAAGTTTTTGTTTCGTAAATATCTTGAGCCAAAATTTCAGGAGAAATCTTGGTCAGTGGATTTTCTTCTCCGATACAAGCGGACAAAATAAAAATCGAAACTATAGACAAAACCTGTACATGTTTTTTCATGATCTTTTAGGCCCAATAAAATCTGAAAATGCGATGTTAATTGGAAGAGGATCACATGGGTTACTTGATAAAGAAGCTGTTTTTCCATCTCCGCATGGGGCCTTTTTCTCTTTATATTGAGTTGCACAACCACCAAGGGCTAGAGCAGAAATCAAGCATGTAAAAGTAAGTATTTTTTTCATAGTTTTCTCCTTAATTGTTTGGTAATTCCATAGCTTGTCTTGCAAGTGTTGGATCATAGACATTAAAAGAACTCGCTCTTCTGGAATTCATAAGTGCTTCATTTTCAACAGAAGCATTTTGCTGAATGCGAATTGCGTTTAAGCGCATCAACTCATTGAGTGCGATACCATTTTCGGCGGCAATTCTGGCTTGAAGATCAACTGAGGTTTTTAAATCATCACTGTTGTTCAGCTCATTTAAAAGCGTATCCATAGTTTGCATTCTTACTGGAATATTATTGTAAGCTTGCTCACTGGCAGACATAGCGGCATAAGTTGTCCCCGTTCTTCTATCAATCGCTTTGGCAACATTACTTGTGGGATCTGAAGGCATTAAATCCGCGCCAGAAAGAGGGGAGTATTCACTAAACAAGTCATTGTAAATGCTTTGCGTACCAAGAGCGCCATTGGGAACATTGCCGCTATTAATGATATTCATCGTGTCTTGCCACGTATTCGGCAGATATTCTCTTAATTGCTGTTCTAATAAGCCATTGGCTACATCACCCATATTGCGAGTTCCTGTTATGGCATTGGATTGACGAACAGCTTCTTCAAGTTGCTCAATCTGCTTTTGGTAATCATCTGCCATAGCATCAACTTGAGCGATAAGCTGTGCAAAGCTTGAAGCGTCATAAACAGGAATACCCTGAGCAGAGGCGTTGCCAAGCTGTGATACAAATATTGCAGCCGAGAGCATGAGGATTTTTAAAGATTTCATAGGTCTTTTCTCCTTTCCAAAAAAATATTGAGCCAAGCATCAGGATT
>JBCCCO010000112.1:0-7825 GCA_039033475.1 Pseudomonadota bacterium | reverse complement strand
TTTATATTTAGAAATTTTAAAACAATCCGTATTGTAATTAAGATTATTATCTCGACTTAATCTTAATTATTAGCTTGGTTTTTCTTAAAGTAAGTTGTTAATAACGTGTTTTAGAAACTTGAAACATACTACATGATGTGTATATTTAATGTATCCGCTACTATATATCGTAGGAACACATCATGCAGAGCACGAATTTTACAGCTGCCGATTTCGGCATCGCACCCCACAAGAATCCACTTCCAGAAGCCAGAGACATGCTTTTGGCCGATACCGCTATTCGCTTACAGCTGAACAGTACAAATCGTCAAAAAGCCATCCAACGCTATCAAACAATGCAAGAGCATATTGAAAGAGAGGGTAGTCCGCTTCGGGATTTGGTGGAGTTATTTTATCCGCAAGGTTCAATGGCGATCGGAGCAACCATCGCTTCAAAATTAAAGAACGATGAATTTGACGTCGATATTATCATTCAAACCAAATTTGATCTTAATGTGAAACCACAACAAATCCTTGATCTGCTTTTTATCAGCATCAGAGGAGAGAAGGGGTCTCGCTACTTTGATATGACAGAGCGTAATAGCCGTTGTGTCACCGTCCAATACGCCGACGGCATGCATATTGATTTTACACCTTCCGTATTACTTCCTAATCAAATGCCCCGTATCAGTCATATTTTCCACCACAAGCCAGAAGATCCCGATACAGAGCAAAAAGCGATTATCGCCAATCCTTTTGGTTTTGCAGAGTGGTTTAAAGAAATGACTGCGCCAAGCGCCGAATTCGCTCAGCTTTATGAATCATTGGCCGTGGATTACGAAATGCGCATTTTGAAAGAAAAGGCTGAAGCTGAAGAACTACCCGAAGATGATTTTCGCGCAAAATCACTCGCTGTTGTATCGCTTCAACTTCTGAAAAGATGGCGTAATGTGAAATATGACGAGAGAGAAGGGCGCCAACCACCCTCTGTTATGATGGCAAAGCTCGTTGCAGATGCTTCTGGCAATACGACAACATTATCTAAAGAGCTATTATTCCAAGCTGAAAATCTTCTTGGGCAAATCGCAATGGCACATGATAACGGCCAACTTATCACGGTTATGAATCCTGCATGCCCAACTGAAGACTGTTTTACAGACAGATGGCCGGGCGACTTGAGAACACAAGGCGTGTTTCTCAAGGATCTGGAAGATTTGGTCGTGAAATTAAACGCTCTGGTGCATGAAGACCTAAGCTTACCGCAAATGCAGGCCATTATGAGCGATCTTTTTGGTGAAAACCCCACACTTGGCGTTTTCAAAGCGTTCAATGAGCGCATAGGGGCTAGTTACAGTGCTGATAAATCATACACCGAGCCAAAATCAGGATCGCTTAATTTGACCGCATCAGGACTATTGGGCGCAGGGATGGCATCAGAGGCCCAAGCATCCACAACCACGCATAAGGCGAAGTCCAACACATTTTACGGGGGCATCATCGAGGAGTAATGTTTAGCATTGATGACCATGTTGCACGGATGGCTGAATTGCATCCTCAATTTGAGGTCAAAATTGCGACTGATTGGCTTGTTGTTTTTGAAGGCTTGCTCAGCCCGTTTCGAGCACAAAAATATAAAGTACGTATTACAATGTGCATGTTTCACGACATTGAGGCAGGTGAAATACAAGGGCATGCGCCGCGCGTTGAAGTCATAGAACCGAGTGTCAGACCCGCACCCCATTTATACAAAAATGAGATTAACCCAGACTATGCGCTTTTGTGTTTATATGATCCCGCAGAGCGACAATGGACATATAGCGATCTCATTGCTGAAACAACTGTTCCTTGGGCTGTGCGATGGCTGGCAAGCTATGAAGGTTGGCTTGCAACTAAAGTATGGACAGGCGGGGGCAGGGATCACGATCCAGATAAAGAGGTAACACAGACATGCCAGGACAACAAAAAACCACAAAACGATCAGCCGGCACACTTCAACAAAAGCGTGTTCAACTCCCTTGGCCGGAAGATCGGGACTTACGCATCCTTTCCATTGATGGTGGCGGCATCAAAGGGATCTTTCCAGCCGCTATCTTGGCGGAATTGGAAGAGACATACCTCGGTGGCGAACCCATTGGGGACTACTTCGACTACATCTGCGGCACTTCGACTGGTGGCATAATTGCATTAGGACTAGGGAAGGGGCTTCGCGCTAAAGACCTACTGGAATTATATATGGAGAAGGGGACACGAATATTTCCTCAACATTTTAAATGGCTTCATAAACTTGTTTCATGGGCAATCACCGTATATTCATCAAAAAATTTAAGAGCTGTACTCGATGAAAGCCTGCAAGATTCGAAATTTGGAGAATCTAAAAACAGACTTTGTGTTCCTGCCTTTGAAGGAAAATTTGGTGAAGTTTTAATTCGTAAGACAAACCATCATCCAGATTACAGGCTCGATCACATTATTGACATGGCTCAAATCGGTATGGAGACATCAGCTGCACCATCATTTTTAAGAACATTCAGCGACGATCAATATCATTTTGTTGATGGTGGTATCTGGGCAAACAACCCCATTATGATTGGACTTGTTGATGCCTTAGCCTGTTACACCGTGCGCCGCGATCAAATTAAAATTCTTTCAATCGGCTGTGGCGAGAAGCCCTACCGCGTTTCATGGATACAAAAACACTTAAACGGCTTTCTGGCTTGGGGGAATGTAATATTTGCGGCAATGAATCTCCAATCGCAAAATGCAGTAGGGCAGGCGGGTTTGCTGATTGGCCGTGATAATATCATTCGTATCAACGCTTCAGAAAAACACGCCCGTATTGGTATGGATGATGTAAAAATGGCAAAAGCGTTACTGCCAGATCATGCTTCTGAAGTCTTGAAAGAACACAAAGAACGCATCCGTGATTTATTTTTAAATGAAAAAATTGAGCCGTATGAAAAATTCAATATCAAATCCAAAGATTAGTCTTAAGTGTTGGTATTTTTCACCATTCGCTTCACTGACTTTACCAAAGAGAGAAGGTCACCGCGGACGTCTTCAGGAAAATTAATAATTTCACTTGTGATAGAGATAATATTCTTATCGAGATCAGAGTTTAGGATATCATCATCAGCATAAAAGTAATTAACTGAAACACCAAATATTTGGGCGAGCTGTTTAATCGTTTCAGCAGAAAGGCGGTTTTCGCCAGTTTCGTATTTATGAACCTGTTGAGCGCTCACATCAATTTTCTCACCAAGCTCGCCTTGAGACAGATTAGCACTAAGACGAACAAGCATTAGCCGCTTTCCGATCTCTACATTAAAATCTGGTTTTTGGTGAGGAATTGCGTTCATTTTTACTCTGTTAGGGGTGTCTTGACATTAGTGTGATAATGTATCTTACGGAAATTAATTTTAATTTCCGAGTAGGGAAGTGCCATAAAATTAGAAATGGTTTTTAGCGTCGCGAACGACGAGCGTGCATTTTCTTACCTGAAATACGTCCCATTTTTGCGCGTTTGTGATGATGAGCACGGTGGGCTTTGTGCGCTTTTTTTGCGTGATGTTTGCGGATATGGTGCGCTTTCTTACCGGAAATACGACTCATACCTGATGGGGGTGGCCCGCCTGGACCTCTTGCTTCAGCTTTAGCTAAAAAACCGCTTTGATGAGGAGCGCTAAAAAAGAACAGCCCAAACAGCATAAAGATTATAATTTTTTTCATGAGATTTGTCCTTTATTTCGCTTTTTTAAGGCTTTTAAAAACATCTAGCACAATCATGTCTGGCTTTTCAGTACAGGTATCACTTACTTCATCTGACATATCAGAAAGCGTATCGATATGAATAACGGTATCGTTTTCCGAGCCTTTCAAAAATCCATGATGGAACACTAAAATGTCATGCGCTTCTTCAACATCAGCATCCAAGAAATTCTGGCATGTGGTTTGGCTTATATCGATAACTTGCCTTTCTGCTTTTTCTGCCATTGCAGGCGCTGTGAAACATAATAATGCTGTGCAGAACGAAAATATTTTTATATGTGAGATCATTGAGACTATCCTTTGTTGTTTATTGTTCGTGATCGCTCGATATTTTAGAATATGCACAAAAAAATGTATATTCTGAAAATATGCTGCATAGTTGTCGCATAAATGCGGCAAAGAAATATTAGTCTATTTTGGGATATCCTTCGGGCAATATCCAAAAATTACTATCGCTTTTTATCAATGGTCTTTTGCTGTCGCCTGGCTTGATGTCATCCTTAATCAGTATGGCGATATCAGAGAGCGCACCAGCATTCTTCCGATAATAGCTGTGACCAATGAAGCTGTTCACGCCTTCGACATTGATAAAGGCCACATTTGGGATTTGACCCAATCGCTGCTTATCGTTTTCAGGAAGATCTTCGGATGTAAGCCTACCAAAACGAAGGCCAGAGACAAGATATTGTGATAAGCCTAACGCCTCGTCATCAGCATTCATGTAGACAGTGATTTGACCAATGGCTGTTTCTAATCTTTCAGCCGCAAGCCTTTGTTGTACAATACCAACATCCAAATCAGGTGCAGCCAAAACAACATTCTCAAGCTTCAATGCTGCCTTTGGATCACGCCCCGATGCACGGATCTCAATAACCAGCTCTCTAATCGCGGAGCTTACTAAGGCTGTTCCTCGGCTATGGGCGATGATATGTAGATTTTCAAGTTCTGGAATAGCTGCCAAAATGCGGACTGTTTCTTTCAAATGATAGATGCTGTATTCGCCTGATTCACTATCAACAAAATAACCGAGCAAGCCCCCACTTGCAGCAGGCCATGAGTAAAATACTGGCACACCATGACGCCCTGTGAAATGCCAGATATCCGCTAAATTATAGGCTGAATTCTCGAAGTCATTATTGAAGCCATGCACATAAAAGATGATATCTTTATCCTCACTCTGGTTTAGCTTGTCGCGAATGGCATTTTGCATTATTCGCGTCGATTCCTCATACGCAGCAGCGGCATCTTTTATGATTTCAAATCTCCCATCTTTCATTTCAAAGGGGAGTGGTGTCTCAGGGAAACGCGTCAATTCTTGCGTTTGTGAAATCTTAAGCGTTATATCCTTATCACGATGTTTTGCATTGCTGAGTGTGATCAATTCATCCCAAGTGATGTCATCACCAAAATCCACATTCACTTTACCAAAAGACATGGATGGCGAACGGGCAGAAGCATAGCGTTGATTTTCGTCTTTTTTGCGATCTGTCACGAAGAACAAATCCGGTGAAACATTCTGATAAGCTTCAGATACGCTATCAGAGGGATAAGTTTGATTACTCTGCGTATAAAGGTTTGGTGTATGCACCAATGAATGCGGCGTTGAACAAGCCGCAAGACACATGACTGAAAGGTTCATAGCCCATATGCGCCACGTTTTAAAATTCATATGTATCACTTTTCAGGATATTGATTAGCTCACGCACTTTTTCAGTTTCATACATTTTATGATGTACGATAAAGGAAATCGGGATAATCCATTCTTCAAGCCGTGGTATGACCTCAACCAGTTCAGGATATAGACGCGCTTTATAATACGGTAAGAAGCCGATCCCTGTGCCTGTGATGATTGATAAATGAAGAACGGGTGGGCTTTGGCAAGAAAATACAAAATTTTCATGCGGGGCATGCTTGCGAAGCCATTGTTCAAATGCCGGTGATTGCTCAAATGGTGGCACGTGTCTGCTGTATTCAAGACCGCGATCTATAAAATAGTGTTTGTGAAAATCCTTTGGGCTATCGGGCTTGCCGTGGCGTTCTATATAGGCCGGACTTGCATAAAGCCCCACGGTGTAGTCACAAAAAGGGATAACAAGGTTATCTGATTCATGTACGGGGTCTTTTGGGCATAATACAGGCCGCACCGCAAGATGCGCTTCCCCATATTCCAGTTTCATCATTTCTTCTGAAATAAGATAGCGCGTCTTAATATTTGGATGATCGACATGAAATTGCGCAACAGCCGGCATCACCAAAGGAGCAAGAAATTCAGGCGATGTGATGGTCAATTCACCTGAAAGACGTTCTTTAATGCCGCGCATTTTATCGGAGAGTATATTAAATTGTTCATCCGTGACTTTTACGACACGGATCAATTCCCGCCCAACCTCTGTGGGGGTGTAGCCATTGGTCTGGCGCAAGAAAAGTTGCTGCTCCAGCTTTTCTTCTAATGAATCGATATGGCGAATGACGGTAGCTCTGTGGACTTCAAGGGCTTCGGACGCAGCGGTGACAGTTCCTAAGACCCCTACAGTATAGGCCGTTTTAACCTCTTCCCAATTATCCATGATTTGCTCCTTTCTTAGCTTGCTGCAAATTTGCACATATATTGCTGCAAATAAGCACGTTTACTGCATATTTATTTTAAACTAGAGTGAAACCTACCAATATTGCAACAAAAAACTTTATTACGCTTTTATGCAATATGCGTTAAAATAAATTTTATATATCAAGGACTTAGAGTATGAACATACAGGCGAGACATGTTTTAAACAGTATAAATAGACCTTTATTCTTCGCGCTTGCCCTTATAACCATGATGGTTATTCAAACCTCCCACGCTCATGCCCAAACGCTCGATATTGTCGTTATTGAAGGGGCTGAATCAGACACGACTCAAAACGATATTTTTAAAAGTGAAATTAAGGCTCTGTTTGAGGGTGAGCGCAATGTAAACTTCATTAGCTATCCGATTAAGGCAGGCGAAGGTGCAGAACGTGCCGCGACATTGCTAAACACTGCATCATCAAATTCCAAAGTTGATATCGTCCTTGTTTTAGACGTTGCCGCCAATCAAAACCTTGGGCGTTCACCTTCCTTTTCCAAGCCGACATTTCTGCCATACGTGTTTAATGCACGGCTGGCTGGATTACCGCTTTCAGGAGATAGTAGCGGCAAAAAACATTTAAATTATCTGACCTTTAATTTTGATTTTGAAAAAGAATTGAAGACATTCCAGTCTGTTGCACCGTTCAGCAATGCTGTTTTGATTTCTGATCCGCGTATTGAAAAAAGCATCACACCGGACATGCTGGCAGAGGTTAAAGCGCAAGCGAAAAAAGCGGGTGTAAACTTATCTATCCAGACCTTTAGTGGTGATGCTAATAAAGTGACGTTACCCGCAAATACGGATGCAGTGCTGTACGGCTTTTTCCCGAGCGCAAGCATGGCACAAACAAAAGCTTTAATCGAAGCCGTAAATGCTCGCGGTCTTGTGAGCTTTTCACTCACGGGTGAGGAGTATGTTAAGCTAGGTGCATTGGCGACAAACAACCCAACTACAGACTGGGAAAGACTTGCGCGGCGCACAGCCTTGCATATGGAAGAAGTTTTGCTTGGTAGGCCAGCGTCTAAGCTGCCCGTCTTTTTTGAAAGTTCCAACCGTCTCATGATCAATATGGCGACATCGCGTCAAATTCGTGTTGCCCCAAGCTTTGATATCTTGAGCGAAGCGTTATTGATTAATGAGCTAAACGATACGTCAGATCGGAATTACACCTTAACGGAAGTCGCGCGTATAGCAGTCCAAGAAAATCTGTCCTTGGCAGCGCAGCGCTTACAAGCCGAAAGTGCCGGCCAGTCTGTGAATGAGGTACGCGGCGCTTTGCTACCTCAGATTGGCTCATCCGTTGAATATACAACGCGCAAAAATGACACGGCCAGCGTTCGTTCGGGTACGTTGGCGGAAAATTCTACAGATGGCTCATTGACGCTCACGCAATCTCTGTTTTCTGAAGAGTTGTGGGCGGCGTTTGCAATTGAGAAATATTCTGCATTATCTGAACGTGAATTGGTGAATGAG
>JBCCCO010000111.1:0-8214 GCA_039033475.1 Pseudomonadota bacterium | reverse complement strand
GCAAACACGTTTCACACCGCGGCTCTTGTTTGGGAGAGCACATTTAATGAAATCCCATTCCAAATCTGTCATATCAAAACGTGACATCAACACTTCCCCTCTATAAAATAAGGGAAATGAATCATATTCGCTTGATTGTGTAAACTATTTTATGAGTACGCTGCCTAGGTGTGAAAATGAATTATGACGACGAAAATGAAATTGACATCGATATTGAAGATAAAGAAATCGCGGCTAAGGTTTTCGATACGATTTGTAGTACTTTGATAGAAGCTGGTAATACATCAGAAGTTGATACATCTGAAAAGCTTTTACAGCTTTGGGTGAAAGTGGCAAAGGTGATTGCCGAAACTGGAGAAGATGAGTCTGAGGCTGTTTTAGCTATGGTCAAAGGACCTGCGAATTAAGCGTCAGCAAAGCTCATAAAGTTTTCGCTTTTAAGAAACTTCAACTTGTTCGCCTGGAAGAATGGCAACCTTGGGTTTTTCATGGCCTATGACCCAGCCTCGTAGCATTTGGGAGGTGTTAAACTCTAGTGTAACCTGACCAAAATTATCGATAATAATACATCCCCCTTCACCTTTGAGATTTTTAACATCTGCCAACGTTTTTAGAGCTGCATCGCGTGCAGACATTTGCTGAAGTTCCATTAAATCTGCAACGCGTTTGGAAAAAACAACGCGAGAAAAAGCTTCCCCTGTGCCAGTTGCACTTATAGCGCATGTATTATTATCAGCCCAATTTCCAGCTCCAATAATAGGACTATCGCCAATTCTACCAGGGATTTGGTTGACCAATCCTCCAGTAGATGTGCCCGCCGAAAGGTTACCGTTTTGATCAATTGCGACCGCTCCAACAGTCCCTTTTGTAGTATCGTCATCACTATGGTCCAAAACGACTTGGTTTCGTTTTTTCATCCTGCGCCACTGTTGAACGCGTAACGGCAATTTAAAATATTTTTCTTGTTCTATGGTAACACCCTGATTTTCAGCAAAAGCATCGCCGTGTGTTCCGAATAAAAAACCTTTGTCTGCAAATGGGAGTAGAGTTTGTGCAGCTTGTATTGGGTTTTTGGCACGCTTTAAGCCAACCATTGCGCCAACAGACAGATCGTGTCCGTTCATAATAGAGGCACACATTTCAATAGAGCCATCGGCGCAAATGGCAGCACCATGGCCTGCGTTGAATAATGCCTCGTTCTCAAGCACGCTTACTGCCGCAACGACAGCACTTTCTGCGCAGCCTCCTTGTAGCAAAAGCAAATGTCCAGCTTTTAAAGCTCTGAGTAGGGCCTGCTCGTAGGTAACACGTTTGGGATACTGTGTTTTGGATTTGGCGAGTCGTCCAGCTCCGCCATGAATGGCTAAAGCAATTGGACTCAAAGCAGTATCTCGCTTAGTTCATTTAGGTCTCGTTTAATATTATTATACACAGGAATGTCTGTTCTATTCTTTAATTCTTTGATCATAAGTGGTGAAGATGTGCAGCGCCCCGAAATAGCATCTGGTATCAGTCCAAATTCCTCTTCAAGAATTCTTAAGCCTCCAATGGCCCCAAACGCGTCAACAGCGGAGAATACAAGACGATGGATGCGAGAACGTACATACTGGTTTCGTAACAACATAGCTGTTTCTCTTTGCATAATACCATCAGCAAACTCAACCACCCAAAAGCGATTAGAATTGGCGCCATACTTGCCATCAAGATTTTCAAATATTTCCATAACCTGCTCTTCGTCAAGCATGTACGTTGACGGAAAACCAAGATATGAAAAATCCGAAATATGCTCAGCACCTGCATCTTGCATGTGAAGGATGTCTTTCAAGCTGGCAGTACCCGTCACCTTGCTTGCACGAACATCGTATCCCATGGCTGATAATGCCCAGCAACATGCAATGGCTGATGTGCTTTTTCCAGAATTCATACTGGTGCCTATGTTTAAAATCATAGGCGCACGCTTCTTCTCTTTATTTAATGGTGCCTTAGGATTTGCAAGCGGAAAATCGCGGGTATTGATAGGTTCTCCCTCATCATCAACAACATATCCTAAAATTTCTACTTTTGTGGGATCTTTAATTGCAGTATTTTTTTCGTGCATCATGCCTATAACGCCCGATCGTGAAAGCAAATCCACTTCAGACTGCATTTTATCGGGAATATGACCTTCGAAGTAATCAGGTGCATATCTGTTGCCAAAAACAAAAATTGAACGGGTGCGATCTGTGATCATGTGGATGCGCCCCTCACGATTTTCGAGAGAGCCATGCTCCCCCATATGAGAAATTTTGCCTAAAACAACATCACCTACTAAAGGTACGCGATCTAATTTTTCATAGTTTTTGATACATTTCGGATTTATGGTATATGCGGCACTTGGAATAATAAAACCAGGACGAATCTTGTGCATTATAGTGCTCCGTTATGAATTTAGACTTCCTCATTGCAAAAAAACCACGCGTTGAAAAGATATTATTTTCATTATTAGTAAAAAGTAGCATGTCTTTATGCCACTTTTATGGAGCATAAATTTGTAAGAAAAAAGATTATTTTTATTGACTAGCACGTTAATGACTGAAATTACAGTATTTTGGTTAATTTTTTAAATCATATTGTGATCTGTCCTTCACATAATCCTAATTTACAACGTGCTTTCTGCCTCAAGTCATCTATAGGTTTGAAGTTGCCATTTTGCTTGTAATGCCAGAATGTCCATCCATTACAGGCTTCGGCTCCTTGAATATGAGCGCCCATTTTATGTATTGAGCCCTGATGATTCTCATAGGTTAGAGTGCCGTCAGCTTGAATATGAGCTGATTTTGCTCCTTTCGAATCATAGAGCTTAGTTCCTGCTTTGAGAATGCCAATCTCGATGAGTGTACCAAATGGCACACGTGGTGCGGAACGCTTGCTAGAGACAGTCTTTAGAGCTTGCTGAGGTAATGCTTCAATGCTTTCAATGCGTTGTTGTGCTGCTTCAATGTAGTCAGGGTCATTCTCAATGCCGATCCACTGGCGCTTTAACTTTTTTGCAACAGCACCTGTTGTACCTGTGCCAAAAAATGGATCAAGAATCACATCGCCTGGCTGTGATGATGCCAAGATTATGCGCTGGAGCAAACTCTCTGGTTTTTGTGTTGGGTGAGCTTTTTTGCCGTCTTGCTTTTTTAAACGCTCAGGCCCGGAACATATTGGAAGCAACCAGTCAGAGCGCATTTGTAAATCTTCGTTGAGAGCTTTCATAGCCTCATAATTGAAACAATATTTACTCTTTGCGTCCCGGGCGGCCCAAATCAATGTTTCGTGTGCGTTGGTAAATCGGCGACCGCGAAAATTTGGCATCGGATTGGTTTTGCGCCAAATAACGTCATTAAGCAGCCAATAGCCAATATCTTGCAATGCGGTGCCGATGCGAAAAATATTATGATATGAGCCAATAACCCACACCGATCCATTCGGTTTTAAAATGCGGTGACATTCTGATAACCAGATGCGAGTAAATTTATCATAGGTTTCAAAGGTGCTAAATTTATCCCATTCATGGTGAACACCGTCAACGCGAGAATGGTTATTGGGACGAAGGAGTTCACCTTCGAGCTGTAAATTATATGGAGGATCAGCAAAGATAACATCTATGCTTTGATCAGGAAGTTGGCTTAGCTTCTCAAGGCAATTGCCCTTTAAGATCTGCCCAACAGGAAGGTGCTCGTACAACTTTTTAATTTTCATAATAACGCAACTCTTACAATATTTAATGCCTAAATTTACGCAACAAACACACTTAATTCGAGGTGTAAAGTGGGATTATAAAGGTTAATGAAGTCTTAAAAAAAGAGTGTTTTTTGTGCTTGTTCAAACTTGGTACTTCAAATTTTAATTTACAATTTCCAGTATAACAGACTCTAAAATAAAAGCTTTCATTTGCTCAAAGGGTTGCGTAAAAAATGAAAGTTATTTTCAACTCTTTGCTTAAAATCACCGTCTTCCAGTCGGTAAAAATGGGGTATCGGTCAAAGTCAGTGATTATGAGGCGTATAGCACTATGTATCACTCATTCAAGTATGGATATTTCTTTGGTGTTTTTATGACCCCATTGCACGTTATTTATTCGCTTTTTGCCTAAAATAACGCCTTGTTCTATATGTGTTTTCAGATTACTCTGTATAGATGGGAAAGTGTTAATTTAGTAGCCCTAAAACAGACATATAAGCATTTTTTTATTCTTCAAGGTTGAGAGGCCATGCAAAACATACAGGAACAGACTATCTTTAGGAAAAACTGTCAAAGTGTTGATTTTGAAAGTATCAATGTTCATTTAAAGGAAAAGGGCTATTGGGTTGTGACTGTGAGTGGCCAAAAGCCCGAAGCGGACATGAAGGTTGAGCTTATACCTATGATTTACGATCAGCAACCTGAGTATTGGGGGATTGCATTAAGGGGACAGCAGCGTGTTGATGACGTTCTTGCAAGCGATGATAGTTTTCAAGCAAAACTTCCGCTGTCAGGTTGTAAAGGCGTTAAAGGTATCGAGATTATAGGTTCCACAAAGCGTGAAAAAGTTGATATTGTTTGTGCTTCAAACAAAACATCAATATAGACCTGAAATACAATACTGTATAGATTTTCTTTATTTCGGTTTGGTGTTGCGCTTTCGTGAAAGGCTAGAGCATGCCACCTTTAGGTAAATTCATTTGACATGCTCTAAATTTTTTGTGAGCGAGCAATTTGTCCACCTTAAAATGAATCCATTAAAAGGTGGATTGCTCTAATGCTCTGTTTGCCTTTTTTCTTTCTGTCTCCCTCTCTTGATGTTACAGTGGTTTGATTTGTATTACATTTTAATTGCATGTGTGTGATATGTCGATATGGGGAAAAGTTGCTGGCGTCGCGGCAGGTCTTGCTGTTGGTGGGCCGATTGGTGCGCTGCTTGGCGGTTTGGCAGGGCACTTTGTTGTTGATCGCGACCGAGAGCACAGCCACAAAGAAGAAGCCCATGATCAAGTTGCTTTTACAGTAGGTGTGATCGCGCTTGGAGCCAAGATGGCAAAGGCGGATGGTGTTGTAACATCTGATGAAGTCAATGCTTTTAAAGAAGTTTTCAAGGTTCCAGACGGTGAAATGAAGAATGTGGCGCGGATTTTTAATTTGGCAAAGCAGGATGTCGCTGGATATGATGCTTATGCAGATCAACTCGCCAAGCTTCTAGAAAATAACAAAGATCTGTTAAAGGATGTGCTTGAGGGTTTATTCCACATTGCAAAAGCTGACAATGTTTTGCACCCCAAGGAAGAGGAATTCCTCGCTGATGTAGCAGAGCGTTTTGGTTTTTCCGAGACAGAGTACAAATATACTCTGGCGCGTCATGTAGAGACAGATCAACGCAACCCTTATGATGTCCTTGAGATCGGTAAAGATATTCCAGATGCTGATTTAAAAAAGCACTATCGCAAACTTGTTACTGAAAACCATCCAGATCGCTTGATTGCCCGGGGTGTTCCTGAAGAATTTATTGAGCTTGCAAATAAAAAACTTGCAGCGATTAATGAAGCCTATGATGAGATTGTGCGGGAACGAGGGCTTTAGACTGACGCTTAATACAGATACCTCCCTTGCAGCCAAATGGGTCCCATCTCCGAATTTTGGCCCCAGACCAGATGGGTATAAACCTGAGCTTTTGGTGCTGCATTATACAGCTATGACGTGTGGAAAGGCAGCAGTGAAATGGTTATGCAATCAGGAAAGCCGGGTTTCTTCTCATTATTTGATTGATAGTGATGGTTCTATTATACAAATGGTGCGTGAGGACCACCGGGCATGGCATGCGGGTATTTCCCATTGGGCTGGTGAAAATGATATTAATTCTTGTTCCATAGGTATTGAAATCCAAAATGAAGGTCACTCACTTAGTATTTTGCCTACCTATCCTGAGATCCAAATGCAGGCTGTTGTAGATCTATGTTTAGATATCGTGAAAAGACATAAGATTGCAGCTTCTCGTGTTTTGGGACATTCAGATGTCGCGTTTGGTCGAAAAATTGACCCTGGAGAGGAATTTGATTGGCAGCGCCTTTATAAGGCTGGGGTTGGTCATTGGGTGGAACCTTATCCACTCGAAGGGGACGCCGGATTAGATGTTGGCGATACAGGCAATGATGTTGGTGACTTGCAAAAGCGTCTTTGTGATTACGGGTATGGTCTCAATATAACGAATGTTTATGATGATAAGACAAAGGCTGCTGTTATGGCTTTTCAGCAACATTGGAGACAGCTATGCGTAAATGGTATGGCAGATATGTCGACACGTAAAACGTTAAATGATCTGTATTGTAACCGTTATGATGTATAAATGTGTGAATACTTATGTTTGTTGACTTTAAATATTAAAAAAAGCGTATTTCATATTGTTTTTTAACAAATAAAAAGTTATGTAAATTGAGAAAATAGAGAAGATGTACACGTGTAATACACTTTGATAAGGTGTGCCTAATATTTTTTTCTTGCATTTATTCTTCAGCAACGATAATCCAATATCCGTTTGGCAGGATAGATTAAGAAATGTTTTGCCACTTTAAAAATGTCCCTGATGGACGGTTAACAAGTGAAAAGAGTAATCATATTGTAGCACACAGTCAGAACCGCCCGGTCGGACATAATTTTCCTTAAAAATATACATGTAACTTAAACAGAGTCGGAGGCATCGCATGGTCAAGAAGATACTGCGCGATATTTCATACGGTTTAGCAGTTTTACTTTTTGTATTTTCATTTCAAGGTCAGTCTTTTGCTTTTACAGAAATCGTTTTTGACGATGATGTAGTACAAGTCTCAAAACCTAAAAATGTACAAAAAAGACGGTCTAAATCATATAAATCCAGAAAAAGAGTATCATACAAGACACGCTCTTTACGCCAGGTGAAAGTAAGGCCTGAAGCCAAAAAAACGGAGAAACGTCTTTCATTTTTCGAGCGTTTGAGAGCAAAACGTTTAGCACGGGAAAGAAAAGAGCAAGAGTTGCTGCAAGCCCAAGCTGAGCAAGAAAAGCTCAGAAACAGAAGGGCGAAACGTTATGCTCATAAAGCAAAACGTCGCAACGTTTCCCGTAAATACCGAAAACGCGCTAAAGTTTATAAAAAGACGCCTAAAGGACAGAAGACAAAAAAGCGTTATATGAGAGCAAACAAGCGTTATGCTAACAAAAAACGCAAAAAGCTTGTTACAAAACGGTATCGTAGAAAACAATCTAAGCATTATGTTCACCACCTGCCCCAAAGGCGCCCGGTGTCTCAAGGTGTGAAACGTAAAAAAGCCAAACAGAAAGTGGCTCAAAAGCGTGTTGCGAAACAAGGTGTTAACAATAATACAGCTAACAAGATGGCCAGAAATACGGCCAGGAATACGGCCAGGAATACGGCCAGAAATACGGTAAGGGGCAAAACGCGTTTTTCCGATCTTATTGCAAAACACGCTGCCAAATATGGTGTTCCGGTTAAACTGGCGCATGCTGTCGTGCGGATTGAAAGCAACTATCGTCCTCATGTGAGAGGTGGGGCTGGTGAAGTCGGTCTGATGCAAATCAAACCAGCAACAGCCCGTGGTATGGGCTTTAGAGGTTCTGTTAGAGCGCTGTATAACCCTGATACTAACCTTAAATATGGTATGAGGTATCTTGCAGGTGCTTATAAACGTGCGGGTGGGTCTTTGTGTGGCACCATCTTGCGCTATAATGCTGGGCATTATGCAAAGCGCATGAACCCAATTAGTGCGCGGTATTGTCGTAAGGCCAAGCGCATTCTTGGGAAGAAATGGTCTAATGAGCTTTAGATGATTTTTTACTAACATACCACGTATTAGGAATTCATAGCCAATTCGAAAGATTTTTATAGGTCCAGAGAATTGGCTAAGGGCCACAAGTGTGGCCCGCCACTTGGTGGCGTAAGGCTTAGCCCCGTTTTAGCGCTAGAAAATTGTCCCATCAAAAAAGTTTCTAGTCGAATATATGCATGAACGGTTGGCACTTGTGTCAGCCGTTTTTGTTTTTTCAGCGCAATGCTGTATAAGCTATAAAGCCAGTTGGCCGGATGGTCGCCCTGTGTTGTTGTATTGGTGCGTTTTATACCAGCGGGGAGGAAAGTCCGGGCTCCATGGAAATACGGTGCCGGGTAACGCCCGGCGGGGGTGACCCTAGGGAAAGTGCCGCAGAAAGCAAACCGCCAGCCTC
>JBCCCO010000110.1:0-8318 GCA_039033475.1 Pseudomonadota bacterium | reverse complement strand
ATATTTTTTTAACCTGTTGCAATGAAATGACAATTACTAAAAGAAAAAATAAATCATATTGCGATAATGGATTGAATAAAAAAATAGAAAATCTTTTAAGAGTTTATTCTCTTTTGGAAAACCAAAAGGACTTATCACCAAATAATGATATTGTGAACTTTTCTCTTAAAAAGCTCGTTCATAATATCATCTGCTGGCAGCAGGAAGAATCTACTCTAATCGAAGATATTAGAGATAATGCTGAGCATTTATTGCTTCATCTACCTGCATTATGCGCAAGAGCTGAATGTGAAATGGAAAAATGGTGGTGCCGTAAAATTCTTTCAGGTCAAGAAGATCTAGAAGCATTTTGGTATTATGAAAATTATCAAAATTTGATTGATGCTGAATTAGATCTTTTAAGTGATCAGGTAATCACTGATATTGTTTTCCTTGGTAGTGGTGCTTTGCCGCTCTCAGCAATATTATTAGCCCAACAGAATGACGATCTTAGAGTTAAATGTATTGATTATGATATCTATGCTTGCGATTTGGCAAAACGTCTCATTAAAAAACTAAAGCTAGATAGGCGAATTGAAGTTTGTACAAAAAATTCTGACAATTATATTCCACAATCTGATGAGCTTATAATTTGCGCTAGTTTATTAAAATCGAAAAATATTTATTATAAGTTTTATAAGCATGACATTCATAATATAATTGTTCGAGACGTTGAGGGGCTATACCAACTGCTATATACACCCGCTCTAATGCCAACATCGGAGCAATACATTGAACAGCACAAAACACCTCTAAGTAGTATAAGAATTAATACAAGTCGCTGTTTTGAAAGGGTAAGTTGATGACACAGGAGCAATACTGTCAGCAATGTCATTTGACCTATCCACATGTGGATGCGTCAGGACCGCAAGTTGCTGCTGAGTTGACGCAAAACCTTATTCGCATTCCAAGCTTGACGCCAATACAACCTGATATATCTGCACCGGCATCTTGTACTTTGAATTACCTTGAAGGATATTTAACCCGGTTTGGTGCAAATTGCACTCGTCTTGTATTTGAAGGTGGCCATCCAAAATGGGGATATCCAGTTGATAACCTCTATGCAGAATGGACGTTTGGTCAAAGTCAAAAACATCTCTGTTTTCTCGGGCATACTGATGTTGTTGCCCCTGGAGATAAAGATTTGTGGAGTGAAAATCCATATTCTGCGGTTTTAAAAGATGGCTGGATTTATGGGAGAGGCGCCACAGATATGAAAGGCGCTGTAGCAACATTTTGTGCTGCAGTAACGCAGGATATCGAAGCGCTAAAAAATCGTGCATGCAAGCTTAGTCTCCTTATAACAACCGACGAAGAATGGGCTGCTGTGAATGGAACACGCAAGGTTCTTGAATGGCTGCATAATGAGAACAAACAAATTGATGCTTTTATTGTTGGCGAGCCCAGTTCTCATGATGATCTAGGCAGCCACATTAAAATTGGTCGTAGAGGAAGTTTATGCGGAACTTTGGAAGCCCTAGGTATTCAAGGGCATGCCGCATATCATGATCTATTTGACAACCCAAATCGAGCATTATCGCTTGCAAGCGCAATTTTAAATGCACATATCTGGGATCATGACAATCCGCACTTTCCCGCAACTCAGTTTGAAATCATAGCTTGTACCGCCGGAGATTTTGGCACCACAGCTATTGTACCTGGAAAAGCTAAAGCGCTTTGGAACATTCGCTTCACCCCAGAATATAGTGTCAGCGAACTTATTAAAACGCTAAAAGCATGTCTCGAAAATCCTCCTCATTGGGCGCAAAGTCATCCAGATTTTAATAAGCTAAAAAATATTACAATTCACGCGAATACGGATACAGCAGCTTTACCTTATTATTCACCTCCATCTCATTTGGCAGAGATTGCGTTACAAGTAACAGAAAAAGTGACACATCAAATGCCTAGACTTGATGGTTCAGGTGGGACAACAGATGGACGTTTCGTCCAGAATTTTTTTCCAAATGCGCAAATCATCGAGTTGGGCCTTCCTGAAAAAGGTGGCAAAATAAATGGCGCACTGCCTTTTGATTATGGCAATCGAGGTGGTATGCACCAAATCGATGAGCGATGCAGCGTGAGCGATATAGAAATTTTATACAAGTGTTATCAGGGAATTATTGAAAAGTACTTTGATGAATAAAAAGCCAATTAAAAATATAAGTGGAAGTCTTTAAATAAGAGAAAACAATGTTTGTAAAAGAAAAGTATGCCTATAACTTGGTTGTTCATAGTATTACATCAGATGACTATGTTCATGTATCAGAGCTTTATGCGACTTCAATAAAAAATAACGCAAAAGGTTTTATCCAAGATTTTGACTATCATGGACCTATCATTAAACAATATCGTCGTTTTAAAAATGATGGCGGGGATTTGCTTATCGCAAAACATAACAATCAGGTTGTTGGGATGGGAGCTTTAAAACCAATATCAAAACTCCGGGTTGAACTTTGCAAACTTCATGTTCATCCTAATTACCAAGGTTATGGCTTTGGTAAAGATTTAACACGTCACCTTATGAAGCGTGCTAAAGAATTATCTTTTAATATAATTGAATTGAATGTCACAAAAACACAAAAAGCCGCGATACGACTTTATCATAAGCTTGGCTTTAAAGAAATAAACTCAGTCTTACACAAAATAAATGTTGGTGGGGAGATTGTATCTTTTGATACTATTGATATGGAAAAGGTAATTTAAGCTTATATCGCAATTCTCAAATGCTTATACTATATGTCCAATCACTCAGTGCATATTTCAAAATAGAGCGTGCAAGAGAACATAAAAATCACTCTTTTTTACTTCCCATCACTTAGCTTTTTATTCCAGATTTTGTGTCAAAATATCTATTTTCGTTATATTTTTCAGCCTCATGCAATACTTTAGTTGAGTAATTTTCATTAGGTAGTACGAGAAAAGAAAGCTAGCGTATCCCAACACTCAGCAGAATAAAGAATGAAAATGTAAAGACTAAGTTTTAAAAATTTAGATTTCTGGCTCTATCAAATTAAAAAAATGAAAACAAATGTAGAGCTTTAATTTTTTACCTTAAAAAATCTAAATGCAACATGCTTAGCCCGGCAATGCGGTTTGGCTCGGCTCGTTTTTTGTTTAAAAAACAAGGAATTTTATTCGGTTTTCTCGTAATTTAAGAATGGAGAGGGATATGTCCTCTGAATCTAGTATTGATCCATATTCTGGTCGTGGTGATAGCAGTTTCTACGAAAGCGACACAACAGAGACATTTCAAAGCTCATTGTGGGCAAAGTCATCTGTGGCACTTACAGCCAACACGACAGCACCAGCCAACGCCTCAGCATCTGGCAGCGCCGATCCAGACTTTGCTTTTAAACTCGCTCCAGAAGCTTTTGATATTTTCTTTGGTGATAAGACATACCACGGCAATAACTTTGCGAGTGATGCAGGTGTTTCAACCTCGTTTTCCTCCGCTTTCTATCTTGAAAGTTCCAATGGATCCAATCCCCCTCAAGGGCGTTATGCTGTCGGTGTCGTTTCCCTAAATGGTGAAAACCAAATGGTCATGGTTGATAAGGAAACAGGGACTTATACGATTATCAATAAAGATGATTTAGCCGAGCATGACATCACCATTGATGGTATCACTGGAGAGATTACCTTAGCTGAAGATATCCTATTTTTAGATATACTTGATAATGGCACCTTGAATATAATTTCAATAAATGACTTTGGTGGTGCTGAGATAACCTGGAGCTTTGATTTTGCGGAGCATTCCTCTGCAGACACATTTGATGCAATGTTGGCAGGAAAGCAGGCTCATGCTGAAGACAATTTCACTTTATCTTTCAACGAGACTTTAGATCCGGCAGAATATCTTGAAATTGATGATCAGTTTTATTTCAGCTCAGCAAAGATAGAAGGCGAGTATGTCTGGTTCTTGGCGCACAAAGATACAGGCGAGATCACGTTTGTTGACTTTTCCACCATTGAAAAATTTTATGTTGAATTAGATACAGAGACTGGCACACTTGGAATTTCAAATGAGGGTTATCAGTTAGAAGTTATTACAGTTCCAAATGAAGATGGCACCATAGAAGCCCGTATCCAGGTCTCTACTGAAGGTGGCAGTGTTCCGTGGTATTCTGACACTAGCGGCAGTTATCTCAATGTCTTTAATGGCTCTCACACTGTAGTGCCAATTTATTTCGAAGGCTTGACGTCCATTGGTGCATCCTTGACAACTGGTGATGCCATGATTGCTGGCGGAGCAAAATATATTGAATCTCCTGATGGTTTTTTCCGAGGCGTTTTGACAATAGATGGAGGTCTGCTAATAATTGATACCCGGACCTACACAATCATTGAGCAGATTGAGACCGGTGCGGTTGGTGACGGTCTGAAATTGTTTTCCAATGGAGAACTGAAAAGTTATAAGTCTGGCGATAACAAAGAGGATGGAGTGCCATTAGGCACAGGCAACGATGCTGTTGACAGCAACACCTTTGAACTTCAGCTAAACGGCGGGGCTTTCCAAATTGTCGACACCCGCTTTGACCCTGCTCAAGACGATGGCCTGTTGTGGGATTCAAGTCTTGTGACCGATAAGACCGACTGGATGACAGGTATTGTCGGAATAGCATCCGAATTATTTACCGGCACAGATTTAGGATCAGAACTTGCAACCGGTGACGTGCTGAAGGCTGGCGATGGAAACTTTTTATCCATCAGTGAAGACACAGATGGAGATGGTACCGTTGACGTTAATTACCGCACCATGCTGCTGAGTGATGGCCGCCTGTTGACCTATGACATGATCAGCAAAACCGTTGTGACAGAGGCAACGATTGACACCGGGCTCACTGATGCGTTGCTGGAAGTGCGCAGTGATGGCGCGGTTTATATTTTCTCTGAAGCAGATGGCTCTGTGGGATTTGATACAAGCACAAGCAATGAGAACACCAACCGAAGTGATTTTAGCTTTTCATTAGAGATTTATACTGACAATACGAACACGGAGACAGCCCGTTTGTCACTCTATGACGCACAGGAAAATGCGGTATTATGGAGATCTGATGAGGGCACATTGGGGAAAGCGGCCGACAACCCTTCAAGCGGTGGGGGAAGTAAAGATGATCCCACATCCACACCATCTAGTGCATCTGGCTCTGGCAGTTCCTCTGAGGCTGAAGATAACAACAACAAAGATGATAAGGAAAAGGATAAAGATAAAAATAAAGATGATGATAATCCTGTTTCTACATTGGAGGATTTAGCTGGATTGTTCGTTGGTCTTTTTGGAGCCAGTGTCGGACTTTCTGGAGCTATGCTTAGCGCGACAAGACCCGCTTCGAGCGGTGGAACCGAGACGTTTACACAAACTATTTTACGTACAGCTAGAGGAGTATACAACGATGCTGCGCAAACTCTTTTTCAAAGGGCGGCAAGCGCTGCGGCCCCTGCAGGGGAAATAGAGCTCCCTCCTATAACCCCAACATACTCAACTGCACTAGTGGTGCAAGCCGCAATAGAATCTCCTCCTATAACCCCAAAAAACTATGAAGTTGCACAGGTGATGAAAGCAGGAGCTGTATCACTTCAAAAACAAATTGAATTAGCTGAAGACGCTACAAATGCGATTCAAGACGCTGAAACCGTTGATGAACTTGGAGCTGGTGTAAGCGCGTTAAAAGATGCGACTCGGGATGCAGCTTTAAAACTGGCGGAAGTTAGCAGTATCGAAGGCGGAGTTTCAGCTCTTGTAAGGCCCGCAGCATTATTGGTTGCCGGAATTATGGTTGCCATAGGTGCCGTTGTATTAGCTCAATCAGAATTAGGTAGCAGCGATCAAATAAATAGTGACCTGAAAGATATTAAATCAAATAATGACATCATCCTTCAAGAATTACAAAATAGCGGATCTGCGGCAGAACTCAATGAAGCTGCTACACAACTATTCTACGTTGTGACAGATTTGAATGAAACACTTGTTGAAATTCAAAGCGCAAATGTGGATGCAGTCCCGTTACAAGGTCTTGTAGACCTCAGTGCAAGTATAGCGTCAAATTATGCTGGACTAGCCAACAGCGTTGCAAAGGCCGCTAAAACAAAATCCAGCACTGTGGCATCAATACCTGCGGCAGAACTAGAAGTCGAAAACCCGCTAGTCATAGATAGCGATGCAGTCGATAGCCGTATTTACTACCCTGCTGCAGCCAATATGTATGCCGGTTTATCTGATGATCTACTCAACTTAGCAGATGATACTGCTGCAACAAATGCAGAAGTATCACCAATAAATTCAGAAGTACATAATGACGTTAAGGTAAGTGAAAAGGAGGTTAAGACAATAGCTGCTGAGCTAGCAAAAACTGAAAATCTTCGTAAGCTTAAAAATATAAAACAGTTATTCGAACAAGAGCAGGTATCACCATATTTTGAAGAACTGCCTGATGAGTTAAAAACTGCTGTGGATGAACTTTTACTGCAAATAGATGCTAAATTAGATGCCTTAGGAGAAGTTGCCGAAGCTGCTGAGGTTGATGATAAGTCGGTTGATATTGCAAACCAGGCCAGTATTATTTCCAAACAACTTCAAAGTGCCGCCTCAGAGTTTTTACAAGATGCACAAGCGAGCCTAGGTAAAGCCAGTATTTCTTTGGAAGAAATAAGTGCTTACTATGTCTCTAACAATTTGGAAAGTTTATCACAATCTTATAAAGATGCCTCTGATGAGGTTAATAAGATTTACGACTATACCAATCAAATTCAGTTGCTTAAACATATAGGGGAAGGACTTGCTGAATTCATAAACACTCAGATTTATACAGCGGAACAGCAATTCGATATAGAAAATCCAAGGCCAGATATTACCGACCCAATCAAAGCAAATGTTGATGCAATCATGCAATCCTTGCAAAATCTTAATACAATATCACTGGATGCATCAAAAAATAAGATACAGACAAATACGCTTGCGCAAGACGCGACAAATAAAATATTTGCATTAGTAAAAACTCAAATACCTGAATTAAGTGAACTTTACACTCAAATCTATGGACTGCAAGAGCTAGCTAAAATTGATGGCGAATTATTCAATGACCAGCAAATCCTGAATGCAACATTTGAACAAATTACTTCTGATGTTTCTGCTATAAATGGCTCAAAAGACAGTATAATCAGATTTGATGGGCAAATTGAATCATTTCCTAAGGATGATACATCTAACAAAAAGATAGGTGCGGAATTTCTTTCCTTAGCAGCTGCGGGAATACCAGCTGCGGTATTGTCTCCTGAAGTTGCAGAAATAGCTCCAATATCTGCTATTGCTCTGTCTGTTGGATCTTCACTTATGTTTTCAGGACAAACAGTTCTCAACAATTTTCAAATCAAACAAGCAATGGGAAATATTGCACTACCACAAATAAATGCTGCACGCTTTCTTAATGATCCTCGCACGGCAACAACTTTATCAGACCCAAGCGAAGCGAATGCAAAAGATACAAAAGGTACTGTTAGCAATTTATTCAATACCATGGACACTTTACAATCAAATGCACATAAATTTTCTGACAGAGAGAGTTTTAATGAGCTGATCCATGAAAATCAAATATTAGATACAGAATTGTCAACGGCAATAAAACAACTTTATACGTCTGATATGGTTGAATTTGTAGCACATAACTCTTCTGATATAAATGCACTTATGAACCAATTGGTTGCTATAGAGAAAATGACTAGCGCCTACCCTGGAACATTCGATGATTTAAATAAAACGTTCAGTCAGCTCATGGTTCAAATTGCAGCAGCTCAACTTAACAGCTCTGCTCAGCCTACAAGCCATCAACAAAAGGCCTCTCGTCAGATCTCAACCAATCTAGCGCAAATTGCAACTGACGACACAAAAGACCAAGAAAACATTTTCGCATCAGAGCTGGCCACGCTTGATGACTTTATGGACTTTTGGGTTGCGGGTCAGATTGCGCCACTTACCGCTCTTGTTCAGGAATATATCTCAGATGCTTCAACGGATGAAGAAATAGCAGCTGTGATTTCAAATGTCGCCAGCGATTATGGTTTGGACGCTGCTACGTATATGAAAGATACTCTAAACGGAAACCATCAATTAACCCCAGAGTTAAGAGAAGCGGATGAAGCAATACGCACTATGGCAAGTAAAATGGCTGATCTGGTTTCTTATGATGCCATTGCAGATGGCTATACCGCAGAAGATGCACGGGCGCTGGCAAACGAGACCTATGATGATATGATAGAAAGCTATTTTCCAATCTACGGCT
>JBCCCO010000109.1:0-8392 GCA_039033475.1 Pseudomonadota bacterium | reverse complement strand
GAATATCATCTCCTCATTGGGTGAACTTGGGGCCTTCTTCATCCCTGGGTTGGAACAGCTGGAAGACCGGGAACAGGCTGCCTTGTTGACATTGCAAGCCCTTTCAGACAGCGGATTTGAGAAACCCTGGCTGCTGATCTATGACAACGTGGAGAAAAGAACGGATCTGGATGCGCTTCTGCCAAAAGAGGGGGCGCATATTGTGATGACCAGCCGTATTGATAATTTTCAGGGTTAGACAAGAGTATTTAGCAACGCTTGGATGGAATTTGGCTGAATATTTCCTTGCAGGATCAGGCATTAAGGGAGAACGTGCGGCACGTATTGAACGGACGGCCCTAAATATGCGCAATTCAATGTTAGATGACAGTCGTGAAGAGTCTATTCGCTTTATTCCGGATGAACGCAGCTCATGAGTAATAGTCCAGTCCCCATTTCTTTCGGGACACAAGCTGATACAGGGAGATATAGTGCAGATGGTGGCCCTGAGCATCTAAATTGTTATATCCAATCGGTCAATGAGGGCAAGCATCCTTATCCCATTTATGCGGCGGGTGGCTTTTCACTTTTGACAAGTGTGACAAATGCAAATGATTGTCGGGGCATTGCTCAATTTAGCGATACAATTGCTTATGCTCTTATGGGATCTGCTGTTGTGAAATTAGAATATGATGGTTCAAGCACATTTTTTACAATCATAGGTGGGATCACAACACTAGATCGTGCAATAATGGCAGTAAATCAAAAGTCTGGTGGACGGCAAGTTGCTATTGTTACGGGTGGGTTGAAATACTCTATAGAAGGTGACAACCTTTTGGAAATTACAGACGCCGACTTGCCAACTCCAATCAGTGTAACCTTTTTAAATCAGCGCGTCATTTATGCCATTGAAGATGGAAGACATTATTACTCAGATGTTGATGATGTTCGTTCTGTAGGGTCAAGCTCTTTCTTTAGTTCTGAAGGCGACAACGACGATAATGTGCGAGGCATTGCACATAAGCAAGAGTATTGGGCTTTTGGGAAAAAATCTATAGAGGTATGGAGAGACACAGGGGCCTCTACAGCGCCGTACAGAAGAAACACATCTGTGAACATCCAAAAGGGGTGTGCAGCTCGTGATAGCGTTGCGAGTCTTGATGAGGATATTTTTTGGCTTGCTGATGATTTCAGTGTGTATCGAGCGCAAGGATATGCCCCCATGCCTCTGTATCACCAGGCCCTGGATGAAGATATCCGAAAAACGGTCGACAAAAGCGAAATTAGAGCCTTCACATATCACTCTCGTGGGGCTGCATTTTATGTGATCAAGAGCAATTCTTGGACCTGGCAGTACAACCGCACAACGAATAAATGGTTTAAACGAAAATCACATGGGCTGGATTTTTGGCGAGCTGAATGCTCTGTGGAATTATCAGGTAAAACTATCTTTGGTGACTATCAAAGTCCTAATTTTTATCTCTTGGATGAAGATGTGTTCTCTGAAAATGGTGAGGCTTTGGTCATGCGTCTCAGATCAGCCCCAATGCATGACTACCCTAATCAAATGATTATTGACCGTTTGTATTTGGATTTCATTTTAGGTGTTGGATTGAACAGCTCTAACACATGGGAAAGCAATCCACAAGTTGGTATTAGATGGTCAGATGATCTTGGTCTTACTTGGTCAAATCAGAGGTTCAGACCTTTGGGCAAGCTATCAGATCGTAATGGCCGGGTTGTATTCCAAGAGCTTGGGCAGACCAATGAGCAGGGACGTGTTTGGGAAATCGAGGTTTCCAGCCCTGTCGTGCGATCGCTGTCTTATGCTGCTGTTCTAGGAGATAAATTACAGGCATGACACGAGAGCTTATAGGGCTTCCCGTTGAAGGAGTCCCAATGGTCGATAAAAACGGCAATGTCACACCAGAATGGCGTCGTCAACTTGAAATTATTTTTGAAATCATCCAATCGCAAGCGAATGCAGTTGATGCTGCTAGCGGATCTGCAAGCGGCTCGACGGTCGATAGCGAATGGAATACTTTCGTAAACTCATTTAGGCAGGATTGATATGGTTTTTTCAGCTATATTAGGCGGTGTAACGAGCTTAATTGCAGGCAACAAAGCTGCAAAAGAGTCTAAACGCGCTTCACGCGCTCAAGAGCGTTTAACCCGTGAGGGAATGGCGCAGCAAAGAGAGTTCTTTGAAAAAGCTGAGGGCTATCTTCAGCCCTACATAGAGCGCGGCTATGAATATGATGATTACTATGGTGACGCTTATGGTTTGGGGGGTAAGGAAGGGCAAGTCTTAGCCCTGGAGCGTTATAAATCCAACCCAAGCTATGCTTTGTTACAGGATGTTGTGGGCGATGCAACGACAAATGTGAAATCTACTATGGCAGCAAATGGAATGCTTAGGAGCGGTGCCTACGGTCATGAGCTCACGCAAAAAATAGCCCCCATAGTTTTACAGGATTACTACAATTATCAAGGCGGTATGGATGCTGGAGCGCGGCGCGGTCAAAGCGCAGCAGGAGCCCTGGCAGGATATACAACACAACAAGGTGCACGAGAAGCCCAAGGCTATTCAAATATAGGTCAGATCCAAGCTTCTGGCATTGTCGGGGCAAATAATGCGAGGCAACAAGGCTATCAGAATGCCATGGGTTACTAAAGATCTGAGAAATATGCTTGGCTCTAAATCAGATGAGCAAATTTTTGACAGTATCGTAGCGCAAGCAAAATCAGGAGGAAGGGCCAGTAAACAGAATTTAAAGCGCATGATTTCAGTTCTCAATAAAGAAGATGAGGATGTTTTAAAATCTGCTATTGTGCAAAGTATGGGGAGGCCTACCGCAAGTGTAGGCTCTGTGGATGAATTCTCTGTCAATACGTTTGCAAAGAATTACCGGGAATTTGAGGCTGGAGCTTTAAGTCAACTGTTTCCGAAAGGAAGCCAGGTCAGAAAGTCCTTGGACAACCTCTATAAAGTTTCAAAGTCTTACGAAAAAGTCGCAAAGTTAGCCAATCACTCCGGAACTGCCAGAGGAAATCTATTCTACGGAATAGTTGGAGGTGGTGCTGTATTGGATCTTTGGACAACAGCGAGCAGTCTGTTGACTTCATACGGAATGGCTAAAGTTTTGACATCGCCTAAAGCAGCAAGAGCCTATGTTAATATGGTCGAGAATTATGCCGTTGCAAATGAAGTTCTTAGGGATGCAGCTAGGTTAACGCCCAAAGCAAAACAAGCTGCGAAGAACTATAGCGCTGCTCTAAACAACCTAAGAGCCTGGATGTTGCAACAAGAAGACTTAGCACCGCAAGCCGAAAACTTTGCAAATGAATTACAGCTTGAGCCAATAGTATCCAGAGGTGAATAGTATTTAGGTAAATTAATTCATGTGCAAAAGCAGTTGAAAAGAATAAAATAAAGCATATTTCTATGTTTATACTGCAAAAACGAATGCAACGTTCCTTACGGAATGGCATATGGCAGCTGTTGAAATATGACTTCGTTAATTTGAGGATATGCTCTATGGGAAATCAAAAGCATCTCGTTGCCCTAAGCTATTTTGATGCTCGCATTAGGAGAAATAGAGCAATCTATGAAAGATGTACAATTGAATTAATAAATGCTGTTCTGTTTGATTATCAAATTGCCGTACCCGCCCCCGCAATTTTTGAATGTCCTGCATTAGCAATGACTTTTGGAGGGCTTGCTAAAAGCCTAATTGCAAACGATTTAGCCAATAATATCGTTCCAATTAAATTATTCACAAATGAAGGTGTTTATTTCTCGAAAGATCAATTCGCTAAAGATCCAAGGCCAATTGAGCTTGTTGCTAAGTATTATTTGAAAAGATCATTTGAAACAAATGGCCCCCATTCAAACCATACTTATGATTTTATAACCAAAGAAGAAACCATAGAAAATCTTATAAAGATTGCTAATGATAGGAATGGAGAAAATATATTTCTTTATGAGACTTATACATATAGAGATTTTATTAATGAATATTTTAGACGATGCTACACGCATGGTAATACAGAACAATGCATAGGTATTTTTCAATCAGATAAAAATTATTACGCAAATTGCCAAAATCAGCTTAAGGAAGAAATTGATTTAGCATTTAATCGCATTGAACAGTCTGAGCGTGAAATCTTATTTAAAGATGGAACGCATCTAAAAATCAATAATAATGCGTATAAAGGCATACATAAGAAAACTCAAAACCTTAAAGAAACCAATTCATTAACTGCCCATACTCTTTTCCGAACATTAGTTGATGAAATTGACGATGAAAATGCAAGAAAAGTCTACAATGAAAAATTTGGCCCAATTGTTGATTTTTTTATGTGGGATCGAGTTAGCCAAGATATGCAAGCTAACCTCAAATGGAACTTTAATGGCATACCGGAATACTCAGAATACATCAAAAAACAAGGCTATGTAAGTTCTTCTTATGAAGAAATGCACTCATTAGGTCCAACTGATATCATAAACTATAACCCTAAACCAAGACCAAAAGGCTATGACAGTTTTGAGTTCTCTGCATGGGATATGGTTGTTATGATTGCGGGATCAAAAGAGGCTTATAAACTACGCGGTATATTTAAGAATAGAAATGAGAAGGTTGAGGAGAGGAAAAAGGCTCTTAAGGAGTATGTTTCAATAATAGCAGAGAAACTGAGTGGAGAATTAGAATTTTCCTTGACTCCTGACAATTTAATAAATCAGAGCATAATAAATCGTGATAAAGGTGTTTTTAGTATAACTTTAAACAAAGTTTCTCACTTATCTTATATTGTAGGACTTACTTCGGCTTTCGTAGCTTCTGAAATAATTAAACTTTCTTCTGCAGAAACTATTGGTACTGCGATAGCCGCAACATTGATTTCAGAAATAACAAAAAATTATTTATCACATAAAGTGGACCATAGTGGAGCTCAGTTGATTGCAAGAAATAAGGTTAACAAAATGATGAGCCATTCAAAAAAAGCGCTTGTCTATGCGCATGTGCCAGTATGATGTTATGGTTGCTATCATTCGGGGAACGCTGCAGGGTATATTTAACCTGGCAGTTAAACTGTCTGCTTTACGGCTCTTTTAATTTTGCATTTGAGATAGCTTCTTCGATTAAAAAATTTGTAGAAAGCACTTCAGTTTAAAAAATACCTCTTCAATTTAAGTCAAAAATCTCAAACTATATTTCCCGCCCCCTTTTAGGCGGGTTTTTTATTGGAAAATCAATGGCAACAGAATTATCATTTATAAGCGGCCGTCAAATATCAAATGACAGCGGCGTTGTACAATCGGGTGCGAAGCTTTACTTTTATCGCGCCGGCACAACAACAGCTTTGACAGTATGGCAGGATAGTGCAGCAACAGTTGCGCATGCGCAGCCTGTGGTGTGTGATGCGGGAGGTTTCGTACCTCTTATTTATGTTGATGACACTTACGATTATAAAATTGTCATTACATCAAGCTCTGATGTCACTTTGAGGACTTATGACAACCTTCCAAAGGCGGTTGACCCAACAAGTGGCTCTAGTGACTCTGCCAAGCTCTTGTTAGAATGGTCGACAATAACAGCCTCCACTAAAACAGTCATAACATCTGAACTTGGGACTGGATTTCTCGCAAATACAACTTCAAATGATATTACATTTACGCTACCGAGCGCCATAACTTCTGGAAATGGAAAAAGCTTATATTTTAAGAAAACATCAGGAGCAAATGTCGTAACAATCAACGCAATAACAGGTCAAGTTATCGATAATCGAAACTCATTTAAGATGTTTGCTAGAGATGGTTTTTTGCAATTAGTTTCCAACGGCTCGAACTGGGTTGTCGTTGAAAACAATAAGCTAGGACGTCCAGGTCAACTCATCCCAACTGCTGAAGTCATAGCGCCAACAGGCACTGTTTTTACTTATGGGCAGACCTTAAGCAGAACAATCTATGATGAAGTTTTTGACAATATCACACTTCAGGTTACAGCTAATACCACAAACGCTGGAAATCAACTTACGAGCATAAGCGGCCTTACAGAAGCTATTGGAGCAGGGTGTCTTATTGAGGGTAATGGCATTCCTGCCGGGACGACAGTATCCTCTGTATCTGGCTCTACGATAACGATGTCCGCTAATGCCACAGCAACGCAAACAGGGATTGATGTTAGATTGCTTCCTTGGGGGCGCGGGGATGGAGCAACAACGTTTAACACACCTAATACCAGAAGCCGTGCGCTACTTGGCCGTAGTAATATGGGGGGAACCTCTAACGGTTTAATTACAACGGGGTTTGCCGGGTTTGATGGCAATAGTCTTGGGCAATCTGGAGGTAACCAGGCGGTGCAAGAGCATGGTCATGGGATTAGGGAATCATCTGGAAATATTTCGGTTCAGAGCGGGGGCGGGACGCTGGTCTCAGGGCCTAATTCAGCAACCTCTTCAGATACTTTTGGCATAGGAGACGCTCAAAACGTCCAGCCATCAGTCATCACAAACTACCTTATGGTGCTTTAATCCCCCAACTCTGCCAGGGTTAAAGGGGATGTTTCTTGATGGTGAAATTAAGTGTTGAAAATATCATATTGAATTTATATTCATTTAACAAATCAATATTTATATTATAAAAAAAAGATGCCGACTTTTAAGTCGACACCTCTCTTAGCAAATGAGATGTTACGTCAAACAGTAATTGCTGTTACTGTTTGGCACTCTTCTTGTTCTTACTCGTACTGCTAGACTTTTTAATAGTTTCAACTATCGCAGTTTTTCTACGTCGCTGTGCTTCTTGGACTGGAATGAATTGTCCATTCTCAGCATCTCGGCCGATCTTAAAGGTGCTTTTCTTTTTGCTCATGAATAATATTCTCCAATTTAAGTCTAAAGATAAAAACAGCCCTGAGATTTGGTGCTGTGATTGCGGATGCATTACATTTAAGCTGTATTCAAATGGAACAGCTGTTTGTGCGCAGTGCGGTACCGAATCGTCAGAACTCCAAGGATTTTACCATCCTGGAGAACAAAAAGAATACATAAGCTCTGAAGTTATACAGTATCCACAAGAAGAAAAGCCTTCTTCTTAATAATTAAAATTTTATATTTCAAAAATACTTAGTTAGCCCGCAATCCTAGTGGGCTTTTTTTATGGACAATCAATGACAATTACACCTCTGACTAGGGCTGAGCTTGAGGCAGCAGCCAAAGAGCTTGGCGGGCCTGTATCTCGCTTAAGGGCTGTTATAAAGATAGAAAGCAATGGCAAGCCAGGGGCTAAATTATTCGAGCCTCATATCTTTCATAGATATATCAAGCATGATGCTGATAAGCGGGATAAGGCTGTTTCAGAAGGCTTTGCCCATCCGAGATGGAGAGGCGTTCCTTATCGAAAATGGCAATTTAACAAAGCTTTCGCCCTTGATAAAACCGCAGCTCTAAAATCAACTTCATGGGGCCTGTTTCAGATCATGGGGTTCAATCATGAGGTTTGCGGCTATGACGATGTTCATTCGTTTGTAAAGGCTATGAACCGTAGTGTTGGCAACCAAATCAAAGCCGTTGTCAAATTTATAAAGCATAACAAGAAGATGCACCAGGCTTATCTCAATGCGGACTGGAAAACCTTTGCTAAGCATTACAACGGCCCTGCATATTATAAGAACAGATATCACATCAAACTTGCAAATGCCGCGGTTGAATATCAAGCCAAAGAACTTGCCAGACAAGAGTCCAAAGAGTCAGAGTCTCCTAATCCAGTTACCGAAACCGTTAAAAATGTAGGTGCTCCTGCGGGTGCTCTCGCAGTCCTCACAGCATTTATATCAGAGCTGTTGACATCTGCAAATCTGCTCAAAGCTGAAATGAGCTCTCTTGAATCTATTGCCTGGATCGTAGGCCCGATCATTACCGGCATTGTCATAGTGGCGGTGTGTTTGAAACTCTATGTTGGCCTTCAGAAACTGAATAACGAACAAATTACAAAGGAAGCAATCCCATGAGCTATTTTGGCGGTCTTATCTTTCGCATGGTGCTGGGAAACTTAAGCAGTTTTTCCATGATCGCCATCGTATTGACCGGACTTACCGCATGCAGCGGATACATCTATATGAAAGGTCGAAGTCATGGCTATGAAAATGCTGAGACCAAATACACCAAGAAGATAGCAGCTATCAAGGATTCCCTAATAGCTCAAGAACAACAATTCAACCAACTTTTAAAAGAAGCAGACGATGAAGCCAATAAAATACCTGACACTCCTATTACTCCCGCTGATCTTATCCGCTTGTGCAAACGAGACAAAAGTTGTCGCGACAATAGATAAGACAAAGCTTTGCCAGACCTGGAAATCGATATCTTGGTCCAAGAAAGACACGCGCAAGACGATAACTCAAGTCAGGCG
>JBCCCO010000108.1:0-8494 GCA_039033475.1 Pseudomonadota bacterium | reverse complement strand
TTATTGTCTCTTTTTGTGGTCTAAAACCACCGCTTTCAAGCGGTAAGAAAATATCAAACTAGCATGCGGAGCATGCACACTAAACACTAATGACTTTAGTCATAAAGCAACCTACCGACTTCAGTCGGTAGTGGTTGAGTTAGCTTTAGGTGTCAATCTGGAAGGTCATAAGGAATTGCTGGGCCTTTAGCTGGCTGAGACGGAAGGGGCCAAATTCTGGCTTTCAGTTCTCACTGAGTTGCAGAACCGTGGCGTCGAACATATCCTGATTGCCTGCATTGATGGCTTGAAAGGTTTTCCAGATGCGATTGAGACGGTTTTTCCGGACACCAAAGTTCAGCTCTGCATTATTTACATGGTCCGCAACTGTTTCCAAATGATGAAGCAGCCATCAAAGTTATCTATCTGGCGATCCAGGCAGCTGCTAAAAAATGAACCATGCCAATGCAAAACTGGAAATCTGCTATGAATAGGTTCATAATCCAATTCGAAGACCAGCTGGCTGGACATATTTAACCTGGCAGTTACACAGTCTGTTTTACAGGCTAGGATTATCACAAGAACTCAACGCCTATTCTGTGTCCAGAGCGCCATACTATAGTGCAATACTTTTCTTCACCGTTGCTTAGCTCAAGCAGAAATTCATCTGGTATATTCGTATTTTTCTCAACACTCAACATACATCCGTTAAGTGATAAATCTCTGACAAGACAATACGTTGATGGTGTGTTATCGCCTGAAATTATATCTCCGCCCAGAAATGTTTTTCTACGCGTAGCTCGCCGTTTTTCAACACTTTTAAAGGAACCAAAAAAGTTCATAGAATATAACACCTGAGCATTTTGCTTTGATGTTTATTTAGAAATCATGCTCGAATCTATTATGTTTTAATTTTTTATAAAGAATTGCCCTTTTATATAAGGCCGTTAAATCCGATTCATATTCATTATAAGCCTAAATTATTTTTAAATAGTTTAGGCTGTCTTAAATTGTTCTTGAGGTAATTCTACATCATTTTGGTCTGTAGGTTGAATAGCATTATCCTTTTGCTCTTTCTTACTTTCTGTCGCATCTTCCATGACATCATAGCGAATATCAATGCTATCCAAAAACGTGTTGCAGGCATCAAGCACATCTGTCAGTGGAATCTTGCCCCCTAAAAGATAGTTATCATCAATTTGAATATCGGAAGGGTAACCTTCATTATCACTCTGCTCAATAATAAGCTTGCGACACTTGATAAAATGTTCATGGGAGTCTTCACCATTAAACATACCATGCTCGTCAATGCCAAGCACACGCTCTATATCAACTAAAGCGCTTGTGGCTGAATTAAAAAGATCAAGCATTGCTTTAAATTCATTGTCGAGATATCGCAGATGTATACACCAATGGCGAGCCTGATTGAGTTTTGTGACTAACAAAAACTCTAACGTACGAATTTGATCTAAGAACTGGTGAAAGTCGTCAAGCCGATCCAAAATATCGTCAGAGCTAAGGTCCTCAGAAAGAGGTTCAGAGGTGTAGCTGAGATTAAGAATTTGTTCTCCTTCTTCGATTGCAGAACATAGATGATCTGTTAAGAAAAACACAACAGATTGAATTTGTTCTTCACTCTGCATAGCAGCCCCCTCTTTGTATTGACATAATATAAAGCCGAAATTTGAGCTTAATACTTAAACACGTACCATAATACTATGATTCGATTGTTTTTATGTTTGTTTTTCAAAATACTTTGTGTGGCGTGTGATAAATCTATCGCGGTGGGGAGGGAGTTTATGAGCATCCATGCCGGTTACATGGACGCTCATATATCGCTTCAGGAGTATTTTAAGAGCAGCCGGTCGTTGCACCACAAGTGTCGCATTTCAGGCAAGTGCCATTACGCACAAGTGTGAAGTTTGCACATTCAGGACAGGCTTCACCTTCATATCCACGCACTCTGGCTTCTGCAATTTGCGAGGCACGGTTATGCGGAACGGCAGTGCTGGCAACGTTTGTATTATTTGAGTGCAGAGCTACAGTTTTCTCCATATCAATCGCAGCGGAACCTTCTGTTGCATGAGGCGTTGTCGTGAATTGTGTTGAGGAGACAACCTGACGGAGCGTTGCTGTGGCTTCTGTTCCGGTTGTTTCTTTTGTATTCCCCAGGTTATTTGGCACGGTGCTCGGCTGATGCGCTGTATCACTTGAAACCATCATGACTTTGGAATTTAATGTTCCACGCATGAAACCTTTGCTCATATAGCGGTCTGCATCAACTGCCGGCGTTGTCTTTTCAGGATCATCGCCTGATCCGACTACGGTATTGCCGATTTCTTTCGGGTCCACATGAGCTAAATCATTGCGATCGAGATAGGACACCGCCAATTCACGAAACACATAATCCAGTATAGATGTTGCATTTCGAATAGTGTCATTCCCGCGAACAAGTCCTGCCGGTTCAAAACGTGTGAACGTAAAGGCATCAACATACTCTTCTAAAGGCACGCCATATTGCAGGCCTAAAGAGATCGCGATGGCAAAGTTGTTCATCAGTGAGCGGAAAGCAGCACCTTCTTTGTGCATATCGACAAAGATTTCTCCAAGACGGCCATCTTCATACTCACCAGTACGCAAATAGACCTTATGCCCACCAACACTTGCCTTTTGAGTGTAACCTTTACGGCGATCTGGAAGTCTTTCACGTTCGGCTTTAAGACGCTCACGTTCAATCACCCGCTCGACAATGCGCTCAGCAATAACCTCAGCACGTGCTGTTGAAGATTTATTGGCCACCAATTTCTCAACGATCTCCTCTTGCTCATTTTCATCATCAGAGAGCAGTTGGGCGTTCAGAGGTTGAGACAGCTTGGAGCCATCGCGGTATAAAGCATTCGCTTTTAAGGCCAACTGCCATGACAGTTGATACGCTTCGAGGCAATCCTCAACAGTGGCTTCATTTGGCATGTTGATTGTTTTGGAGATGGCCCCAGAAATAAAGGGTTGTGACGCTGCCATCATATGGATGTGGCTTTCAACAGATAAAAAGCGCTTGCCTTTGCGGCCACATGGATTGGCACAATCGAATACCGGCAAATGCTCATCTTTCAGGCCAGGAGCTCCTTCCAAAGTCATTGTTCCGCAGCAATATTCATTCGCTGCTTCAATATCCTTTTTAGAAAAGCCAAGTGAGCTCAGCATATCAAAATCAGGATCATCCAGCTTTTCAGCGTCAATCTTCAGCTCTTTGGTGCAAAAGTCTTCGCCCAGAGACCATTTGTTAAAAGCAAACTTGATGTCAAAGCTACTGCCTAAAGAGGCTTCAATTGTGTCAAGTTTGTCTTGTGTGAAGCCCTTAGCCTTTAAGCTGTCGTGATTAACACCAGGAGCCCCTTTAAGAGTACCGTTGCCAACAGCATATTCGATGATGCTATCTATGGCTGCTTGGTCATATCCCAGCTTTTCAAGGGCAACTGGCACGGTCTGGTTGATAATCTTAAAGTAACCACCACCAGCAAGTTTCTTAAACTTCACCAAAGCAAAGTCTGGCTCAATACCTGTGGTGTCACAATCCATCACCAAGCCGATCGTTCCAGTTGGAGCAATAACAGAGGCTTGAGCATTGCGATAACCATGCTGTTCACCCAGTTTAAGTGCTTTATCCCACGCAACGCAGGCATGATGAATCATATCTTGATCAGGGCATGATGCATGATCAAGTGGGACCGGAGCTGTTGCCAATTTTTCATAGTCATCAGCGTGGCCATAGGCTGCACGGCGGTGATTGCGAATGACGCGAAGCATATCATCCCGGTTATTATCATAGCCTGGAAATGCCCCAAGCTCTCCCGCCATTTCAGCTGATGTTGCGTAAGACACACCGGTCATAATTGCAGAAAGAGCACCACATAAGGCACGGCCTTCTTTTGAATCATAGGGAAGGCCAGAGGCCATTAATAGACCGCCAATGTTGGCAAATCCAAGGCCCAGAGTGCGGTAGCGATAAGATAGCTCGGCAATGCGTTTTGATGGAAACTGCGCCATTAAAACAGAAACTTCTAGCACGACGGTCCATAATCTGGCCGCATGTTCAAAAGCTGTAATGTCAAATGTGCCATCGTCTTTGCGGAATGTCATTAAGTTTAACGAGGCAAGATTACACGCAGTGTCATCAAGGAACATATATTCTGAACACGGGTTCGAGGCTTGAATGGGGCCTGATTGCGGGCAAGTGTGCCAGTCATTGATCGTGGTGTGAAACTGGATGCCAGGGTCAGCACATGCCCATGCTGCATATCCCACCTGATCCCAAAGTTCTCTTGCTTTCAACGTTTTGATCGGTTTTCCAGACCGCCTGGCAATCAAATTCCACTCATCATCATTAACAACAGCAGCCAAGAAGTCATCATTCACACGAACGGAGTTATTTGAATTTTGACCAGAAACCGTACGATAGGCTTCTGAATCCCAATCCGTGTCATAACTTTGGAAGTCAATGTCGGTATAGCCTTGGCGCGCAAACTGAATGACACGCTGGATGTAATTATCTGATACCATGACTTTGCGAGCAGCACGAATTTCACGTTTTAAAGCCGGATTTTTAGAAGCATCAAAGCAATCATCGCCACTACCTTCACAATTTACGCAGGCTTTCATAATAGCACTAAGACGTTCCGCACAAATTTTTGATCCGGTGACAAGAGAAGCAACTTTTTGCTCTTCAATAACTTTCCATTTGATGTATTTCTCAATATCAGGATGGTCGATATCAACCACCACCATTTTTGCAGCGCGGCGCGTGGTGCCCCCTGATTTGATAGCCCCAGCAGCCCGGTCTCCAATGCGAAGAAAACTCATCAAGCCAGATGATTTGCCGCCCCCTGAGAGAGCTTCCCCTTCACCGCGAAGTTTTGAGAAGTTAGATCCAGTGCCAGAGCCATATTTAAACAACCGTGCTTCACGGACCCAAAGATCCATAATGCCATTTTCGTTCACCAAATCATCTTCAATAGATTGAATGAAGCAAGCATGTGGTTGCGGATGCTCGTAAGCGGATTGCGAGCGCGTGAGTTGACCTGTCTGATAATCGACATAATGGTGTCCTTGGCTTGGGCCATCGATACCATAAGCCCAGTGCAGACCAGTGTTAAACCATTGAGGACTATTAGGCGCTGCCATTTGCATGGCGAACATATATCTCAACTCATCAAAGTATGCTTTAGCATCATCTTCAGTGGTAAAATATCCGCCTTTCCAGCCCCAATATGTCCACGTGCCAGCCAAACGGTCAAACACTTGCCGGGCATCTGTTTCACTAGAATAGCGTTTGTCCTTGGCAAGTTGGGCTAAAGCTTCTTCATTTGGTGCGCTGCGCCACAACCACGATGGCACGGAATTTTCTTCAACCTTTTTAAGACGCGCCGGTACACCTGCTTTGCGAAAGTATTTCTGTGCGATAATGTCTGCCGCCACCTGACTCCAATGATCTGGAACAGCAAAATCCTCTAAACGAAAAACAACGGACCCATCAGGATTGCGAATTTCACTGGTGACATCACGGAATTTTATTTTATCGTATGGTGATTTGTGAGCTTCGGTAAAAACGCGTTCAATCCGCATGAATTTCCCCCTAAGAATGGCACACCAGAAACGTTCCTGTGAACATGCGTGCACCGGTTAAAAGATTTAAATTGTGTTTACGCCCCCTGGGTTCTCTAAGCCTCTTTTTGTGTTTTATGATGAAGCTTACAGAACTTAAAACGCTCATACTCATGATTACTCCAATGTTTAGACTTTGTGACGATTCTTGTTTTATCGTCAAGCACTGCCATCAATATATTGTGGTAATTGCGCAAAATCAACACCTACATGTTGTGTATGGAGGGCTAATATACTGTTAATAAGCTTTGGATTATTGCGGAACTTAGAGACTGCAAATAAGGCTAGCAAACACGTGAATACATCGTATTTACAGCGATTCTATAGTGATCGGGCAGGTGATATTTTTTTTGTTTTCACTTGGGCTAAAATATGTCACAAAATTGCAGCAGTTGAGATGCGGAAATAAAAACGACGATGATATGGAGTGAGTCGTATGGGGCTTTTGAGCGAAATTTTCACCTGGTGGAATGGAAATACAATCGGAACACGTTTTACGCTTTGGAAAAGCGGAGAGTTTGTTGGCAAGGATGAGTTTGGCAATTCTTATTATAAAGAACGTGGTAATGGTCCAAGGCGCTGGGTCATTTATAATGGCATCTCCGAGGCTAGCACTGTGCCACCGGATTGGCATGGGTGGTTGCACCACACAGTCGATGTGCCGCCGACAGAACAAGATTATACGCCAAAATCTTGGCAACAGCCGCACAAACCTAATATGACGGGAACAGATTATGCTTACCGCCCACCAGGCAGTACGTTACACGCTGGGGAACGCCCTCCTGCAACCGGAGACTATAAGCCGTGGACGCCTGAATAGAAACGTCGTTGTTGCGAATATAGTGCGTCCGATTTAAAATGATTTTTTATTTTATTCACATACAATAACAACCAACGTCATCCCAGCGAAAGCTGGGATCTATTCGCACTTTTTGTGAGATTCCGCACTTAAATCGCTGGAATGACAAATTGAAAGTATCAGCAAAAAATAGACCATTCTAAACAGGATCAGCTATAGTACAAAAAGCATATGACAAGACATTCTCCACAAGATCCCTCACAGCAGCAAACTTGGAACGCTCAGAATTATGAAACACATGCCCGCTTTGTTTCAGAGCTAGCAGGAGACGTATTTTCTTTATTAGCTCCCGAGCCAGGTGAACGTATTCTAGATCTTGGGTGTGGAGATGGGGCTTTAACAGAAAAAATTGTTAAGGCAGGGGCTGAGGTTGTCGGCGTTGATGCCAGCCTGGATTTGCTGGAGGCAGCAAAATCTCGAGGGTTGGATGTGAGGCAAATGGATGGCCACCATCTGACATTTGACCATGAATTTAATGCTGTGTTTTCAAATGCGGCTTTACATTGGATGTCACGGCCACAAGAGGTTATTGCTGGCATTCGGCGTTGTTTAAAACCAGGAGGACGCTTTGTTGCAGAAATGGGTGGTCATGGTAACGTGTCAAGCCTGATCATAGCCATGCGCGCCATTGGTCAGAAATATGACGGGGATATTTCCCTTGCCGGGCCGTGGTTTTTCCCAACACCGCAACAGTATCGTGGGTTGCTAGAAGCTGCTGGTTTTACTGTACAAGATATTGGTTTGTTTCCCCGCCCAACGCCGTTGCCAACAGGTGCACAAGGGTGGATCTTACATTTCCGCAAGCCATTTTTTGATCAGTTTGAAGAGCCACTTCGCTCTAAAGTGGTACAAGAGGTGGTCGAGTTACTGCGTCCATGTTTGTGTGACCATCAAGGCAACTGGACCGCCGATTATGTAAGATTGCGGGTGCGGGCTTCTATACAATAGTCATCCTGAGGATAGCTTAATATGCATCCTTAAGCACAGACTTAAATATAGCTTCACCTGTATTAACGAAGATTACCAATAACAGAAATTAGAGTATTTTAATAAAAATTAGATGTTCAGCCAGTTCTAATCTCAGCTATAAATTTCTCAATTTCTTTATTTAATAGTTCTGACTGTTGAAATAATTCATCTGCAGTATTCAATACCTGATTTGATGTTGCTCCTGTTTCTTCTGTCGATTGATTTATACCAGTTCACATTGGATCTGACTCATATATAAAAGCTCTTTTCTTGACGTTGCGAATATGATTCAAGATGACAAACACACGAAAGAGGTTTGTCATGGGAAAAGCAGTTTCACTCATTACGGATTATTCACTTACGCAACTTTATGATTTTGCGAAGAGCAGTTCAGATGCAGATCAGTGTCGTCGTTTGAGTGTTAATCAATGTGAACTGGTATAAGACGCGATTGTAAAGTTTCTAATTGCACCTACTGCTTTCCTGCTTTATTTCAATAAGTTGATTGTGGTCTTAATGAACTGATTTGCTGCATAAATAAATGACCTATGTAATCGTTAACGGGACAGCAGTGCCTTGAATGTGAAAAATATAACTGCTTGATTGAGCGCTTACAAAAATATAAGCTGAGTACGATCATATTTGCGGCTGCTTTTCGGGCCAGAACGAAAGGGTTTTGACTCTGGTCCTGACTTAACCCAACGAAAAACGATGGAAAGACCAATGTAAAAATACGGCTCACTGCTGGTTTGCTGCCACTGTCTCTTACGAAGAGTATTACACGCTCTCTCATATCTGAACTGTAAGCCATGAAACAAAAGCTAAAAACAATTCGTTATTTTTGTGAATAGCTATAAATACGATATGAGAACTAGGCAGCGTACTCATAAAATAGTTTACACAATCAAGCGAATATGATTCATTTCCCTTATTTTATAGAGGGGGAGTGTTGATGTCGCGTTTTGATATGACGGATTTGGAATGGGATTTCATTAAATGCGCTCTCCCAAACAAGAGCCGCGGTGT
>JBCCCO010000107.1:0-8557 GCA_039033475.1 Pseudomonadota bacterium | reverse complement strand
CGAGATCACGGCTTAACCTTTGCTCAATCGTTTCTTTATGACCTCGCAACAAAGCTCCTTGACGATGTAGGCACTGCTGTTCCAAATACATATTAAGGGCATCAAAGTTCTCAAAACGGGGAACAGGGAGTATAAAATTATGATCAATTTTCTCTTTGTTTTTTTTTCAAAAAATTAAAACAAAGATTGATCAATAAAGTTGCAACGCACAAAACCGATCAGTCCTTCAACCTTCCCCTTGTCATTACCTTTGTTCTTGATAAGCATTTCCTTATCCGAAAACCGGTTCCCACTTTTCAGGAAAATGCTATGACTGGACGGCCAAATTTATCTTCAAACAGATAATGGGATTGCAATTGCGTAAATGTCTTGGTCCGCTCCCGAGTACCGTCTCCTAAAATGCGTGCCACAGCTATCTTGGTGTTGTCATAAACAATCGATTGGGGAATGCCTCCGAAAAAAGCGAATGCTCACACATGAATATCGCAAAAAGCCTCACTCGTCTCCGATGGATACGCATAAGATCAACCTGCGTTCAAATATTTATTTGATAAGCAGATAAGTTGATCGACCATAAAAGAGACAAAGCAGGAATCGCTGTGCGGAAGATCAATAGCAAAATAATGAACTTTGCGTTCAATACCACCGATTACAGCCAAAGCCTCTCCAAAATCAACCTGAGCACGCCCTGGTGCATGAGACAAAGGAACAAAAAATTCCTTGGTTTTGAACTTCTTATCACAAACATAGGTTCGAACTATCGTATAGCTACCTGTAAACCCATGCTCATCTTTAAGACGCTCAAAAATACGCTGTGCCGTATGGCGCTGCTTCTTCGGACGAGATTTATCTGTCGATAAAATCTCATCAATAATCTCTTTGAACGGAACAAGTTTAGGTTGTGTGACTGGCTGACGCCTATGATAACCCGGTGGAATGGAATGTTTGAGCATCTTATCAACCGTACGCCGATTGACACCAAACAAACGCGCTATCTCTCTTTTACTCTTACCTTCTCTAAAATACGCTTGCCTCACTTTTACATAAATATCCACGGTCTTCATATCCCCGCCTTCGTTTAAATTCTTAAGAATCAAAACTAAGACGTTATCAAATGGCGCAGTTTCACTCCGCCGCAGCGTGCCGAATCACGCTGCTACCGTGGTGCACTATTACTCCGCTATTTATACTACCCCTTTCAGGCATTCTTTTTTGTGACTGACCGTCAAAGGGACGAACTGATCACTTTGGATGCTTCTGTTCAGGACAGTGCACTCAGCAATTAAGAGATAACTAGAGAGTAAAATTCTCAATGATCAAAATAAAAGACAAATTCTCTCAATCCTGATCCATAACTCGGGTTATATAAATAGAGATATTTTTCTGTGACATAAACAAACCTTTATTCAAGAAAGCACTTTCTGCCGATATTTCTTGATAATATCTTGCGCATCCTCGCCCTCCAAACCAATCTGTTCTAACAACGTTCGAACCAGTTGCAACGTGGATTCCAGCGTTTCAGGCACCACAATGGTTGCCCCGGCTTCATAATACTCTTTAATATGACTAACATCCCGAACGCGAACGACAATAGGCAAAAAAGGCCATTTTTGTCTTAAAGTTTTAACAATACTCATTGTTATAGAAAAGTCATCAATTGTTAGGACAGCTGCCACAGCATTGTTAATCTTTAAACGTGACCAAAGTTCCATTTTTCGGACATCTCCAAAGATCACTGGGTACCCTTTAGCATGAAATTGAGAAATCACAGCACCGTCGTTATCAAGAGCAATATAAGGAATTTTTTGATTTTCCAAAATATGTGCCATTGTCTGACCAACACGTCCAAAACCGCCAATAATTACATGATTGCCTTGTGATGTCTCATCTTCTGTATTTTCACTATGATGTTCTGTCGTTCCCAAACTTACAAGTTTTTCCGCTAAAGGGGCCAATCGCGCCGTAAGGGGTGTAATCAAAAGTGAAAAACCGGCAACAAGCAAGAAGAATTGCGCATCTTCTTTTGGTAATAAATCCCCAACCAAGGCAAGGCCAATAATGATAAACGCAAACTCACCACATTGCGCTAGAAGGACAGAAGAATGCGCCGCACGCTTTGGCAGCACACCAAAAATACGAGCAATCGGATAAAACACAAACGCCTTAATTAGAAATATGCCAATCACAGAAACAGGTAACCAAAATGCATGTTGAGATATTGTAGCCATATCAGTGGCCATCCCCACAGATAAAAAGAATATCCCCATCAAGAGCCCTTTCATCGGCTCAACAATCACTTCAACCTCATGGCGATATTCCGTTTCAGCAACCAAAAGTCCCGCCAAAAATGCGCCAAGAGCTGCTGAAAGACCAAAGCTATGGGTCAGAAATGCAGAACCAATAATCAGAAAGAGTATGATTGCAAAAAGCCATTCAATATTCTGCGACGAACTTAGGAGACGCAGCATAGGCCGCAGCATTAGTTTGCCTGCAGCAATAATAAGAACAACCACACAAACAGCTGTTACCACAACTTCAAACAATATAAAACCTAAAGACCCGCTTGCTTGCCCAGCAAGGGTCCCAACAAGAACGAGAATAGGCACAACCGCCAAATCTTGCATCAAAAGTACGGAAAAACAAACTTTACCTATGGGACGTGAAATCATATGCTGTTCTGTAAGCAACTGCATCACAACAGCTGTGGAGGACAAAGCAAATGCGGCTCCAATGAGAATAGATGTTGGCAACGCGTTTTCAAATTGCAGAGCGAGAAAAAAGATAATTAGCCCCGTAACAGCTATTTGAGTACTACCAAGACCAAGAACCAAACGACGCAATTCCCAAAGCCTGGAAAACGTCAGCTCTAAACCAATCATAAAAAGCAAAAAGATAACACCCAACTCAGCAAGAATCTGAATAAGATTCATATCCGTAATTACAAAAGCAGAAATCCACGGCATGTCATTTTGTAACAAACCAAGACTATACGGACCAATAATTAACCCACAAAGTAAATAGCCTAGAACTGGTGAAACACGGATCCGCTGCAAAAATGGTATGACAAACCCTGCAAGACAAAAAATCAGAAGAATATCACCCAAAACATCCCAGATATGATGTTGTGTTGCCACGCTATCCATAAGATAAGCCCACCCGTTCGAATATGAGAGTATCCAACCCTAGTTATGGATAAGGATTGAGAGGATTCCCAAATCATAGCGAATACGATTCAAGGTATTTTAGTAGAAAAGACCTTGGAACCTCCTCATGACTTTAGCTACCACAGCTTTATTTTGTTGTCTTGATGATTTTTGCAAACTTTAGCAAGATTGGGAAAAGAATTATACCAGTTCACATTGGATCTGACTCATATATAAAAAAGATAAATAAATCTGACCGAAGTGGACTCACTTAACTTGCGCGGTGCTACAATATTTTACGTAACAAAGTCATATCTTATCTCATGAAGCTCTGATATCGAATTTACCTTTAGTACGGACGTATATGATACACTCTATATCCTCTTTACACATAACCTGATGCTCTGCTTTTCCTCTGGATCCAAAATAACTCCCAGGCTCTAAGACCTTAAAGTTATTTTTGTCAAGCGCGCTATGCTTAAGCTGACCTTGGATCGTGACTGCTCGAAAGAGCGCATCAGAAGTATGCACTTCTCCAGAAAAACCAACAGGCAGTTTTATAAGTGTACCATTTAGCTGCTCTTCGTCTTGCTTGCCCCATAAAAAAGCGACTTTTGGTCCATTTTCAGGGTCTATTTCTGTAGACAGACTAATTCTACTCAGCTCTGATGAGTCTAACCATGTAATATTTGAGATATCAACATTAACAGGCTTTTCTTTGTCTTCAAAAGCATCTTTTGCAGGCAAAACGCCAAATCCATCTTCAACCTCTATATAAGCTAGAGTGTTATTGCCCTTGGCAGCCGTTATATGGATACCCCCTGCAGGTTGTGTCCAGAAAGATCCTGTTGGCATCCACATATCCTCAGCACTAGGATCATCGTTATGGAGCAAACCGCTAATCACCACTCCTCTATAAGCAATATTGTGGATATGAGGTGGAGACCTAAAACCATCTATTGGTTTTAGGATAAAACCTGCTGGTCCAGGTCCAATACGATCCCCCCAAAGTGTACCAGCTTGCGGGCTTTTATCGCCGCGCAGGGGATTAAGTTGTTGCCATTTTATTTCTGATTTCGGAATAACTTTATATGTCGGTACTGCTTTTTGTTTTTTATCTGTATCTTTAGATATCGCCTGTGCACTGGCCCAAAAAATAATAACGCTTAAAAATAAACTTGATAGTAACGGTTTTACAGTGTTCATAATTCCCTCTCTTAGATCGTCACGACAACTTTTCCTAATGCTTGACCACTTGTTAAACGATCATGCGCTTTTCCAATCTCCTCCATACTGAAAAATTGATCATCAACAATAACTTTCAATTTTCCAGCATCAACAATTTCAGCAAGCTTAGTTAAAATCTCACCATGTATTTCACGTTTATAATTGTGCAGCATTGGAATAAGCATAAACACCACATGCAAAGACAAGCCTTTGAAGTGAGCGACAGACAAATCAATTTCCACCAAAGAAACTGTTGTAGCAACATTACTGTTTAAAGCTGCAGCTTCAAAAGAGTTCAACATATTTAAGCCACCGACAGAGTCAAAAACCACATCAAAGCCTACGCTATCAGTATGCTGTTCTACATAGTCAGAAACCGTTTCTGTACGATAGTTAATTCCAGTTGCACCAAGCTTCTCAATCAACGCAAGCTGTATATCGCCACCACCTGTTGAATAAACATCGGCACCAAAATATTTTGCAAGCTGTAAAGCAATATGACCAACACCACCAGATCCTCCGTGCACCAAGACTTTTTGGCCCTGACGTACACCAGCTCGGACTAAGCCTTCATAAGCTGTAATACCAACTAGCGGAAGAGCTGCAGCTTCCCGCATAGAAATAGTTCTAGGCTTATGGGCAACTAACTTTGCATCAGCTAACATGTATTCAGCAAGAGTGCCTTGCAGTTCAGCCAGGCCACCGGCACACCCATATACTTCATCACCGATTGCAAACTTTGTGACGTCATCCCCAACAGCTTCCACAATGCCCGCGAAATCCATACCGAGCACAGCTGGCAATGCTGGTGAGAGAGGAAGCTCTTCCCCCATTTGGCGGATCATAGTATCAACTGTATTTACACTTGTCGCCTCAACTTTAAGCAAGATATGACCAGGTGTAATATCAGGCTTTGGTATGTCAGCAACCTCAAACACACTGCTGTCACCAAATGACTTAATAATCATTGTTTTCATTTCATCAACCTTTGTTCGACTACACATGATAAATATTTACTAACTCTCTGCTTGATAATATGGTTATAAATAGAATGAGTTTTTATTTTTTATTGATAATCAAACCAGTGACACATGAATATTGAGCATCTCAAATTATTTGTCCGTATCGCATCGATCCATAACATCAGTTTAGCGGGTAGAGAGTTTAGTCTCTCCCCAGCTGTTTCGAGTTCTTATATAAACAAATTAGAAGAGAGTTTAGGTGTGCGTTTGATACACCGTACAACCCGTAATGTATCACTTACAGAAGACGGACAGGCTTTTCTCCCTCATGCACTGAATGTTTTAGAAAGCATTGAGACAGCGTGCGCATCGGTTGGGGCTGGAAGCCTTCGCCCACAAGGTAAGTTGCGTGTTACAGCTCCAGCCTCTTTTGGACGCATGCATTTGTTACCGACATTAAATGAGTTTTTACAGAGTAATCCTGATTTACGAATTGATTTGCATCTGAGTGACAGCATTGTTGATATGGTTGAAGGCGGGTTTGATATTGCCATACGCGATGCCGCATTAAATGATTCATCACTCATCGCACGTAAATTAGCTCCGGTGAACCGTATTGTTTGTGCTTCTCCGGACTATCTTGCAAAATATGGAAAGCCAAGTTCCCCTGAAGATTTGTGTCATCATAACTGTGTCAATCTGATGGGACTAGAAACATGGACTTTTTGCACCCCAAAGGGGCAAATGAGCATTAAAACAAACAATCCACTTCGGATTGACAATGGAGAAGCCGCGCGTGATGCAAGCGTAAAAGGAATTGGAATAACACTTAGTTCTACCTGGTGCTGTTATGAGCATATTGTAAGAGGTGACCTTGTTCAAATCTTAAAAGACTATCCTTTGGTCTCTGATACCTCTATCTGGGCCGTTTACCCAAGCTCACGATTGCTAGCCCTTAAAGTAAGGGCCTTTATTGATTACTACTTAGCATATTTTACTGAAGAGCCTTATTGGGAAAAAGAGATTAAATCAGTAGGTTACTAATCTTATTACCGTGTGTTCTCGTATTAAATTCATTAAAATTTTATGTATGTAAAGCTCTTAAACAGCAATTATGACAAAACATCTAAATATAGTCTGGTTTAAAAGAGACCTGCGGATTTATGATCATCGCCCTCTTATTTCAGCAGCTCAAAATGGCGCAGTTTTACCTCTTTTTGTCATTGAGCCTGTGTTATGGCAGCAGCCGGATATGTCGGCACGTCATTGGAGCTTTGTAAGTGAGTGTTTGTTAGAATTAAGAGAAGAACTTGCAAAACTTGGACAACCTTTGATTGTTCGCGTTGGATCTGTAATTGATATTCTCAGCCAGTTTCATAAAACACATCGTATAGCTCATCTCTGGTCGCATGAAGAAACTGGAAATGCATGGACATACAAGCGTGACTTAAAAGTCAAAAAATGGTGTCAAGCACATAGTATCTTTTGGCAAGAATCACAAAACAATGGTGTGATCCGTAAACTTAGATCTCGTAATGGTTGGGCTGCACAATGGGACGCCTTTATGGCTGAGCCCATTACTTTACCACCAAAATCATTAAATCAAATCTCAAGTATTGAACCTGGAATTATTCCTACAGCTCCAGATCTTAGGTTGAAACAAGACCCTTGTCCTGGAAGACAAAAAGGTGGACGGGATATTGGTTTGCAGTATCTTGAAAGCTTTCTTAATAAACGCGGCACTTATTATCGCAAAGACATGTCGAGCCCTGTCACAGCCTTTACAGGATGCTCGCGCATTTCGCCATATTTAGCATGGGGAGTATTTTCTATGCGAGAGGTGGCACAAACCACATGGCAGCGTCAACGCAATCTAAAAATAGAGCCTCAACCGCCGTCTGTTAAGTTTTGGCGCTCTTCTATGGTCTCCTTTACCGGGCGCTTACACTGGCATTGCCACTTTATTCAAAAACTAGAAGATGAGCCAAGACTTGAATTTGAAAACTTACACAGAGCCTATGACGGTTTGCGTTCCACCCGGACAAATTGCAAAAAATTGGCTGCGTGGTCAAATGGTGAAATAGGACTGCCGTTTTTTGATGCTTGCATGCGAGCTTTAAAAGCAACGGGGTGGATGAATTTCCGTATGCGAGCGATGTTAATGGCTGTTGCGAGCTATCATCTCTGGCTTGACTGGCGTAAACCTGGAGAACATCTAGCGCGTCTTTTTACAGACTATGAGCCAGGCATTCATTGGCCTCAAGTGCAAATGCAATCCGGCACAACAGGTATAAATTCCATTCGAATTTATAACCCCGTAAAGCAAGGATATGATCAGGACGCCAAAGGGGTTTTTATTCGCAAATGGTTGCCCGAACTCAGAGGTATTCCTGACCAATTTTTGCATGAGCCTTGGAAGTGGGATCAATGCGGAAGCATCCTTGATAAACACTATCCTTTTCCTATAATTGATTACTTGCAAGCAGCAAAACATGCACGACAAAAAATTTGGGCTGTCCGCAAAAGCGGCAACTTCTATGAAAAAGCAACTCAAATTCAAGATAAGCATGGAAGCCGAAAAAGTGGTATTCCTACGCGCAGACAGAAGAAAACAGAAGCTCAACAGAATTTACCCCTTGAGGGTTGATCAATGAAAATACGTAAAAAAGCAGACCTGCCACGAAAGTTTTGCTCAAACTGCGGGTTTTCTTTTGCATGGCTTAAGAAGTGGGGACAAGTTTGGGATAATGTGCGGTATTGTTCAGAGAGATGTCGAAAAGAGGCTAAATCACGAAAGAAAAATCATAAAATATCTTAAGGTAATCCAAAACGAATGGGACCTTTAGTTATTTCAATGTTAACAGGTTTACCTTTATGTAGAACAATAATGCGATTTTGGTTAGCAAGGGCTAAGGCAGCGGCTCGGACATCATCCATCATCGCTCTCCATTCATTTTCATCAGTAAAAAATGATCTGGCAACTTCTGATGGACAGATACTTTTGCCAACCCCTCGTTCTAGGCATAATCTTAAAATACGATCTTTAATGTGATTTATCTCTCGTTCTGTAATGTCGTTTAGGAACATTTTTATTTTCCAAGTTACAGGTTAAAACCACCGACTTTTAGTCGGTAAGTAGGACTTTTAGTCCGTTTTTTGCTATCATCATTATACTCCAGAAAAAAAGGTCGACACGCAGGGGCGGAACCTTTTTTTCTGGAGTAT
>JBCCCO010000106.1:0-8720 GCA_039033475.1 Pseudomonadota bacterium | reverse complement strand
CTAGAAAACAAAACTGAACTTAATATTCATTTTACATATAAAATTATTTTTATAAATGACTGAATATTTTTCGCCTTATATACTATAGCATACTTCAGGTAATCTATTGTATTACATATAACAGCGCTTTTTCTATTTTATTATATTTAGAAAAGTTATGTTTTGTGATATCATTTGAACATCAATAGATGTTTTAGTTCTGCCACCTGTCTTTGAGGAAATGCTTATGACCCTCGATCCAAATAAAGTCCGCCACAATCTACTTGAGAAACGCAAAGAATTGCAAGTTATCAATACCACGTTTGCAGAAAAAGAGATTACCCTTGACCAACAGGTTTTAGGAAATATATCAAGAATGGATGCCTTGCAACAAAGAGCCCTGGCCCGTGCAGCTGAAAGCAGACGTCAATTTGAAATTAAAAGCATTGAAGCGGCGCTTCGGCGTATTGATGAGGAAGAGTACGGTTATTGTGGACGGTGCGGGGCTGAGATTTCAGAGCGCCGCCTTCAAGTTAACCCATGTGCTGCCTATTGTATTGAATGTGCCGATTAAGAAACATTTTTTATTTCCTATACTGCTGTTCCTTGAGAACCCGAAAAATTTAAAGCCAAAACATTAGGGCAGTGCTAGGCGAATCAGCTTTGTAAAATTCGGGCATTCAAGGAAAAAGAGTATACGTAAAAAACAACTATTTAAAGTTGCGTTTTGTGCAGATTTTAAACTTTTTGCATGGAGGGGGTATCATATAGAAATTGTAATGTCATGGCAGCTGCTTTCTAAAACACACCTTGCCTAATATCATTACCCAATTGGCTTCACATAATGTTATGCGTGCCATCACAAAAGGGCTGGTCTTCAGTTTGTTTACAACCACATAGGTAAACTGTTTCTGTTTTTTCTGCTGTGAAAGCAACTGGGGCCAGACCTGTTCCGGTATGGGAGCCATCGCAAAAGGGTTGTTTTTTGCTTAAACCACAACTACACCAAAAGTAACGTTTCCCCTCCTCCACATCAACAATGTATGGGTTAAGTTGTGCAGGAACTGGTTCACTTGCCATTGTTTTCTCCTAGGTCTTCTAAGTTTCAAGAGACTTCAAGCTGCTTTTCTATTTCAAAACGCTGCCCACCTTGATCTTGCCATATGATGGATAAAACACCTGACTCTGATGTCTTCAAGAAAAAAGAAAGATAGGGATTCACAGAAAAACCATCATTCACTTTTGCAGAAAAAAATGTCTGCTCGTTGAAACGCGCGGTCACATCAAACTGACGATTTCTATCCGACGGATTTTTAAACAATGTTTGAATCTCAAAAGGTTCATCTTTTTTAATTTCATCCGGCAATGTGACAACTGGTTGTATTATCATATACTTCGCTCAAAGTTAAAGTCTTATAAATCGAACTGCACCTGCCTGCGTCCGGTAAAAAATTGATTATCATTTGTTCTAGCAATAGCAATAATGTCTTGCGGCTCATTTAAGTGCAAGGTGCCCGAAATTTCTGCTTTACCACTTAACGCTGTCAGATTGAATTGTGCTATCAACGCCTTAGGGGATTTTGTCCCCAGAACATGAAGTGTGGTGATATAACTCTCTTGCGTAATTGGCAAATCCACACTTGCCGTAAATGGGATGCGTGTTCCAACAGATGCTTTATCTGGCAGTTTGATGGATACGCGGGCCTGCGTTGTTTTTTGCCCCGCCAGAATCTTTTTCATTTCCTTTTCCCACATAGGGACCGGCTTAACTTTATGAGAGGAAGCTAGTGCCTGAGAGAACACGTCTCCAGAAAGTGCAAACACGGATGTTGCACCCAGGAAGTGCCTCAAAAAAAGACGTCTTGAGATATGTTGAAATGAGAAAAGTTTAGTCTTCATTATATCTTTTATGCGTTATTCTGCTTCTTCTAAAACATCATGAAAACAAATTGCAAGTTTGCCTTTTTTTATGACTTTGATATTGGTCACTATTGCTTTCACAAATGATGTTATTGCAATTATGAGCGTTCCTAACAATACCCAGCTTGAATTTATATATGGAAATACAATAAAATAAACAAGTGAGGAAAGAATGCTCCAACGCAGCACCCAAAACAACAAACGTCTTTTCAAAAAGTTTTTAAGTTCTTGTTGTATTGTATTATAAATTAAATCTTCTAACGATGGTGTCGCTGAAATATCAATATTATCAGTATGGCTCATAATTTTGTGAATTATTTTAAGAAAAATCGTGAATGATTAAAAATAGACATACACTTAGGTTGCGTTGTATCCCTCTGTTCATAGCTCTATTTTAACGCTATATCTTATAAAAGTTTTATAATTATGTTAGATGCTTAGCGCGCAAGGAATGTTATATGGTTACTTTGAAATAAATATTCATAGCATATAAATTTTTTTGATGACAAATAATATCTAAACATATCTCCTATGAAGGATTTTTATTATGGTAAGTCTTGTTTTTTTTCTTTTATGCATTGGTGTTGCCTCTGTTCTTGCCATAAAAAAACTACCTCTATGGTCTTGGGCGATCTTTATTGCCGTTGTTACCCTCATCTTACATACAGGCTTTTTCGATAGCTCGCCTGACCTTAATATTTTATCGTTTATTTTCTGGCTGCCCGCCCTTTTGCTAGGAGCCTTATGCGTTTCAGGTATACGCCATACTCTTTTTATTAAACCTGCTTTTAAATTTATTAAAAATATTCTTCCTAAAGTCTCTGCAACCGAACAGGAAGCCCTTGATGCTGGAACTGTCGGCTGGGATGCTGAGCTGTTTTCTGGAGAGCCCGATTGGTCAAAGCTGAAAGCCATTGCTCCGATAACTCTTAACGAAGAAGAGCAAAACTTCCTTGATGGGCCAACGCAAGAGCTTTGCAAGATGCTGGATGATTGGTCAATACGGCACACTCATAATGAGGTTCCAGACCACATTTGGTCTTACATGAAAGACAAAGGTTTTTTTGGCATGCTCATTTCTAAAGAGCATGGAGGACTTGGGTTTTCGGCACAAGCGCAATCTCTTGTATTGGGAAAATTGGCATCTCGGTCACCCGATGCGTGCATTATTGTGATGGTACCTAATTCTCTTGGACCAGGAGAGCTTATTGAAAAATATGGGACAAACGAACAAAAGCAACAGTATTTGCCAAAGTTAAGTGCTGGAGAAGAAATGCCATGTTTTGCACTAACGGGTCCAACATCTGGTTCAGATGCCGCCAGTATGCGAGATATTGGCATTGTTTGCAAAGGACAACATAATGGCCAAGAGGTCGTTGGCATAAAATTGACTTGGGATAAACGCTATATCACCCTCGCCCCCAAAGCCACATTGCTCGGTCTTGCGTTTCGTTTGTTCGATCCTGATAATTTACTCGGCAAAAAAAGCGATATTGGAATTACACTTGCAATGATTCCACATACCCATCCTGGAGTTAATATTGGTCGTCGGCACTTGCCAAGTGGCACAGCGTTTCCCAATGGTCCCACATCTGGCAAGGATGTTTTTATTCCGATGGAATGGGTCATTGGTGGTCAGGATTACATCGGTAAGGGTTGGAGCATGTTGATGAGCTGTTTGTCCGCTGGCCGCTCCATATCCCTGCCCGCTTCTGGGACTGCGGGTGTTAAATATTTGCTGCGTGTTACCAGTGCTTATGCTCGCACTCGCAAGCAATTTGGTCTTGCAATTGGCCGCATGGAAGGCGTTGAAGACCCGCTTGCAAGATTGGTTGAAAATGCTTATGTGGCAGAAGCCAGCCGCGCCGTCACGGCCTCAATGGTCAGTGCCGGAGAAAAACCATCTGTTATCTCAGCTTTGTTGAAATACCAATCCACAGAACGGATGCGTCAAAGTGTTAATGATGCAATGGATATTCACGCTGGAAAAGCGATTTGTGATGGCCCATCGAATTACTTGCTAAGTTCTTATCAAATGGTTCCCGTTGGCATCACTGTTGAAGGGGCCAACATTTTAACCCGTACCTTGATTACATTTTCTCAAGGGGCTTTGCGCTCACACCCTTGGCTTTATAGAGAAATTCAAGCGGTTCAAGACCCGGATGAAGAACGCGGATTGCGCGCCTTTGAAAAAGCCTTTGTGGGCCATATTACATACACCACCAGCAATATTTTTGGTGCTTTGTTCCACAATATTACCTTCGGCTTCTTTGCAGATACGCCAAGTCATGCGAGCACAACGAACCGGCATTATGCCCAGCTGTATCGGGCCAGCAAAAACTTTGCTCTTGTTGCTGATTTGACCGTTGCCTTACTGGGAGGCGGTTTGAAAGTCAGACAAAAGATATCAGGTCGCTTGGCAGATGCGTTAAGTGAATTATACATGATATCATGCGTTCTCAAACGCTATGAAGACGATGGTGAACAGTTGGCCGATGCCACAATTGTTGATTATTGCGTACAGAACAGTTTGTACCGCTTTCAAGAAGCGTTAAAGGGTGTTGTTGATAATTTCCCAATTCGCGGCGTGGCATGGTTGCTGGCCATTTTATTGTTTCCTTTGGGGGCACGCAAACGCCCTGCACCTGACAAACACGGCAAAGAGCTTGTTAAGCAGGTACTTGAACCAGGTGAGATGCGAGACCGCTTAACACGCCATATTTTTGTGTCGCACGATGCGAATGATACAACAGGTTTACTGGAAGTTGCCCTACAATGCGTTGTGGCATCCGAAGCAGCTGATAAAAAGGTAGAAAAAGCTGTACGTAAAGGTCTAATTCAGAGATATCATAACAGCGATTGGCTTGCAGAAGCCGTGCAGAAATCTATTATCACACAAGAAGAAGAAACGCTCTTGCGCAAAACAGAAGATTTGGTCTCTCGCGTTATTGCAGTGGACCATTTCACCCCTGCGGAAGTCTTGCCAAATTACGCAACTCAGCCTATGACAAATACAAATACTGAAGCTGCAGAATAGTGGGGACATCAGAATCTATGTCAGTTGATACAACACACGCCGACCTTGATTTAAAGGACTGGACTTTTCACATTGATTTTGAAGACATTGCCTGGGCCGTTTTTGACCGCGAAAACGAGAGTGTCAATTCCCTTGGTAGGCGGCCAATGGAAGAGCTTGGCAAAATTGTCTTAGAGATTGAGAATAAATCTTCAAAAGGCCTGGTCAAAGGTCTTGTGATTATGTCTGGCAAAAGCAACTTTATTGCTGGGGCTGATATTCGCGAATTTGATACCTACACAACACAAGCCGATGTTAAAACAGCTTTGGCGGAAGGGATTGAGCTTTTTGACCGTATCGAGGCTTTGCGAGTGCCTGTTGTGGCTGCCATTCATGGCTATTGCCTTGGCGGTGGTCTGGAACTTGCGCTTGCCTGTCATTACTGTATTGCAGATAAAGAAGACGGCACCAGAATTGCTTTTCCTGAAGTCAAGCTTGGTATTTTCCCAGGCCTCAATGGAACCTTGCGCTCATTAAAAAAAGCAGGTCCCATTGGTGCAATGGATGTGATGTTAACTGGCCGTATGGTTCGTCCCGGTGCGGCCCGCGCTATGGGATTGATTGATAAACTGGTTGATACCCATCATCAATTGCGATGGGCAGCGCGTAAAGCGATATTGAAAAAACATAAATCTCCCAAATTGGCATGGTGGAAGCGAGCCATGAATTTTGGACCAGTGCGCAAATATTTGGCCGAGCAAATGCGCAAGAAAACCGCTTCTAAAGTGCGCCAAGACCATTATCCTGCTCCTTTTGAGTTGATTGATATTTTCGAAAAATATGGCAATGACTATGACCGCTTGAAAAGAGCTGAAACTGAAAGTTTTGCCCCGCTGATGGTAGGTGATACTGCCAAAAATCTGCGCCGAGTATTCCATTTGTCTGAGATGCTTAAGAATCAAGCACCAAAAGGGGGCAAAGATTTACAGCGTGCCCACGTGATTGGAGCAGGCACAATGGGCGGTGATATTGCCGCCTGGTGTGTGTTTTCTGGCATGGAAGTCAGCTTGCAGGATATGTCGGCGGATGCCATTGAAAATGCGAAGAAACGCGCCAAGAAACTGTTTCAGAAGCGGCTGAAATCAAAGGTTGCCGTTGAAGCTGCAATGGCACGTATGATTGCCGATGTGGGGGGTGGGAACGTGCCCCGCGCAGACATAATTATTGAAGCGATTGTTGAAAAGCTCGATATCAAGCAGGAGTTGTTCGCTGAACTTGAAGTCAAAGCAAAGCCCGATGCAATCTTAGCAACTAATACTTCGTCTCTGCCTATCGAAAACATTGCCCGGCGCCTTAAAAATCCGGAGCGTTTGATTGGTATTCACTTCTTTAATCCGGTGGCGAAAATGCCGCTCGTTGAGGTTATCAAAGCTCCTAGTAGTGACGCGGATGTGATTGAGAGGGCCTGTGCTTTTGTCACACAAATTAAGAAGTTTCCTGTGGTGGTGAAGAGCAATCCTGGCTTCTTGGTCAACCGTGTGTTGTCGCCCTACATGTTTACAGCCATTGCCCGTTATGAAGCCGGAATTATGCGTGAAAAGATTGATGAGGCGGCCTTACGCTTTGGCATGCCAATGGGACCGCTTGAACTTTGCGATATTGTGGGGCTGGACATTTGCCGCAACGTTTCGGATACTCTTGGCTATGGTGCCACTGATGATAGTGAATTCGGACAATTGGTCAAAAACGGAAAACTTGGCAAGAAAACCGGTGAAGGCTTTTATGTTTGGGAAGATGGCAAACCCAAAAAAGAAGAGATGAACTTTAGTGATGAAGAGCTTGATAAACTTGCTCAGGAGTTAATCAAGCCAATGCTTGCAGAATCTGAAAAATGCTTAAAGGAAGGCATTGTCGAAACCGCTGATATGGTTGATGCTGGTGTGATTTTTGGAACAGGTTTTGCCCCGTTCCGTGGTGGGCCGTTGCATTATCTTGAAAACCTCAATGAAACCAATACCTCATCAGCACAAGCGGCGGAATAAGAATACGCCTCCCGTAATGAGAAGACTATGATAAGGACTCAAATATGACACAGACGTTGCGACCTGTTGCTATTGTTGGGGGTGTGCGGACCCCATTTTGCCGGTCATATACCTCCTACCTTGAATTGTCCAACCTTGACCTTTTGACCATTGCGTTAAATGGTTTGGTTGAGAAATACCAACTTCAGGGGGAGCATATTGATGAGGCTATTGGTGGCGCTGTGGTCACTCATGCCAAAGATTGGAATTTGGCACGTGAAGCTGTGATTGGCACAAAGCTGGCCCCCTCTACGCCAGGGGTTACGCTCATGCAAGCCTGCGGGACAAGCTTGCAAGCAGCTATGGGCATCGCTGGGAAAATTGCCACGGGACAAATTGAAAGCGGCATTGCCATGGGATCTGACACCACAAGTGACCCTCCCATCGTCCTTCATAAAAAGTTTGCCCATCGTTTGGCCGCGCTTACAAGGGCGAAATCCATAACAGAAAAATTAGGCCTCTTTAAAGGATTTGGTTTTAGAGAACTGGCACCTGTGCCGCCCAGTGTGGCGGAGCCTCGCACCGGATTGTCCATGGGACAACATTGTGAATTGATGGCGCAAGAGTGGCAAATTCAGCGTGATGAGCAGGATTTGCTTGCATATGAGAGTCATAAAAAAGGAGCCAAGGCCTATGAAGATGGATTTATGGATGACTTGCTAACCCCATGTGCTGGAGTATTTCGTGATAACAACTTGCGCGCCGATATTGATTTGGAAAAAATTGGTTCATTAAAAAATGCATTTGAAAGAAGTGAACGCGGCAGTCTGAGTGCCGCCAACTCAACCCCCCTAACAGATGGTGCCTCTAGTGTTTTGCTCGCCTCGGAGGATTGGGCGCGCGAGAGAGATTTGCCTATTTTAGCATACCTGACCTATTCTCAGCACGCTTCAGTAGATTTTGCAGCAGGCGAAGGCTTGCTCATGGCACCAACGCTCGCAGTTTCTAAAATGCTGGACCGGTCTGGGCTTAATTTACAAGATTTTGATTTTTACGAAATCCATGAGGCATTTGCAGCTCAAGTCCTTTCTACGTTACGTGCTTGGGAATCGGCTGAATATTGCCACACAAAACTTGGCAGAAATGAACCTCTAGGCATTATTGACCGCAGTAAAATGAATATTCGCGGTTCTAGTCTTGCCTTTGGCCATCCCTTTGCTGCAACCGGCGGGCGAATTCTCGCCAGCCTTGCCAAAATGCTTTCCGAAAAAGGCGGCAGAGGCTTAATCTCTATCTGTACCGCAGGCGGTATGGGCGTCGCTGCTATTGTTGAAAGTGAAGCCAGTGTTCCAGCAATACAGGAAACAGATGATACAGAAACCGACATTGGGTTTATTGAAAACACCCCAAGCGCGGAGCCTGAGACCTCTGAAATTCAGGTGCATTAAGTCGGAAATAGAATATATTCATGCCCTGAAACGATTAGGGATCACGCGTAAAAAAAGACCCCGCAGTACAGAGAAAGAGATGAATAGAAACGCCAAACATATCTTAAGCAGCTAGAAAGAACGCATGAAAATATGAGAGTTTACCTGGATGAGAGTGGTATTTGTCATAAGTTACAGCGTACGCACGAATGTGATTGGAGCCTTATTCATGTGAGAAAGGGCTTTTTGCGGCTCAAACTTATGAGACAACAATCAACAAACAAACATTTGTGGATTGGATCAAGGAGCATTTATTGCAGCATCTGAAAACTGGCATGATGGTCATTATGGATAACG
>JBCCCO010000105.1:0-8806 GCA_039033475.1 Pseudomonadota bacterium | reverse complement strand
TTCGATATTAATATAAAACTTTAACAGTTGCATTATATTTCTCTATTAATTATTTTGTTAATTTGAATTGGGGTGTAGCCAAGCGGTAAGGCAACGGGTTTTGATCCCGTCATGCGCAGGTTCGAATCCTGCCACCCCAGCCATTCCGAACGATTGTTCGCATTTAGGAACATATCGAACGGTTTTTTTAAGGAATAACAAAGAGTTGCGCCTTTCAGCTCTAGGTTCGAAAATACAAAATTTAGAACCCTCTGTTTTCCCTCAATATTCGAACTTCTAAAGTGCCCAAGCGCGTTATCGGCAAGCTGGATAAGGCTTTCAAGCGATTCAGTGAATACGTCATCGGCTTTATCCAGATTTAGTATCGAATGGTCAATTTCGTACTGACGGTCTTTTAATCTTGTTTTTTGTGCCTTGAATTCTTCTCCGTTGATTTCTCCTTCCAACCGTAAATCTGTAAGCCTGTTTAGCTTGTCGGTGATCTTGGTATGCTCTCTCTTAAGCTCTGAAAGAGCATCCCCATGCGAAGCCTTTTTCGTTTTGTTTGTGGCTTTCAGGATATCCATCACATCTTCCATGATTCCAGGATCATTTACGCCAATCTGACCTAAAATTTCCTCAACCTGTTCGATAACATGATCTTCTCTTACCCATTTTTTCTTTTCAGGGTTGTCAGGATCACGTGTGATCAAATATATCCATTGTGCTGTTTGGCCGTTTGCATATGTTTTCTTCTTTGTATCGGCGGTGACAACATTGCCAGTCACAGCGCACGTTAAAGAGCCTCTGAACACATAATCTTTTCCAGAGTATCTAAACTTCTTCTTGCCGTAACCGTTTCGCACTTCCTGACACATATTGAAGGTCTGCCATGAGATCAAAGGTTCATAGTTATGCTTCCATAGCTCCCCTTTAATCCGCATTTCTCCATAGTAAAATGGATTTTGTAAAAGCGTATGTATGACAGATTTTGCAATCTTGTTATTCTTTTTACTGCGAAGCCCCCACTGTTGAGCCTTTCGAGCCATGTCGCTCATTGTGTATTGCCCTGTAGCGTATTCTTCAAAAATGCGCTTGATAATCGGGCCACGAACAGGGTCAACAATGATCGTTTTGTTTCCGCCTTCATCTTCGGCATTTAGGTAGCCCAAGGGTGAAGATCTGATGTATTCGCCTTTTCTAACCTTGTGATCCAAGCTTCTCTTAACATTGTCGCTCAATGAATCTGTATAGGATTGTGCCATCAAGACATTCATCCCCCACATCAGTTTTGCGTGAGACTGTGAATCTTTATGGATCACATACCCTTCGGTTCTAAAATGTAATTCAATTTTTCCGCTTTTTACCGCTTCTTCCAAAAGCGGGATTTCTGACAATCTTCTTTGAACGCGGTCAACTTTATCAGCAACCACAGCAGTTGTTCCTTTTTGCCTTTTGGCAAATTGAAGCATCTGCTTAAATTTTTCTCTATCCCCTTTGGTGGAGGATTCAATGATTTCAAAAACTTTTATGACTTCAAGCTCATTGCGTTGGCAATACTCTTCCAGTCGATACTTTTGAGCATCGATTGAATATCCTTCCTCTTGTTCCCTAGTGGAAACTCTTACTAATACTACTGCCTGTCTTGCCTCTGTCATTGTAACGCTAATTTCCTGCCTCTGTCTCGTTGGCCATAAAAGCGGCTAAGCAGCTCAAATAACTGGTCTTTTCCTCTTTTTATTCTATGATATGGATGGCTCACGTCAAGCTCCGTGTGCCTTTTGCGCTTCTTTGTACTCCTTTTCAAGTTTGTGTTGTATGAGCTTTCCATCCAGCATTTCCTGACAAAACGCCAGCAAATTTCTAGCAGCATCATGCGCTTCACGGTTTGTAATTTCGTCTCCGTATAAGTTTTTAATCCTGCTTACCAAAGATGCGTATGAATCTCTGGTCTTCTTTTTTCGGTAAGGGTTAAAATCACTAATCTCATTGTCGTTATCCATATTCGATCTCACTTTTCACTGATTTTCTTAAGTCAAGGTGTCAACGATTAAAAAAATCGTGACACTAACGAAGTCACGCGGGTTTCCGCCCCGCATTTCTAAAAATGCTAGGAAGTACCTTGAGGTGTTCGCTCTAAGAGCAAGTAGATATCCTCAACCTCCTGTACCTTGTTGTAAGGCAGCGTCAGTGTGTTTGTGGCGAGATCGTATGCCGAGGGCTTCCATGCCACTTTAAAGCCATCAGGGATTGTTACGCTGTACGGCACAGATATTTTCTCGCCGTTTGGTACGATCTGAATACGTTGGTTTCCGTAGTCTGCTACCAGATATTTATCCGGTGCTAATGCTATGACATCCCATATATCCTGAAACGCACCGATCCGGTGAAGACCTTGCTTGCGGTCATCCCATTCACTATGGCCAACATGCCACTTGTAGTCTCGGTCATTCACGCCGATTGTCACAAGCATTTTCGGGCCATTGCAAACAGTCACCAATTCCGTGCCATCAGGCGATAACGTCATGCCGCGTGGGTAGATTGCATCCGTGTCAAAGCCAGTGGCCTTGCTGTAGGTTTCAATGTATTCCCACGTTTCGGGATTCCATACACCCATATGGTGTTTGTTGTATGAGCTGATATATAACCGGCCATCCGCGAGTATTCGCGCTCGGGATGGATGCGATGTTTCATGCTTCCAGCCATTGCCGTTTGTTTTATACATCACGCGGCTTTTAACCAATGATCCGGTCAGGCCGCTAAACTCTGATACGTGGCCATGTCCGGTGGCTTCCTCATCCGTATCAGGATCATAGCCAAAGCCGTTATAGCCGGTGATTAAGATATTACCGTTTGGTAGCAGCTCAACATCCTGCGGGTTATAGAGCTGGTTATCCTTGAGATTGCCTGCGCTACCGTTGCCGTACTGCCAAAGAAATTCACCGGTTGAAAGCTTGAAAGCGCGAACCATGTGCCGCCATTCCATGCAGATAAAGATCCGGTCATTTTCCTCATCTACCGCAAAACTGCGGACATAGAGATAGCTATCTGTCTCTTTGTTCGGGTCAGCGTGTTCGCCAATCCAATAGCCCAGGAATGAAAAGTTTCTGTCAAACCGTGCGATTGGGCGGCTGTATGATCCTATCCAGATCTCATTGCCAACCAGACGGACACAGGAAGGCCGGTTTATCAGCCCATCACGATAGGCTGATACGGCTGTGCCATAGCCTTTCAAAAGTTCATCAATCGGGGTAACAGGCGTGGCCTTTACCCAGTTCTTGTGATCATCATACGATGCTTCTTGCAAAAGATAATTCAGCATTGGCTCACCAAGATTGAGAGCTTTTCTAAGCTGCGAATTTTCTTTTATGCTTTGTAAAAATGCGGTTATTGCGCTCATATTAAAACCTTTTTTTGGGATTTTCGGAAACGTTCTATGGGTCGCTAAAGCCAATGCTAAAGCGGGTTTTAATAGATCGCAGCTATAAGAAAACTACGGAGCGCAAAAGTGCGTGGAGTTCCGAATGTGGGGAGATAAAAGCCCTATGAGCGTATTTCGCCCATTCTGCTAATAAACATAGCGATATTTGTTCACGGTGTTCAAGCTTTAAAATGTTCATTTTGTTCACGACCTCAATTTTTTTGTTTTTTCTTTGAATTTTCTTGGTTTAGACGGTGTGCCAGCGTGGAGAGTGTGAAAACCCAATCCTGCCATGCCTTTGTGCGTCCGCATCCACGGTATTTGCAGATTGTCTTCCACGGTGTTTTCCGTGCGCGAAGCCAAATCAAGTGCCGGTCTTCAACACTTTTGATATGCCAGAGCCATGTGAATACTTCTTCCATCCGACTGATTGCATCCGGTGTTGGCGGACCAAGTCGCATAGGCAGTTTTTCCATTGCCTCAATTTCCCACGTTTCATAAACGATGGCAGGCCAAGCGTTGAAATAGCCGCGTGGTTTTGTGCCTGGAACGTATAGACGCTTGAGGGTGTAAAGGGCTTCTTCAAACCGATCCGCAAGCATGTTGGCTGTGTATTCTGTTTTTTTATCTTTGCTCATGCATTTTCTCCCTCGTTGTTTCGGTGTCCATAAAGTTTCTTGCCAATCTGTGATATGAATTCACGTTCCGGCCATGTCAGGCGGGTATCGTCCGCGCTTACCACCAGAATTCCGGTTTCACGCCAACCGATCATTTTCGTGCGTTCAGGATCTTGTTTGTTAGGTTGAAGGCGACCTAACGCGCATCGATAGCGTCCGTGGCTCATATCAATCTCCTTTGGTTTTGGATTAAAATCAGATCAAGAAGCGCGAGTGCATCTGCTTCGTTGTCATCGGTTGGGTTAAAGCCCTTGGCTTTGACTGCTTTGATCACGGCTTGCTTGTTTGCATTGCCTTTACCGGTGATATGCTTCTTGATTTTTCCAACCGGCATGGCCGCGTATGGGATCTCATGATGTTCACACCATGCGGTAAGCGTTGCGACAAAACCGCCATAAGCGTGAGCTGCATCAACATTGAACGTGACACGGCCATTCTTGCCTTTGCCTCGGTGCATACGCACTTCCTCAAAATGCACTTCGTCAATTTGGCCGTGCGTGTTTTTGATTTGCGTGAGCCATTGCTTGAATTTGAGGTAGCGCATCCCGCCACCTTCAAAGCGATTTGTTTTAAACTGGATCGTGCCACTGGTAATGAGCGCGTCCGGTTTATACAAAGCCCAGCCGGTTTTAATTCCAAGATCGAGTGTGAGAATTGTGCTATCGGAAGTCTGGGTCATGACGTACCTCCGACAAAAAAGAAGCCGACCAACCCAAGCCCTGAATTATATTTATAGGGGGTATCTGCTGATACCCACCTATATATATAATATATAGGGATTTTGGGAACGTAGGAGTCTAATAAAATCAGGGGTTTAGACTGGTAATGCGTTTTGGGAATTGGGAACGCAGCAAAAACTGCTAAAGCCTTGCTATATAACGCTTTACCCCTGATTTTAGCGGTAATTTTTTTGGGAAGATTACCAGGAAGCAAATTGGCTTGGGAACGTAGAACCCGCAGAAAACCTAGATTTTTAATTTTCCGTTCCCAAATGCGTTCCCAAAAATTTTCACGCCTTAAAGCCGCGCAAACGCTCGGTTTTTGTATTTCAGGGGGATTGCTTCCCGCCTGCGTTCCCAAAATAAACTGCCTATAATTGGTCATCGTATATTTCCTCCGCACCATGTTTGAATTCACCCCTGCCTTCAGCAAATGGTCCGTCGGGGACATCGAGCCATTTGTCGCTGTTTGAGCCTGTCGCTTTACCTTTCACCAGCTTGGCCGGACGCGCATTCATGAGATCCTGAATGATGTCTTCGATGCGCTTTCTGCCAATTTTGTGGAAAATGATCGGTAAGCGGTTTCGTTGGCGATACACGCCGGATTCACCCGTATGAGTGAATGGGTGTCCATTACGGGCAGCGCGTGAGATTGCCTGTATCAGCATGTCTTTGAGCGTGTCTTCCGGCACTTTACGCTGCTTCAATTCATCATCAATACATTCCAAAAGCCCGTGATCATTCCGCATGAATGTGCGTAAAGAGCGATCTGCCGGTGCGTTGGATTTCACCACCGCGCCCTGAAAAACAGCGTTGCGGACAAACGGTTTGCTCAATGATTGAAAAACAAGGCTTTGGTGTTCATACGGCGCAGGCCACATCGCATAAGCCAAACGCACACCGTCAACAATCGCGCTTGTGCCTCGTATAGCATCACGGGCTTGCTCAACCGTTGAAATAGGTTTTCCGGCTGGCGGTTTACGCATGTGGTGCGCGACAATTAATGAAGCAAGCGGATCAAACACAATCAGTTTAAGATCATCGCCAATGCGGATCAGTTGTTCTTTGATATAATGAAATTGCGGCGTGGCTTCGATGCCATCTTTGGAAGAATGGATAAGTGGGAATACACCGCCTGTATTTGGCAATGGAATGATTAAAAGCTTGTGCGGTTCGCGCAAACGCAGGCGTTTTGGATCAAGGCTCTCTAATCGCCTATGAACTTCGTTTTGATCATCCTCGGCGGTGAATATAACGGCTGTGCCGAATTCATTAACCGGATTACCAAACGCATAACCTTGTGGTGATATCGGATTTGCAACGCCCGTTGCCACCAGCAAAGCCAGATTAAGCAAAAGCATTCCTTTACCGGTATCACCCATCGCTGCGATAATGGACACAACGCCCAGCGGGAATGTTTTATCGACAAGATAAAACTGCTCTGGTGCATCACCGGCATAGCGCGTGGCTTGCCAGTCAAACAGATGTAAGCCCCAACTATCATCTGCCTTGATTTCCTTTTTCTCGGCATCCAATAAAAATGAACGGACATCTAGGCCATCTGAAATAGCGTCAGCTGCATCATATTTATCAGGCCAACTTTCTTCCGGATAAAGAATACTGACTTTGGTTGCGCCTTCTTGCTTAAGGGCTTCCCCCACTTTTTCTGCATAATCCCAACCGGATTTATCCTTGTCCGGCCAGATCAGCACGTCCTTGCCAATCAGCGGCGACCAATCGGTTTTCTCAATCGGTGCTTTTGCTCCGTTCATGGCGGTGGTGGCACAGATCCCGATATTGATAAGAGACTGAGCGCATTTCTCACCCTCGCACAAGATCACTTCCTTGGCGGTGATCATGCCTGGTTGATTATATAAGGGGCGTGGATGCGGTGCTTGATACTTACGCGCCTTTACATCCCAAGGGCGAAAAACCTTACCATCTTCTGTTTCATAGCGGTAAACACACGCAATTAAGTGACCTTTGGCATCAAAATAGTCCCATTTGGCCGTATATGCGCCCAATTCATCGACTGGCGGTGATTTTTGAACGCTTTTTGGGTCATTTTCTGCATTTTGGGCGTTGTTTTGAGGATTTGCATACGATGGTGGTTTGCCTAACCAGTTTTCGATATCTTCTAAGATTTCGGCAAAATCGGTTTTGATATTCATGCCATACACAGCCGCCCATAAATCAAAAATATCACCACCTTCACCGGTTGCGTGATCATGCCAAAGCCCAACATTCCCGCCTTTAACTTCAACTTTCAGGCTTTTGCCGCGTTCACCACCTGTATTGCCAACCTCATATGTGCCGTGTGAGATCCGACCTTGTGGCAAAAGATACCGCGCAACACTCTCAATATTGGCGTGGAGCTGGCGTTTGATTGCTTCAACGTCTTTTTTATCGCTTTGATTTGGCTGTTGATCGCCTGCGTTGTTAAAATCGTTCCAGTTATCAGCCATTCGTTTCCCCCCAACATCGATCTTGATAAGGGCAGAATTTGCAGCCGAAGAATGAAGGTGTCGTAGAGATACGCGACAGCAGTTCACCAGCTTCACAGGCTTGTATGACCTGCACACCTTTATCGCTCATGGACTGTGCTAACGCTGCGTCAAAAGGCACAAGCTCATGATAAATCTCGGCGGTGTCCTTATTCACGGCGGTAAAAAGCGCGGGGTTTTGGGATATGCCGGCAACCGTGCCTTCCATATAAGCCTGATACACGGCCACTTGCGCCGCATAGACTGGCTTTGAAATCAGCAAGCCTTTCTTCTCGGTTTCCTTCCAGTTTTTGTTATTCATGGATTTGCATTCCCAAAGCGCGGGGAATGTCATGCCTAAAGATTCAGGCGCGTTATTAATGATGCCATCGACATGACCGGCAATGCGGCCACCGGCCACACGAAAACCAAACTGTTTGCCGTTTTGTTTTTCGGTAAAAAGTTCAAAGCCTGCCTTACGCAGCCATTCAATCGCCAGTTCTTCAAATAGATGGCCAGCGGCAAATATTCTTAAGGACTGACCATCAAAATCACGATCTTCATCCTTGGGAGTGTGCGTGTATTCATATTGAAGCGCACGTTTACACTCTACGCCCAGGCGAGAGCCGCCTAAATAATCACGCTTCCATGCGCCTTGGCGTTCTGCTTCCAATGCCGTATCAATCAGTGCATTTAATTTGTCGTGGAATTTCTCACGGTGGTTAAAATCAAGCATCTTTAACCTCCGGTCTTTCAAGGCCGCATTCACGCTCATATTCTTTGGCCGCAAGCTCCTGCAGCTTGTCGTGATAGGCCGTGACAATCACCTCAACGAGCGTCAAAACCTTGTCCTTGGTGTAGTTATCCAAACCGCGTGTCATGCCAATAGAGGCCACATATTCACCCATCGGTGACAAAGCGGCCTGCATCGCTGCTTTTTCATTTTTGGTTGGATCAATCATGCTGATATCCCCCATATTTCGTTTGATTTCGCTGTAGATGGACTGGCAGCGCATGGAACAAAATTTGCGATAGCTTGATCGCCCCATTGGGGTGTTGATACGAAACGGGGGCTGGATATAGCCAAAACCTCTGCTGTCCTTTAAACACACCGCGCATCTCATGCCGCCTCCTGCGCCGCAAAGACGGTGCGATGAATGTCTTTCTTATTGAACTTGAACGTCATCAATGCCGAAGCGTGATAGCGTGTCAGGCCATAATCATTCTTATATTCGGTTGGTAAGTATTTGCGCTGGCTAGACGTGGCCGGTTGAGAAAGCCAGCGTTTGGATTTATGCGCCGTATCTGCGCTTTCATACTCATTGATCCAGTCATTGGCTGCGGCCAAACAGATGATGCGCTCACCCACGGCCAATAAATGCGTGGCTAGACACTGTTGTTAAATTATTTTGTTTGTGTTATAATTCTCTAAAAAGGAGGATTTTTTATGGACATTCGTTTATTTCCTGTCAGCAGGAGTTTTTTTAATGATTATATTCGACCTTTGATATCTCATTATTATTCTAA
>JBCCCO010000104.1:0-8911 GCA_039033475.1 Pseudomonadota bacterium | reverse complement strand
GTTATCCTATGACACAAATAAAAAAAAATGAAACAAAATATATAAAAAAAAAGCCAATCGCTGTATTACATAACAGTACAATAACGAAATAATTTACTATAAAAATAAATATATAAAATGCTGTTTTTATAGACAACTATTTGCAAAATTATCGAACTCGCTGTATCCTGTTTTCATATCCAATACATAAAAATAATCAATAACATCGATATGGCGCTCTGTAAAAAAAAGCCTTCAAAGATCAGTGTTATAACGATAGAAAGTATTAAAACTTAAGGGCAGTCATATGGAATACCTCATATACAAATTCATGCCATATGTGATTTTGGCTTTCGTTATTGGCCTTATCATAGGTTGGGCAAGTTACATTGAAGATTAAAGCTTCCACATAAATACAAAGATTATAAAATCGGGAGTTCAACAAAATGCAATATACAATTATAGAAACTTTGCTGGTGATTTGTGCCGCATACATAGCAGGCGCTTTTACTGGGTTTATTCTGAGATCGTTCGTCGCGGTTATTTTTCCGAAAAAAAAGGAGGCTGCAACTAAAGCCGTTGCAACTGCCGCCGCCGTGGCAGCAAGTTCTGCTGTGGCTTCATCTGTAGCATCACAAGCCAGTGATCCAATAAAAGATGAAGTGCGTGTTGAGAGCGTGACGATTGATGAGGGCGTGACAGCTCAAGATGAAACTCAAGAACAGAGTAATGCTTCTGAAAAAGACGCTGAGGCCTTAGAAGATGTGGTTGAGCAAATAGAGACAGAAGTTGCAGAAGTTGAAGAGACAGAGGTCGAAAATATAGAACCAACTTTTGATAATACTGCAAGAGAGTCTCTTCCGGAAATCTCTGAGCAAGTCACCGTTGAAACTACGGCTGAGCAAGAAGTTGAAGATAAAGCAGAAGAACTCCCATCAGTTGCTGAACCCCAAGAGGAAAGTGAAATAGAGCCCGAGGGTGAAGCTCAAGAGCAATCAGCTCCTTTGGAAGATGAATCTCTTTCCCAAGAGTTTGATCAAGAAACTGAGACAGAATTAAAAGTCGAACCCGAACCTAAGCTTGAGCCTGAGCCTGACTTCGAGGAGCAAGTAGACAATACAGAAGAAACGGAAAATTTGTCTCAAGAGACACAAGATACTCTGGGCGACAATAATATATCTCACTTGGATGCTGTAAGTGATAACACAGCCCAAGAGGATACCAATATTGCAGAACAGTCGTCAGACATGATTGAACATACCCTTGAAGGGCCAGAAGTTTCTGAAGAGGATTACGAGAGTGTTGTTGAAAGTGTGCATGCAGACAATTCATTATCGCAGCCAGAAATAATTGCGCCAGAAGTTACTCCACCACAAATTGGTTTGCCGCAAGATGATCAGGCAAATGTATCAGATGTGCAATTTGTACAGGAGCAAGACGTTGAAGATATGATTGTGCCAACAGTGGTGCAGCCTGAAAGTAATGACAACATACCGATATCTGATGAGATTGCCGCGCAGCCTGAGATAGAGGAAGATACATCTCAAGAACCAACATTACTGTCTACTGCAAACAAAGGTCGTGTGATTGATAAAATGCATGACACACCAAAAGAGCTTGAAAATCTAAGTGAAGCAGAAAAAGCAATTTTGAATAAGCCACGTCCGGCTCACAAGCAAGATGTTATTGTGAGCGGTCAAAGATCAGATGATCTCAAGCGCATCAAAGGTGTTGGTATTGTGCAAGAAAACAAATTGCAGAGTCTAGGCATTGAATCATATCAGCAAATTGCAAACCTGACCGAAAATGACGTTAAAGCCATTAATGAAGTGTTGGGGAGTTCAAATCAGGTTCAGCAAGAAAATTGGATTGAACAAGCCAAAGTTCTTTCTGGAGGTCAAGCGACAGAATATGCAAAAAGTATTGACCAGTCGGAAAAAGAGACCTGATAACACGATTTTTGATATGTAACTAAAAATGGATGTGCCAGATTTTCACAGCCTGGTTTGCCATGTTCTCTTGACGCTTGAGGATTTCTTCAGCGCGCCAAACAGGTTCCTTTATTACATCTTCTGTAATTGCAATGGTATCTTCAATATAAGCTTTCTTTTTGGTGCTAAAATCAGCATTGCCAATATCTTGATTTAATTTTGATGACAGTAAAGTCATATTCCCGATCATATTGACATAAGCTTCAGGTCCTGCGGGGAAATCGTTTTGACTACATTCCCAATGCGCTTCATATTTATGAGGTAAGATATGTTCTAGATCTGTGACTGTTGTATTTGTTTGGGTCTTCATGGAAATACGGCCATCTAGTTTGTTATTAATCTCCGTTAAAAGATATCTCGCAAGTGCCTTATCTTTCGTAGCCTTTTTGGCAAAAGCTGGGCAAAAAGTTTGATCATCAGGATAAAGGTGAGTGAAAAATTTATCAAAAATTTCTTGCGGATCGCAAGTTTGTGTTTGCCGTATGTAGTGTGCTGCGCCAATGTAGACGGGCGTTAGGTTGGCTGCCGGCAAGCCACAAATCGTGTTATAGCGTAGCGTGAGTACACTTAATAATTCCAGCATTTTCGTACAGGCCTCAGGAGCTACGTCAAGCACAGCCAACATAACAATAAAAAGCTGCTCAGCTTGCAGTATTTTAATTCTCTCAAGTAAGCTGTGAAGTTTGTGTTTGTTCCCTTTTGCAAATTTATGCCATACGTGGTGGTCATGATCAAAAAATGCGCCATAAATTCCAGACGGCTCTAAAAGCTCTGAGGTGTATGTTTCAGCATCAAGTGGTGTGGTTATGGCAGATTGAATTTTATTAAACAGCTCTTTTTCACGCACGTCCCCATGCGTGGACATCCAATGATGGCGGATAAATTTCACAGTGCGCTGAAATCCCAAATTTTGGCTAATAATATCCCAATTGCTACGAACAATACGCAAACGTTCTTCTGAAATGGAAAACAAATGATTTTTTAGCAGGTCAAACTTAGAAAGCTCGCGGCCTCTCTCGTTTAGCGTTTCAAATAGCAAGAATGCATCTTGATGGTTCTTAACATCAATTCTAATCATCACCAGCTTATTGTCATAGGATGAAATAATAGCATCTGCGAGTTTTTTAATATCCCATCCTTCCAGGCAGAGCTCTTCAATCTTGCGGTGCATAAATGTATAACAGCTTGATAAAAACTTATTTGAAGTGGGGACGCGTCCCCCTTTGACAAGAAGTTTTGCATCTTCAGGCGAGCAGTTTTTAAAGATATAATTCTCATAGAAATCTTTATCGTACCCATTGAGCATGAGTTTTGGCGTGAAGTGCTGTAACGCATCTTTGACGTTGATAAGAAACTTTTCTTCCAGCGCATCAGCATCCTCTTTGAAATTATGTTCACGCAAATGATTGCGAAGTGCGCATAATAAAATAGAAGCTGTTGTTAAGCGTTGCTGGCCATCAATAATAATAAGATCCGGAGCCATATTATTATTAAAAAAAACGGAGCCTAAAAGGTACTCACCAGATGTCTCTAGAAATGTGCTTGATATGTCGGTCCAAAAGTCAGAAAAATTTCCTATATCCCAAGCATAATAACGCTGAAAGGTGGGCACCATATACGTATCACAAGCTCTCAAAAGCTCGCCAACGGTTGTGGCATGACATGAAAAACTTTTCATCATGAACTTAATTCTTACACTATAAAATACAATTAACGCCTGGCTCGAGATATAAAGCAGTTGAATATTTTTTCCAAGAAAATGATTTTGTATAAAATGAGAAATAAATGACTGAAAAGTTCTTTTTTCTGTGCTCAATAGAACCTTTGAAGTCATGAACAGATGTTTCTTATTTCATGAAATTCAAAGCAACTCGTGTTTTCCTGGTTCCAAATACTTTAAAATGTCTATTGCCTTCTTTTTGTTTTAGTTATCACTTTACCCTTTTGCCTGAGTTGATTTAGGGCTTGGTGTATAATCTCCGACCATATGACGGTTTAGGTCAGAGCGAATTTTTTCTATCGTTTTTTGCGCACAATATGCCTTATCGTCTTTGATTTTTAAAGATATTGAGCGGTATGTGAAATCATATGTTAGCTGAATTTTTTTAAGCGTGTTTCCTGCAACTCCTTGATTTTGTTCATGCAGAATAAAATCTTGCCGTAATTTGTTATTATCAAAATAAAAACCACATTTTACAGCTCTTGCCGATGTCCAAGCCACTTGTATAGCTCTGGATTCTGGATTGTTTTGAGCTTGTTCAATGCTATTTTCCTTAGATGTATTTACGCTTTTGTCTTTATCATCAGAGAGCAGATTAAAACTCTTTGTTGTTCCACTGCAAGCAGAAAGATACAATAATATGATACTTAATAGGCCACCTCGCAAAATATCATTGAGTATAGCTGGCATTATCGTTTCTCCGCTCCCGTTTGTCTCTTTCTATAATCGTTTTTGTAAATTTTAAATGCACTATTATCAATCACTATCTCTTTTGAGAAGTAGTAAAAAAAGCCCAAATTAGCCTAGAGAGTATTATATAAAGGGCTGTAAAAAAAGTCTTTTGTGGACAGAAGCTCTCAATGTTTCTGAAAGTTATGATATCAAGCGGTGCGCGTATCTCAAATACAGCAATAAAATTATCCAACCTTGCAGAAAAGCGCAGCTGTAGAGATTGATAAGGGGGAGAGGGTGGTATTTTATTCCTTTAGGAGTGTTCAGAGTATATCCGGGAGATAATGCGAACTTTGTTCGCAAAGAACACGCGAACAATAAGTCGAAGGTCTCAGTCTCATATTCATAAATAGGAATATCTTAAATATTTGAACCTAAATGACAACACTAAGCCAGGTAATGCCTGCAAGTGCTGAATAAAGAATGATAATAAAAGCTAAACCATGTATTGTATCTTGCATGACAAAATTCCCTCGTAGTAATTTTACTCTTGTTCCCATTTCATATGAAAATAGATTAGCTGAGTCAGAATGAATGTTTTTTGAAATTTTTATTCATCAAATATTCATCATCAAAATATTCAACGGGAATAAATGGAATTTTAAAGCGAGAAAAGGTATGGATTATTCACGTTTTTGGCGTTTCCGTACACGTCTTCGTGAAATATAGATGGCGTAGAAGTTTTAGGGCTTGTTTGAAAAAGTTATAGCTTTCCCTATGTCTCAACAATAATAGGAAAAGCTATAAATCTATTTGTCTCATGTGTGAAATGTGGGAAGGCTCAAATTTAACGAATGTTCGCAAGAGACTTTCCAGCTTTCAGTTGATTGATTTCATCTGTTGTAAAATTCAATTCAGAGAGAGTGCGAGAATCGAGCTGTCTCAAGTGATTATCAACGTAGTGTTGTGCCGTTTTTTGACGCGCTTCTATAAATTGATTAAACAATTTATTCAGCTTTTCTAAAAAGCTTGAGTGTTCTCTATTGTCGTAATCGATGTGATTAAAAGTTGTTATTGCCATGAGATGTACCTCGTTTTTCAAAGTGAAGCAGAATTAACCAATTACAGATTAATACTTTAGTTGATATGTAACTTAAGGGATCTTAGGCTTCTGAGGTAGAGGTAAGAGTTCAATACTGCAATGCACAACGCGCATAGCATGACAGGCAACATGACGTATTACGAAAATAAAGCGGGAAACACCCATGTTTCAAAATTATAATGATATTAACGAGAGTGCTTTTACAGACTCTCGAGTTTCAGCACTTCGGCAAATTTTATCAGAAAAAAACTTAGATGGTTTTTGTGTGCCTCGCAGTGATGAGCACATGAATGAATATGTTCCAGCCTATGCAGAGCGTTTGTTATGGGTGACTGGGTTTAGTGGCTCTGCGGGACAGGCAATTATTTTGCAAGAAAAGGCTGCTCTTTTTGTTGATGGTCGTTACACGCTCCAAGCACCAACACAAGTCGATACAGCCCTTTTTGAGATTCTTGAAACACCTCAAAACAAAATGTCAGATTGGATTGTTGGGAATTGCAAAGAAAACAACCGGATCGGTTTTGATCCTAAATTGCATACTGCAAGTACGATTAAAACACTCGAAAACACATTAAAATCAAATGACATAGAGTGTGTGCCGGTAGAGGAAAACCTTATTGATCTCTTGTGGCAAGATCAGCCAGCTCCTCCAAATGAGGCAATACGTTTGCATCCCTTGAAATATGCAGGCGTCAAAGCCACCGATAAAATAAAAACTGTGCAAGAGACATTACAACGTGGCAACCTGAATGCTGTTATATTAACCCAGCCAGAATCTATTGCCTGGCTGTTAAATATTCGAGGCGAAGATGTACCGCACACCCCTATAACGTTGTGTTATGCCATTGTGTATGCCACGGGCCAGCCAAAACTCTATATCGGGCCAAATAAGCTTACAACAGCTACCAAAAAAGTTTTAGACAAAGATATAATCCTTTGTGAAAAGAAAAAACTGAAACAAGATTTGCTTGACCTAGGATCTCAAAAAGCAAACATAGCGCTTGATGAAAAAACAGCTTCGTTTTGGTTCTGCGAAACATTGCAAAATGCAGGCGCGAGAGTGGTCCATAAGCCAGACCCGTGTCAGCGACTGAAAGCAATTAAAAATTCAGCAGAGATAAAGGGGGCATATACTGCCCATGAGCGTGATGGTGTTGCTGTGTGCCGATTTTTGGCTTGGCTGGATGCGAACAGTACCACAGATGCTTTAGATGAAATTGAAGCGGCAAAACAGTTAGAGATATTTCGCCGCGAGACCGGTGCATTAAAAGAAATTAGTTTTGATACTATATCTGGTGCAGGGCCAAATGGGGCAATCGTGCACTACCGCGTCACTCAAAAAACAAATCGCAAACTCAAGCCAAATTCATTATACCTTGTCGATTCTGGTGCCCAATACCAAGAAGGTACCACTGATATCACGCGCACGATTGCTATCGGTAAGCCAACAAAAGAAATGAAAACGCGTTTCACCTTTGTCCTTAAAGGTCATATTCAATTAACGCTCGCCCGTTTTCCGCAAGGCACAACAGGAGCACATCTCGATGTGCTGGCACGGCAGGCCTTATGGGCAAATGGACTTGATTATGCCCATGGCACAGGGCATGGAGTGGGAAGCTTTCTATCTGTCCATGAAAGCCCGCCTGGGATTAGCAAACGCTCACATGATGAATTAAAACCGGGAATGATAATTTCTAACGAGCCAGGATACTACAAAGCAGAAAAATATGGCATTCGTATAGAAAACCTTATACTGGTTTCTGAACCAGAAGACATAAAAGGTGGTGAAATTCAAATGATGGGGTTTAAAACCCTAACCCTTACCCCTATTGATCACAGATTAATTGACACTTCTCTATTAACACCTCCGGAACTAAAATGGCTGAATAGCTATCATGCCCTTGTGCGCCAAAAAATAGGCCAGCAATTAAGTAATAAAGATAAGGCATGGTTGCGCGATGCCACGAGACCTATGCTGAATGAAAATTTATCTTTGACGAAATAAAAGCTGGTTAACAGGTAAATTATTTGAACGTGCACAGGATAAAATTTTATTACGTTTTGCGTTTGAAATCTTTTTGTCTCGCGTAAGAATGAAGAGATAATCCTTTTTCTCACCACTCACAACAGCCCAGTCATATAACCCTTTTGCATTTACGGGTCCAATACAATAAATCCAGTAATCAAATCCACCGCCACTAATCGCCTTTTGGAAAAAACGTGCAACTCCTGAACCAAATGCAATTTTCAATTTTTGCCCTCGCGTTCCAGGTTGGACAGCAGCACGCCCTCTAACACCATCATTTAAAATGGTGCCTTTTTTCGATCGGCGCACGCATGTGTTTCGAACACCAATCTGGTCAGGCGCTTCCAAATTATAGGTTGCTGTGGAATTATAACATGCCGCGAACTGTTCGCCGTTTTTCGTAACAATGTTATCTTGAAACTCATTAGTTGTGCGTGCTGCCTCATACCACAAGCCTATATACTTGCGCAAATCTACACTGAAGGTATTGGACACACTTTGTGCTAGAGCATTTTTGGGGATCATAAAGGTAAGGATTATAAGAAGACAGGCTATTTTGGTTGCATTAATCATATTTTTTCTCACACGTAAATATTTACTCTATTACGCTATATCTATCGATATGGATTACATGATCTGGTCAGTGAGACATACGATTTGAGAACGGCTACAGCATGTCAACTTCGGCTACACCTCATCTGACAAGCTGTAGTCTTTTAAAACGAGCAATTTTACAACCTGAATTGAATTCAATTCAAGTTGAATCGCTCTAGTGCGTCCAAGAGGTGATGCGGCCATAACGGAAATTATCCGCATAGGATTTTTTGATTTTCTTGCGTTTTTTAGGCTCAAAGACTTTATAAGGAATGCCGTTACGTTTGGCGTAAGCAATCGCTTCATCTTTAGTGCTGAAGGTCATGCGTATTTGAGAGTTCATGTCAGCAGAACTGGTCCAACCCATGAGCGGTTCCACGTTGCGTGGCATTTCAGGTTCATAGTCCAAAACCCATTTTTTTGTGCGGGCCTCGCCCGATTGCATTGCCGTTTTGGTAGGCTTGTATATGCGCGCAACCATAAAAAATACCCTCTGGTGTATGTTACCAAAGATTTAGATAAGATGGTCGGGGCAGCAAGATTCGAACTTGCGACCCTCTGGTCCCAAACCAGATGCGCTACCAGACTGCGCCATGCCCCGTCACCATTATTTCCTAGACTATAGCTTTTGCCCCTTTTCCCATGCAAGGTCAAGACTGAATTTATAGCTAATTATTCAATTTTTTTAGGGTCTAGACAACTTTAGGTTATCTATTTTAGATATAAGTCTATGAGTTGTCTATGAAAAATAAGTATGTAAAAGTTGCGCACATTTCAGGGGCGAAATTCCGTCATTTGGTCAAGTGTTTTGCGCTTGATTTAACGGC
>JBCCCO010000103.1:0-9182 GCA_039033475.1 Pseudomonadota bacterium | reverse complement strand
GCACCTCCTCTGCTGTATATTCTGATGAAATAGAAATCGCTTTCCCCATGACAAACCTCCACGTTCTGTTTGTAATCTTGAATCATATTCGCTGAGATTTGGGAAGACATAAGATGAGTCTCATTTAATGAATGTTGGTATTAGGTTCACTTTATTCAAAATAATTAAGTTGCAAAAACAACCGCTTTTATTGCAGAAATAAAAGCGGTTGTTTCGTATGATTTCAGTGCAATCAATACCTGCCAAATCACAATAGAATTTAAGAAAAACTAAAACAAGGCAAATTCAAATCAGATACACTATCTGTTTAAAGCTCGATCTCTTGACCTATTTTAGGAACCAGCACAATCTCACTTTGCATTTCTGCAATAAATTTACTGGCATCTTGGTCAATGATAGGAAAAGTACCATAATGACAAGGAATAACTGTTTTAAAATTAAAAAACTTTTTACAAGCTAGACTTGCGGTTTTTGCCCCCATGGTAAAACGGTCTCCAATAGGAACCAAACCAATATCAGGCTTATAAATCTCATGGATCAGAGCCATATCTGAGAAGATATCCGTATCTCCCATATGATACAGTGTCTTTTGTTGGTCTGAAGTCAGAATAACACCGCATGCAGGCCCAAGATAAACCGGCTTATCATCAACGAAAGTTGCCGAGGAATGTAAAGCATTGACAAAACTGACTTTAAATTCTTTGTAATCAACTGTTCCGCCAGTATTGGTTAGATCAATATTTTCAACACCTTGCGTGTTAAGATACATCGCAAGTTCAAAAGTTGCGATAAGTGTTGCCCCTGTTTTCTTGCAAATATCAATTGTATCGCCAACATGATCATCATGCCCATGAGTTAATACAACATAGTTGACACCGTTGATAACCTCATCAAGGGTATGACCACTTTCGGTGAACTTCTCATTGCCAGTTAGAAAGGGATCTATCAGAATTTTATGACTACCAAAATCAACTTTGAAACAAGCGTGACCAAACCAAGTAAGTTTCATTTTTTATCTCTCCAATAACAGATACATTTCTCAAAAGTATAAGTACTGTACAATCGAAGGAGGAAAAAAATCAAACAAATATAATCGACTTATGATGAACTTTTTGCCTATTCTGCGGCCCGCGCTGCCGCATCATACTCACGAACCGCAGCCGCATCTCGCGGACTTAAATCTGGATAATCGGCATCATCACCTACATCTGGCAAGACCTTCCAACACCGCTGACATTTTTTGCCTTGAGCGAGCGCAGGACGCACAGCAACCCCTTCTACGTCCCCCAGCGCAAAAACATCTTTTGGTGCAGCTTCTGTAAACACCTGAATTTGACTTGTGATACAAATTTCAGCCAGATCAACAGCTTCTAGCAGTGGCCGCAATGTTTTATCGGAAATAAAAACTTCCGGAGCCGCTTCAAGGGAAGACCCGATACGCTTTTCTTTACGCTCAATCTCAAGCGCACCGGTCACAACTTTGCGCACAGTTTTAATCTTTGCCCAGCGCGCTGCCAAAGCCTGATCGTGCCATTCTTCTGGGATATCTTTAAACTGCTCAAGGTGAACAGAACCATCTTCTGATGGGTATCTTGAAAGCCATGCCTCCTCCATTGTAAAGGGAAGAATAGGCGCAAGCCATTTGGTCAAACTCTCAAAAAGTTCTGAGATCACATAAAGCGAAGCTTTTCTTAACGGACTGGACATTGGGTCACAATACAACGCATCCTTACGAATATCGAAATAAAATGCCGACAGCTCCACATTCAGAAAATTAAACAGCTGAGAGAATACGCGTTTATAATCAAAATCGCTATAAGCTTGACGAACCAGTTTGTCTAGCTCAGTTAGGCGGTGCAACATCAAGCGCTCTAGCTCTGGCAAAGCCTCCAGCTCTATTTTCTGGCCATCAAAATAGTTAAGAGTTCCCAGCATCCAGCGCATAGTATTGCGTAATTTCTTATAGGCATCAATGCTGGTTTTCAAAATTTCAGGGCCGATGCGAAGGTCCTCAGAATAGTCAGAAGATGCTACCCACAACCTTAAAATATCTGCGCCTGATTGTTTGATCACTTCTTGCGGGGCAACAATATTGCCAAGGGACTTAGACATCTTGCGCCCATCTTCAGCCATCACAAACCCATGGGTCAGAACCGCATCGTAAGGTGCTCGGCCGCGCGTGCCACAGCCCTCCAACAAGGAGGAATGGAACCAGCCACGATGTTGATCTGAACCTTCAAGATAAAGATCGGCGGGCCATTTCAAATCCTCACGCTGTTCTAGCACAAACGCATGGGTCGAGCCTGAATCAAACCAGACATCAAGAATATCACTGACCTGTTCCCAATCTTCTGGAGAGTGATCATTGCCTAAAAAACGCTGTTTGGCCCCCTCAGCAAACCAAGCATCCGCACCTTCATTTTCAAATGCTGTGATAATACGGTCATTGACTGTTTCGTCTTGCAAAATCTCAGAGGTCTCTTTGTGAACAAAAACAGTAATTGGAACACCCCACGCGCGCTGGCGAGACAACACCCAATCGGGCCGAGATTGTATCATGCCATTTAAACGATTTTGCCCAGCCTTCGGAACAAAGCGTGTCTCATCAATAGCTTTCAAGGCACGATTGCGCAAAGTATCCCCATCTTTGCCTTCAATGGACTTATCCATGTAGACAAACCATTGTGGTGTATTGCGGAAGATAACCGGCTTTTTGGACCGCCACGAATGTGGATATTGATGCTTCAAGCGTCCACGTGAAAACAACATATCTTGCGCAATCAATTGCTCAATCACGGCCTTGTTGGCATCACCTTTTTTGCCTTTTTCGGTGATAACCGTTTTGCCTTCAAAACCAGGGGCATCTTTGGTAAATTTCCCGTCAGCATCTACTGTAAAAGGAATTTCAGAAGAAATACCCTTTTGCTCTAACCGCTGTGCATTTGCCATCCAGATTTCAAAGTCATCACGACCATGACCGGGAGCGGTATGAACAAAACCTGTACCCGCCTCTTCTGTGACGTGGTCGCCATCTAAAAGAGGGATTTGAAAATCATATTCATTAGCAAAGCCTTTTAAAGGATGGCCACAGCTTATAATTGATTTCGGATTTATATCAGATATTCTCTCCAGCTTTATTTTTGCTTTCGCAGCACATTCTGAAGCAAGTGCATCAGCAAAAATATACTGTTCACCAACACGGGGCCCATAATCATTTTCAGCTGTAGCCACTTTGTAAACCCCGTAATTTATTCGAGATGAAAAACAAACTGCTCGATTTCCTGGGATCGTCCAAGGTGTTGTTGTCCATATTACAACATATGACTTCTGAACTTGCTGCATATCACAGCTTGCACCTTCTATATCCTGAACATGAATTATTGGAAACTTCACCCAAACCGTATCGGACTCATGCATTTCATATTCAACCTCAGCCTCTGCCAAAGCTGTTTTTTCCACTACCGACCACATGACCGGTTTTGAACCACGGTAAAGTTGACCGGTCCGTGCAAATTTGAGCAGCTCTTTTGCGATAATTGCTTCTGATTTGAAATCCATTGTGGTGTAAGGCTTTTCAAAATCCCCCTCAACACCCAGCCTGCGGAATTCTTCAGACTGAATTCCAATCCACTCTTTAGCAAAGGCTCGACATTCTTCGCGAAATTCATTTACAGGAATATCGTCTTTATTCTTGCCTTTTTGACGGTATTTTTCTTCAATCTTCCATTCGATAGGGAGGCCATGACAATCCCACCCGGGCACATAATTTGAATCGTACCCTCGCATTTGCATGGAGCGGGTGACCATATCTTTGAGAATTTTATTCAATGCATGGCCAATATGCAGATTTCCATTGGCATAGGGCGGGCCATCATGCAGAACATATTTTTCTTTACCCTTAGAAACCTTGCGTAATTTTTGATATAAATTCATTTTCTGCCAACGCGCAATCAACTCTGGCTCCTTTTTGGGAAGCCCGGCACGCATTGGAAAATCTGTTTTGGGCAAAAACAGCGTTTCGGAATAATCTCGCGGTGTTTGCGTTTTCTGTTCTGACATGGCCCTCTATTCGCCTTCATTTATAATTTGGTAACTTTTGTAGAGCACTAGATCTCAAATTACCTTAATTTTATTTACACATAAAACTAACCACCGTCATCCCCGCGAAAGCGTGGATCTCTATACAACTCTTCTGAGATTCCAGCTTTCGCGGGAATGACGCACTGAAAGAATTTTGAAAAAATAAAATATTCTAAATCGGATTAGCTATAGCAATGCTTTTTATAGCCCCTAAGCCTAACTTTCCAGTCTTAATTCAATACCAATTTAAACCGCTGATTTTTTCTGCTGTAAAGCTTGTAAAATTTGTTTTGCATGTTCACAGTCCTGATGCATTTGCTGTTTAAGAGCATCGAGCGTTTCAAATTTTGCGTCTTCACGAATATGCTCAATGAATTCAACCTCGATCTCTTGACCATACAAATCTCCTTCAAAATCAAACAGAAAGACTTCCAAACCAGCCTGACCATTATCAAACGTCGGACGCCGCCCAATGTAAGCCGCCCCGAGATAACATGCATGATCTTTATAAACTCTCACAGCATATATGCCATGGCCCAGAGTTTGCCCCACCTTTAAAGCCATATTTGCTGTGGGAATCCCCAGCAAGCTGCTGCCCCGTTTTGCCCCATCAATAACTTTGCCAGAAATACGCCAGTAATACCCGAGCACATGAGATGCTGCACTCACATTTCCATTGATAAGCAATTGACGAATACGGGTTGAAGAATAAACCTCATGACCATCACTTTGCTTAGATAAAATATTTATCCCAAAATTGTAATACTCTGATAAGTCTTTTAGTTTCTCGGCTGTGCCCTCACGACCTTTGCCAAAATGGAAGTCATATCCGACAATAACATGGCGCACATTTAGGCCTTGCACCAAAATCTTTTGCACAAAATCCTGAGCCGAGAGCTGAGCCAAATTATGATCAAATGGTAAGACTGTAGTAACGTCCAACCCACATTCTTTCAGCAATTCAAGCTTCTTAGATATATCTGAAAGGTAGAAGAAAGGCGTTTGCGGCGCAAAGAAAGCTTTGGGATGCGGTTCAAATACCATAACGCCCGCTTTGGCCTGTAAATCAAGGGCAATTTGTTTGGTGAGCGCTAAAATGGCTTTATGGCCAAGATGTACGCCGTCAAAATTGCCTATCGCAATGACGCTGCCCTGTAAATGGGCTGGAACATCTTTGTAAGTATATAAAATATCCATAAATATTCGGGCAGCTGTGCCGCACCTTAATTTTAGATTTATTGACGTGTTTTAAAACGATTTTTTAAAACTTTTACCGTAACTCACGCCTAAAGCAAAGTACTGAGCGTTATTAATAAAATCTTTTTTATAAAATTGCATTCGGTTAACTCTATTTTTAGAGCATTCCGCTATTTTTGACGCGTGGTATGTAAAACAAATTGGTTTTGTTTTTACAAATGGGAACCTTTGCTTGTGATCATAAATCTTGGCAAGCAGTCGTTATTAAAGAATTTTTATGGTCATGGAAAATACTACTCTAAGTTTGTATCGGGGGATAGGAGAGCGTTATGTCAGTTGATCTTTCAATGCCGGTTTTGGTCGTTGACGATTATAAAACTATGATCCGGATTATCCGTAATCTGTTAAAACAGCTTGGATTTTCTGATGTAGATGATGCCGCAGATGGCTCTGAAGCCCTCAATAAAATGCGTGAGCGCAGTTATGGTCTGGTAATTTCTGACTGGAATATGGAACCAATGACAGGTTATGAGCTTCTTAAGGAAGTGCGCTCTGATGACAACTTAAACCGTACACCATTCATTATGGTGACGGCAGAATCTAAAACAGAAAATGTTATTGCTGCAAAAAAAGCTGGGGTTTCAAATTATATTGTGAAGCCATTTAATGCAGCGACCTTAAAAGCTAAAATCGACGCAGTGTTTGACGAATAATTATTTAAAAACCGGGCAGACACATGTCACATCTGGTTTTTAAAATCTCCATATAACAAAATATAAAGGGAGTGCGTATCAATGGGAGTAAAGCCGCAAGTCAATGTTGGCGGTCTATCATCGCGCATGAGTTTTTCAGAAGAGTCATCATCCTCAAGACATGTTAGCAAAAATGATGAGATTTCACTTGTTGAAGTTCTATCACTTGCAGAAACATCTATTGGAAGCTTAAAACAGATTATTGAAACATTTGACTCTAAAATCTACAGTGAATTTCGAGCGATTGCAGAGCAAATTTCTTCAACAAAAGCAGAAATCGCACAAATTAGCACACAAGATGTAAGCAAGGGACATATTCCTGACGCTGGGCAAGAATTAGCAGCTGTCGTAGAGACCACCGAAGAAGCTACCCATAAAATTATGGAAGCCGCTGAAACCATTATGACAGCAGACCCTAGTGATATCAGCAATTATTACACTACGGTCAATGAGAATATCATGACTATATTCGAGGCTTGCTCCTTCCAAGACATAAGCGGCCAACGCATTGCTCGCGTTGTTGAAACCCTGGATTTTATAGACAAACGCATTAGTTTTTTTGCAGAAAAAATTGGGGCTGGTTCGATTGATGCCCCTAAAGCTGATGATGAAAATTACTACTTTGATGAAGACGAAAGACAGCGAGCAGAACGCAAAAAAGATCAAATGATTTATGGACCGCAAGATACTCAAGACGCTATCAGTCAAAATGAAATTGACAACCTTTTGAACAAATAGCATGGCTTGGGCTTTAAAACTCCACACTTAATCTGACAGACAATTTATTCGGCAGCATTCCTCATCTGTGCAGAGCATACTTTGCAAGTTTCAAAACACGAATAGATACCCACAAATGTTTACTGATAAATCCGTCCTACACGCCTGCTCCTTGAGAGCTTGGCAATATCCAAACCTCAAGGCACCGTATCTGGCTTACGATACACCACACCAACACGGCCCAAGAGATTGACAGTACCTTATATGGAATCTCGCTAATTCCTCGTGTCAAACAGAATATTCGGGTATTCATGGAATCTTGGTGTAATCTTTAAACATTATGACAAAAAATAAGATGTGCCAGCCTTAAAAAAATCACAGTGTCGAACAGATTTTTTCCAAAAATCAATATAATATCCCCATTAAATATTTTACATAATGAGCTTTAGCAAAAGTTTATATTAACTTGATTTTATTAGATGATTTTACAGAGTTTCACTGGTTGAAGCACAACATTCTAAGCTGAAGTGAAATCATAGTAAAACAAAAAGGAAGCCTAATGTGTATTATTTGTGAACTTGAAATGGCTGGCATTGAGTTGGGAGACAATAGCCTGCAAAATAATAATTACAAAAATTTTTCTTATAATAATTCGATAGGCATACTCTCAGATGACAAACTTGAAGGCACACCTGAGCAATATGCTGATCAATTAAATTCTTTCAGATTTTCTCGGCAAGACTTTTCTAATCAGAATGTTATTACGTATTCTTTTGATTCTGGATTTTCAGCTGCTGAACGAGCGGCGATGGAAGACGCAATTCAGTACTGGGATGATTTAATAGCTGTAGACTTTGTTGAAAGCAACAGTAGAAATACAAATATCTTTTTTGACTCCGTTTCCAGTGGTTATGCATCAGCGGGGAATGGATCGATTAATTTAAACACTTCTAGATATAACTGGGATGTTGAGGCCGGTGACTATCAATTTAGTACAATTGTTCATGAGATTGGGCATGGGCTTGGTTTAGCACATGCTGGAAATTACAACGGATCTGCAAATTTTGACCGCGAAGCAGTATTGGCAAATGACAGTTATCAGATGACACTCATGTCATATTTTAGTGTTGATGAAAACCCTTATGTTTCAGTTGATAATCCAAATTCTCGGCCAGCTGCCCCGATGATTATGGATATCTACGCCATTCAAGATGCTTATGCGCTTGAAACAACAACGCGGACAGATAATACTGTTTATGGCTTTAACAGTACAGCTGATAGGGATGCTTTCGACTTTACTAAAACAGATCCGTACACATCATTATACGATGCGGGAGGTATAGATACTCTCGATATTTCAGAGTATTCATACAACCAAAATATCTCTTTGATTTCGGGGACTTTCAGTGATATTGGCGGTTGGGAGCAAAATGTTTCTATAGCTTACAGCACAACGATTGAAAATGCCATTGGTGGTTCTGGCAATGACATCTTTACTGGAAATTCTGCTGATAATTTCATTGATGGTGGGGCGGGTATGGATACACTTTTTCTTAATGGAAACTTCGATGCCTACACATTTGAAATTGACGCAAACGGTCAAGCCACAATTATATCAACACAAAACGGTAATGACACAATAGAAAATATTGAATTATTTGAATTTAGCGATGGTACTGTAACATACGATACTTTAGTAGCGGCTGCAGAAGAAGGGAATACAACTCCGAGTGTCCCGAATACAACTGAGAATCCCACTCTACCCCAAACTATATCATTTACAGGCTCGGAGGGCACGGATCCTTCCGCTGAATACATACTTACGCTTATTGATGCAAGTCAAGATGTTGTCATTGGCACCATTGAAGATGGCGATCAAATTGATGCAGACCTGTTTGAAGATCAGAGCATAACAATTGCTGTGATGCAATCTGATGATTCTATAGATCTTCAAGACGTGGAAAGTGCCCGGTTTGACCTGAACAATGGTATGTATGTAAAAACTGAAAGTTTTGCGCCTTACGCTCTGTTAGGAGATGATCTGGAAGGAGATTATGCCGGTGCTTTATTTTCTAAAGGAAACTATGATTTAAACGTGAAGCTTTATTCTGAGAACAGACTTGAGGGCAATATCGTTAATGAGATAGACGTGAATTTCTCAATTGTTGATGATGTAAGCTTTTAGCTAAAGTTGACTTTCCGTTTATTATTAGCCTTATGGGTTTACTTCTTTGCTATCCCTCAGCCTTTTCTCAGCCTCCTTTGTTATCCGCTCAGAAACCTTAGGATTACGATACACTAAACCACTACCGGCTATAAGCCGGTAGGTTTATCTTCGGTATGATTTTCAATGTAATTGAGGATGATTTCATTTGTTACGTTTCCAGAAGTTGTACAGAAATACCCCCTTGCCCAGAACCGTCTCCCCCAATAGCG
>JBCCCO010000102.1:0-9187 GCA_039033475.1 Pseudomonadota bacterium | reverse complement strand
CTTTGAAATGCAGGATACATATACCGTCACCATCGAAGCATATAATGGCGGTGTGTCTGTACAACAAACAGTAACGATCAATATCATTGATGTCGAAGAAGTCGGTGATACTTTAACCGAAGGTGAAATGCTGGCCTGGGATGGTAGTTCACTTAGGTCGGCAAGTGGTGATTATCATGCTTCTTTTGGAAATGACGGTATTGTTAGGCTTTATGAGAGCGGTGTTGCAAATGCTGTATGGGAAAGTGATATCAGTTTCGGTTACTCAGAAGATTACGCTGCGGGAGGATCACTCGAAATACGTGAAGGGCGTGTTGTCATCGTCTCCGCAGATGGTGAAGTTATTGCGCAATCAGATTCTGGGGCTGAGGTTCACAATGATGCCCAAAACCAACCCCTGCCCTTACATCTCTTCGTGACCAACAAAGGAGAGCTTGTACTCGCAACTTTTGAAGACCATGATAATGACGGGCTTGCAGATGATAGTGAAATTGTAGATACGCTTTGGTCATCTGCAGACGGAAATTTTGAATTTGCTGGTTACAACTTTTCAAAGGGCAACCTTGGAAGTGAGTTAGATGCTTCTCCTACTGCATCGGGTATTATGGCACGGGGTAATTATCTGCTATCAGACAATGGTCTATACATGTCAGGCTTTAGTTCAAACGGCCACTTTACAATCTGGAGACTTAATCAGCCAAATAGCGTTGCTGCTGGAATAGAAGTCATTTATCAAACAGATGCCTCTCTCTCGTATAATTATGGCTACATGGAAATCCAGTCAAATGGAAATTTTGTCATGTACGATACCTGGGATGGAGAAAAAGCCGTATGGGGAACGGATACCGGGGGTATCCGAGCAAGCAATTTTTCAGCCAAATTAAATGATGACGGCCATTTAGAAATACTTGATATGGACAATAACAGCGAATTGTTATGGTCTTCTGCCTTTGGTAAGGTTACTAATCCAGCCCCTCCCGTCACCGACATTAGCCATTTAGGAGATCCGAGCAAATACGTTGGAAATGCTCTCGTAGCAGACCCTGAGACGGGATCAGCTGTCCTAGCTAATGATCAATTCTTAGCATCTGCAAACCTACGATATAAACTATTCTTTGATGGAGATACTCTGAAACTGAAGAGGTATCACAGCAGCGGTCACACAGAAATTTATTGGGAAAAACATATTCGAGGTGCACATGACCTGCAAGTGCGAACAAATGGGGAGTGGGTCATTCGTGACATTGATGGCAATGTCTTATGGCGTACAAATGTAGATGGAAATCAAACTTCGCGTGACCTTGAAACTACGATGGAAGCTGTATTAGAAAATACAGGCCATTTCACTCTATTCGATCTTGACACAGGAAACTCACTTTACTCCACAAGCATTCATAGACATCACAAACACAAACATTCATGGCAGAACAAAATTGACCACTATGTCAAAAAAGGGTTCCACCACGTTAAAGATTGGACCGAAGATCATGTCGTCAAATTTGAACAGTCCTTTGCCCATGCGATAGCAGATGAAGCACATAAATTTCTAGAGGACTTGGTTGAAATTACAGGGGACGACATTCTTACTGCTTTGGAAAGAGTTGGAGAAGCATTAGAGGGTGTCGTGCTCTTGACGTTAGAAATGCTGTTTCCTTTTATGTTCGACTTACTGGACTTAATAACTTACGCCAAAATGATGGAAGAATTCATACATTTCATGCACGACGCCGACTCACTAAAGAAATTTGCCTCAAAGTTTTCTGAAATGATGATAGATAATGGTGAAGAATTGATTGAGCCATTTGAAGAATTCTTGGGCATAAATACAGCAACAGGCACAAATTCAGCAGATACGACACCAACAAACACGAATTCTGCAAACACTCAAACATTGCAGCCTGCTGCAGCAACAAACACGAATTCTGCGAACACTCAAACAATGCAGTCTGCTTCAACAACGAATAAGTCAAAAAAGGATGCAGCCCCCGCAACAGAAGATCAACTTAATCAATGGCTGAGTAAAAATAGCGGCACAAATTTTGAATATCAGTTTCAATATCAATTGGGCATAGCTGATATTGTAGGGGGTGGCAGTAAGTATAAATTTTTTAATAATCGATCTATTTACGATTTGGTGCAAGCTCGTCTTCTTTACACACACGATAGAACAAACGTTGTTGATGGAAAAAACTATTCTGAAATCAGGTTTCGTGTCCGTGAAGAAGTAGGAACAAAAGCGCCACTAAACATAAACGGACAAGATGTCGCAGGTGTTAATGCATACCTTACCGCAGGACATACGATAATCGCACCATTTAGTTGGGATAAAGGCAGACCCATAGGCGGTGATCATAATAATTTTGAGGCCCGTGGTGTGACTTATCAAACCAATTTAGGCCTGCAAATTGAAGGCAGCATGAGATTTGATAAGTTATTAAAAGCCTTAACACCATCTGGAAGCCGTAAGTCTGCACCTTCAGACCCTATAGATAGTACTTTCAATCCTTTGGACCCAGGAGGAATTTTGTCAAGTATAGTGGATGGTATGAGTGAAACAGCCACTTCAGCAGCCGTAGAAGCAGCAGAAACTGAATTAACTAACCTAGAGGTTTCAACCTCAGAAAATATGGCTAATTTTCTCGAAAAAGTTTCTTACGATGACCTTGTTGAAGCCAGAAACAGAGCTCATGCAAAGGCAATAAATGAAGGCAGGAATGGCCCCACTGCTAACTCAGTATACGAAGAGCTAGAAATACTTTTACAAGAAAAAGGAAAAACATCTCTTATGTCTGCTGAAGATATAAACGCAATCGAGGGCTACAACGGTGTAATAAGCAGCGTTTCAGAGGCTGAAAACATCTCTGAAGAAGCAGCCCACATAGCCGTGCAAGAAACTATGGTGATGAAACTCTTTAGAGTACTTAATAATCTTTTTGATGTTAGAAAAGGAGGTGTAGAAGGTGGCATTGGTTTAGGTGTGGCAAACGAATTTGAATTAAGCAAACTTATTGATAAAGGTGGTGCATCGCCAGCTTGGATTCCTGCTATATTTTTAACCGAAGCGCTCTCATACGGAGTATTCGGTGCTGCCGCTGTTTTATACTCTATTGCAACCCTAGGCACTGATGTTAAAACAGGGCAACTTGCGGCTTTTCATGCTGGTGCAGATCTTACAAGTTTTGCTTTTGACAGCGCTTGGGCTGAAATAATTCATCAAGCTGAAGGGCATGAATACATCAATCAAAGCATATCGGCTTATTCCTGGCTTGCAGGTCTTCAGGACTTAACAAATCTAACAAATTGGGTTGCTAAAAATGGGGGTGAACCAATAAATTTTGACATTTTAAATAGGCAATCCAGTGCCAATAAATTTAACGCCCGTTTTCAATTAAATAACGTCATTAAATCATCGCATGATAGGTATGCTACAGATGCTTAATGCCTGCAAATTCAGGCTTAGGACCTATAAAAAAGGATATATGGACCTAGGTGGTCTCGGTTCATAGAGTTTTTAAGGCCATTTCACTTCAGGTGGCATAGAGGACAAAATCGCATCGACATTTCCGCCTGTCTTTAAGCCAAACATCGTCCCGCGATCATAAAGTAAGTTAAATTCAACATATCGGCCCCTACGGATGAGCTGTTCCTCACGCTGAGCCTCCGTCCAGGGTGTGTTCATATTGCTGCGCACCAGTTTGGGATAGACATCAAGAAGAGCTAATCCCACGTCTTTGGTAAACGCAAAATCCTCCTCCCAAGACCCAGAATTCAAATAATCATAAAAAATTCCGCCAATACCCCGCATTTCATTTCGGTGAGGCAAAAAGAAATAGTCATCGCACCACTTTTTATAGCGATCATAATCGGCAACATCATGCCCTGCGCAGGCGTATTTCATAGCAGCGTGAAAGGCAAGTGCATCAGGATCATCTTGCGTCCGCCGCGCCTGCAAAACAGGGGTAAGATCCGCTCCCCCCCCAAACCAGGACTTTTCTGTAACAATAAACCGCGTATTCATATGAACTGCTGGTACATTTGGGTTCTGCATATGGGCAATTAATGAAATGCCAGACGCCCAAAAATTAGGGTTTTCTTCAGCACCTGGGATTTGTTTGCGAAATTCTGGAGCAAATTCCCCAAAAACCGTTGATGTGTGGACACCAACCTTTTCAAATACTCGGCCATGCATCATCGACATTACCCCACCACCGCCTTGCGCGCCGGTATGGTCTGTCCGCTCCCAACGGGTACGCATAAATTTACCCGGCTCTCGCTCACTAAGAGGACCGGTTAAATCCTGTTCAAGCTGCTCAAATGCTGAACACATCTGATTGCGCAAACCTTCAAACCAGTTTTGAGCAATACCCTTACAGTGCTCTAAATCATTATGGGTACACTCAATTTTAGGAATTGTTTTCATAATTATATATCTTTTAGATAAGATATTACTACTGCTAATATCGGTTGTAAATTCATACAATTTACATTACAATGTTACTCTCTTCTTATTAAAAATAATCTTACCTTACAAGTTTAATTACAATTTGCATTCTAACACTGCAATGGGTCATAGCATCTGTTGACCTTTCAAGATTACTAATACACACACTGTGATTGGCCAGAATGGAGATGAATATGTTCGCCTGGTTTGAACAACGCATCGATCCTTATAAAAAAACGAAGATAGAACAACCTCCGGATCAGTTATCGGCTTTTTATTGGCATTTTGCCGGTCAAGTCTGGGTCTATTTTGCCGCAATGATGTTTTTTGGACTGCTTGCAGCATTAATCGAAATATCTCTTTTTACATTTTTGGGCCAACTCGTTGATTTGCTCAAAAACGCATCTAATCCTGAAACATTTTTTGCAGAACATTCTGTTTTGTTACTTTGGATGGCCTTTGTCGCCCTTATTGCCCGGCCAATTATATTTGGCATTCATACAATACTCGGCAATCAGGTCATTTCAGCAAATTTTACCGCGCTTATTCGTTGGCAAACACATCGGTATTTGTTACGCCAAAGCCTCTCATTTTTCCAAAATGACTTTGCCGGACGTATCGCCAACAAAGTGATGCAAGTTGCTCCATCTTTGCGTGAGACTTTACTCCAACTGGTGGATGCAGTTTGGTTTGTCCTAATTTACACAATCGCCTCTATGGTCATCTTTTTTGACAATGATGCGCGTTTGATGGTTCCGCTCATCCTCTGGTTTATGTGTTATGTCGGTATTTTATATTATTTAGTGCCTAAGATTAAGGATCGCTCGACAGAACTTTCAGAAGCAAATTCTATGCTCACAGGACGTATCGTCGACAGTTACACCAACATTCATACCGTAAAACTGTTTACTGATGCCGCCCGCGAAGATGACTATGCCAAAGAAGCTTTGGATGAGCAGCGATTTGAATTTGAACGACTTGTGCGCTTGATTTCAATTATGGAAATTTCTATCTGGTGTATTAATGGCGCGTTGGTTGTCAGCACCAGTGCCTTAGCAATTTGGCTTTGGACTCAAAACCTGGTGTCTCTTGGGGCTATCGCTGTTGCTATTGGCCTTGTCATTCGGATCAACAATATGTCTGCCTGGATCATGTGGGTGATTACCAGCGTATTCGAAAATATTGGCCGCGTACAAGAGGCCATGGAGACCATAGCAAAACCACTGGAAATTGTTGATATACCTCAAGCAAAACAGCTGCATATTCAAAAAAGCGACATTGTTTTTGATAACATCAAATTTCACTATGGTAAAAAATCCGGAATTATAGACAATCTCTCATTAGATATTGCATCGGGTGAGAAAGTTGGCCTTGTTGGACGCTCTGGCGCTGGCAAATCAACACTCGTGAGTTTGTTGCTTAGATTTTATGATTTGGAAAATGGTCAAATACGGATTGATGGTCAGAATATCGCCCATGTCAATCAAGATAGTTTAAGAGCGAATATTGGCATGGTAACGCAGGATCCCTCTTTGTTGCACCGCTCGGTTCGCGATAACATTCTCTATGGCCTACCAGATGCCTCGGAAGAAGATGTGATTGCTGCCGCAAAACAAGCCCAGGCTCATGATTTCATTCTAGAACTTGAGGACTTAAAAGGACGCAAAGGATATGATGCTCATGTTGGCGAACGGGGTGTCAAACTTTCAGGTGGTCAGCGTCAACGTGTTGCTATCGCCAGAGTACTCCTCAAGAATGCCCCAATTCTGATATTGGATGAAGCTACATCTGCATTAGACTCTGAAGTTGAAGCTGCCATTCAAGAACAACTCTATAATCTGATGCAAGGCAAAACGGTTATTGCCATAGCCCATAGATTGTCAACAATTGCAGCCATGGACCGCTTGATCATTATGGACCAAGGTCAAATTATTGAACAAGGAAAGCACGATGAACTAATCAAACAAGAGGGGGTTTATTCACAATTGTGGTCCAGGCAGTCTGGCGGCTTTATTGTGAAAGAAGCTACTGCGGCGTGTTGAAAAACACTCGTCAGATAGGAAACGGCTGAATTTCCCAGTTGTAACGCCAAATTTCTAAATTAACTGCGCATATTTTTCTTAGCTGCATCAGATGATTAATCATCTGCCAGATACCAACATCTCTCCAGGCATAAAAATACCCCTGCTCCGTTGACATTGGGGAAAAGTCTTGCTTCTATTGAGTGTCAATGGCAAATTAAAAGGCCCCAAAGCCAAGCTCTTACTGTTTTTCTAATGAACCAGTACTGTTTGAGTTATTTTGGAGTTGTGTAAGTGTATCAAGAAGTTTTGACTGAAGTGGGTGGTTATTTGTTTGTGCTAGTTTATAAGCCTTTCCCAGTTCCTCAATTGCAAGATTGCTTTGCGCATTTTCGAGATAACTCATTCCCAGATGATAGCGAACGTCTACAATATTAGGTAGCCCTCTAACAGCATCTCTTAAAAGGGGAATAGCCTTATTAGGTTCTCCACGCAGATTATAGATCCAACCTATAGTGTCTTTGAAGTAAGGTATAGGTGAATTTTTAAGACGTCTTGCAATACTATAAGCTTTTCCTAATGTCTTTTGATCCGTGGTGTTTTTTGAGTACAATGATGCAAGATTATTTGAGACTATCAAGGAATCAGGACGTTTTTCGTGGAGTTCCTCATAAAGTTTCATTGCTTGCTTTGCATTACCTTCCAACTCATATTGTTCAGCTAATGCCAGTTGCAAAAAGAAATCATCCTTAAGTATTTGCGCTCCTTTTAGAAGAGTTGCATTCGCATCTTTGAGACGCTTTTGTTGATTATAAAAATTGGCCAACGCTTGGTATGCCAAGGCATTCTGAGGTTGTTCTGCAATAGCTTTTTGGTATGTTTTTTCAGCTGTCTCAAATTGATTTTTAATAGTTTTGAGATGACCTAGCAGCATATATGCTTCAGCGCTTTTGGGATTAGATTTAAGCACTGATTTTAAAAAAAGCTCAGCATCATCCTTTTTATCAGCACGAATATAATTACGATATAGAGACACCAAAGGCTGAATTGTTTCTGATGACCGACTATATATATTTTTTAAAATTGCAATACTTTCATCGTATTTCTTCTGTGCTGTTAACGATGCAGCTATAATTTGACGGGTGATTTCCTGTGTCTCGCCTAGTGTTGAAAGTGTTTTTGCGATTTGCTCTGCACCACCCCAGTTTCCTTGACGTAACCGAACCTCTGCTAATAGCCTGAGAGAAGCTTTATTATTAGGCTGACGCGCCAGTATTTCTGTTAACACGTCTTCCGCACGTGCGTGTTCTTGCTTAATAATCAGGGATCGCGCATATTGCAAACCATATGAGGGGATATAATTTGCTGCTTTAACTGCTGAATTCAATCGCTCTTCAGCTAAATCAGTAGCACCATTGAGTTGATGCGCTTTCGCTAAAAGTAAGAGGACACGTGCGGACTCAGGGGCTTCACCTAAAGCCGTACGCAAATCTGTAATGGCATCTTCAATTTGCTTTTTTTCAAGAAATAGTGAAGCCCTCAATGTTAGCGCATGAACATTTCGCTTATCTCTGTTAATAGTATCTGTTACAATTTTATTTGCTTCATCTATCTGTTTACGGGCTAAATATAGCTCTGCGAGATAATTTTGTGCAGATAAAGTATTTTTTAAATTATCTTGGTTTTTAATAATGTTCTGTAAATTCTGTTCAGCTTTTTCAAAATGATTATTTTTGAGAAGAAGTTGCACCAAAGCTATCTGATACTGAAATTGATTTTTGTCTTTTTTTTCGGCTAATTTTTTTAGCAATTCTTTTGCAGCATTTTTTCCTTTAAATGTATTTGTAAAGCGTACAACATCCATAACCGCTTCAAAATCTTCAGGATCTCTATCACTGATTAAAAGCAGCTGTTTCTCTGCGTCATTTTTCCGATTGGTTTGAATAAAAAGATTTACCAAAGCTTTTTGGAAACTTTTGTTTTGTGGATAAAATTCTATAAGTTTTTGTAAGATTTCTTCTATTTGATCTGTGTCTTTAAGAGCTTCAAGAACTCTAATTTTGAAAAGATTAAGACCGAGGTTCTTTTCGTCTCTAGCCAACATCCCATTAAGAACGTTAAGTGAACCATCAATCTCACCCATTTCAAGCTGAATAGCTGCCATAACAATAGCTGCATCAGTATTCTCAGGATTAATTTCAAGGGACTGTGTTACAAGTTTAAGAGCAGCATCCGGTTCACCAAGCCTAAATTGTATTGCAGCTTTTAAGTAAAGAACATCTGAGTCCTTTGGAGCAAGTTCGAAGGCATTGTTATTGTATTTTAAAGCTTCTGGTATCTGCCCCCCAGCAAGTAGAATGCTTGTTAAGCGATTATGCGCTGGAATATGCTTTGGATCAAGATGTATAATATTCAACAAAAACTTAGTTACATTTTCCCATTTCTGTTGTTTTTCTTCAGACAATGCAAGGCCAAACCAAGCAGGAATATGTTTCTTGTCAAGCTTAAGTACATTTCTGAATTCTAGTCCAGCTTTAACATAGTTTTTTTCTTTGAGAAATTTTTCACCTGACTTGTAATAAGAGTTTATTTTTTCATCAGTAGATTGGCACCCTGCGAAAGCAAGTATGAATAAAATAATAGATAGGTGAAAAATTGATTTTTGTTTAATATTTATAATCACGATCGACACCTCCAATAACAATATTGAAACAAATATTTTTTT
>JBCCCO010000101.1:0-9228 GCA_039033475.1 Pseudomonadota bacterium | reverse complement strand
AGCCTGGATGTAGACAATGGCCCATTGGTCACAACATTGCTAGGCTCATTATCTGATACGGCTCTGGGAGAAGTGTTTAAGGCGATTAAGACAAAAGTTAATACGCATACCTGTTATCATTACCCTGGCTTGCTATTTGCGCTCAAAAATCTGCCACCGCCTTTGGCAGCGGCTGGTCTTGTCTTTCTGAATGATCCGGAGTTTGGGGCTTATCTGTTGGAATGCCTTCATGAGATTACAGGCTCGCGTGTTTTGGATGCGATGGTCAGATTAGATATCAAGCCCAAGCTAAGCACAACCAACCGTACTATGGCAGCCAAGATCTGGTCCGAACTAGAATTCATAGAGCGTAGTGATGACACCGATGCCAATCCCAACCTTGGCAATAAATCTGGCATTGTCTTATACATGACGTATGAGGCTGCTGTCGGAATGTTGCTTGCCAAAGAGAATGGCTCCAATATTAATTCTGACCTAGAAATCATCAATAACTTCAACGCCCTCGTCGATGACGAAACAGTCGTCAACGGCCTCGAATATGTCGTAACTCCCCTGCTCGCAGAAGTGTACAAAGGCGGAGACACAAGAGGACAGGGTATTGTCGATACGTATTTGCAACAAAATATAGGGGATGACCAGTTAGGCGATGTCTTCTTCGGGGATAGAAACGATGCCTTAAACCAACCCCTGTTCGACCGTGCAAGCATAACAAACACAGCTCAACAAAGCACAGCACCTGATGACGTGCAGCGCCGCACAACGGCAACCTTCCCACCAGACATCGGGATTATTACAGATCAAGCTCAAATTGACAGTTACAACACACCATTTGCACTGCAACCTAATCCAAATGACAAGACAATCTTTGAAGGCACAGGAAAACTCGTTGATGGAAATCCTGTCGCACTGATTGATGTTGAGGCAACGGATGGGTTTGATGCAGGTAAAAGAGCTGTTATGTCGATGACTGTTGGTAATCGCAACGGCACAACTAAAAATGCATTTGTGGTTGTTGATCCAACGACTTATCAGCCAATTACAGATGATAATAACAACATTGTCATCGCACAGCCAAATCCAGAAACCTCATCATCAGCTTGGCGACTACAGGCAATTCAATTACAGCAAATCCAAACAGCAACGGACCCAAAACTTGATATTATGCCAGCTGTTGGGGGGATATTGAGCCTCCCGAAAAAAGATGATGGCACACCCTATACTTTTGAAGAATATCAAGTTCTGAGGAATTTAGACACATGGGCTATGAATGTCCCAAAAACACCATATGATCAAACGGCGACGAACGACACAGCGGACATACCACCAAATGCTTTGGATGCGGTTAGAGGAATATTGAAAAAGGTAGCTGGGGGAGTGGGCAAGGCAACCCAAAAGCAGATTAGTGATTTAAAAAAATATATATACAATAATTCACTTAGCAATTTTCTAAAACCTAATGAAAAAGCTTTTATCCTAAAAATTATCAATCCACAAGAGCTAAGTAGCTTTCGAAATCAACTATTCAAATCCGAAACGACACCTGATTATACCTCCTTTACATCTGAGATGAGAGATGTTGTAGAGAGCCAGATTTCTGGTTCTATTGCTGCTATTAAAAATGACCAAGATGGTCTTATGTCAGCTATAGAAAACTGGGATAATCTCGTTTTATTTGAGAGAAAAGCGCTTGTTCAACGCATCGTGACAAAGTTACAGCCCTTATTCGAAATTCCTGCAGATAAATTTCTACCAATTGAATTTCATGAACAACAAAGTGATGTAGAAAAGCCACGTTATAAAGATCTATATGATAAATCAAGAAAAGAAACAATTGAATTTGAGTTTGAATTCATTCGATCTGCTAGTGCAGCCCAAGTTTTAAATAAAATTGTTTATGGTCTTTTTGCTACTTCTCTAAATTTCAAGATGCGACAATTTCATTATGAGGAAATGCCAGAAGGAAACCCATTTTATAACTATACTTTACTATATAAAACAGACAAAGAGTATTTTGATAAATTTAACGACAGAACTGCCTTTGAAGGACCTACTTCCTATTATAACAAAGGAGCATACTATGTTGGGAACAGGTTCGCATCATATTTTGCAAATCAGTCTGAAAAATATTATTCTCCTCACGATATAGGTTTTTATAATTTTGAAACTCCCAAATTAAACCATTCAGTTGATAACACTTGGCCTAAAGGCAGAAACCACGAGGTTTTATGGCCTAAAGTCAGAAAAGGCAGTGGTATACCGATATTATCACAATTACGTTCGAGCAAAACATTATCTAAAACGGAAGTGTATCAAAAATATGAAGCCAGAATTTTTGTTGACAAGGAAAGCTACACCATTAGATACGGGGTGATAACTCGGGGAGGGCGCACTATATGGTCAACTAAGATACATGATTTGCAAAACGGGCTAATGAATTTTAGCAAAAGTGTCTTAACGCTAGATGATAAAGGGAATTTTATTGCGCGTGTGGTGGATATGAATGGAAATACAAATGATGTGAACATTTTTCCTAATACTTCTCCCTCAAATCTGCCTGACACTTCTGTTACACTCATACTTAGCGAGACAGGACAGCTGACTGTACAAGGATCGAACAAAACAGTCGTTTCGACTCCTGATCCTGATCCTGATCCTGATGTTAGTTTGCAACATAGTTTATTGAATACTCTCGCGATAGATTTAAGTTCTAATCCCAATGATCAAGCTATAATTAATCCTTATCAATTTTTAGAGTCAGCTGGAGGCAACTATCGGTTATTTATTGATTATGATAAGGATGCAGGCACAGTGGAGCCTACTTTTGAAAAAGGGTCACAAGACTCATCGGACATATCAATAAACCTTTTAGAAGAACTAAATGTAGATTTAGGGATAAGTAATACCAGTGGTTCTGTGGGACGTTTCGTATTAGATAAAAATGGATTTTATTTTGTCCATGGAGATTTAGACGAGAAATTTTTTATAATAGAAGCACAACCAGGAATTGATGAAGTGGCTTCACTTATTCTAACAGATGCAGGCAGTTTTGTGCTATACGATAAAGAAGGAGGAGTGATCGGTGAAAACAAACCGCTTATTTAGAGAATCTTCCGATCAGATTGATTTATATCCAGCATGTTAGATATAATTTTGTGCTTCCTGTTTTGTAAAACTGCCCTGTATAGTGTTTATAGCTGAACGCAGGTCATCGTTTGTTCTTGCGGCGGTTTTTCTCAGTAAGGCTTTGATTTTCACAAAAGCCATTATTAATCATGTTTGGAGCCCAAGACTTTGTCATAGATCGCTTATCCAATGGTAAGCGCATTAAAATATTGATAGTAATTGGTGAATACAGCCGTAAAGCGCTTAAGTAGCCGGTAGGCGATAGCGCAAAACTATAGATGCCTCGCGGTCAATGGCAAATTAAAAGTGCAACGACGTATCGCATATGGCATACTCCTAATTCTGCTGATATTCAGATGTGGAATGATAGGCATTGCTTTCCAACCACTCAGAAATATCTGAAGCTTTGTAAAGCACACGGGAGCGTTTCCCTGTACCTGCCTTCATAAAACGTGGGCCATCTCCTGTCACGCGCATACGATCCAGAGTTCGTGTCGAAAGTTTCAAGGTTTTTGCAGCTTCATCTGAGGTGAGATAGATATCTTGATCTGACTGTGAAAGGGGCATAAAAAGACTCCAAAGGATTGTTTGCTAGAGCAATCTCGCTTTACGTGGTTTCATTTAAAGCGGGAGAAATTGCTCGCCTATAAAAACTTAGAGCATGCGAAATGAATGTATCTAAACGCGGCATGCTCTAGAGTTTTTATTATGGCTTATTTTTTTGAGAAAAAAAGAGTGTTATTTCAGCATAATGTTAATGCCACGTGATCTAGAGTGAAGTTGAAACGGACCTGAAAAAAACTGAAACGTTTCTGTTAGTGTTTCACACGTTTCAGTTTCAGAAAATCTGATATCTGCGCGCCAACACGTTCATTGACTTCACGCAAGGGATTATTGGCAAGATGGGCATATCTTGCAGTGGTTTGGGGTTGAGTATGACCGAGCAAACCACCAATCAGCGGAAGTGACGCTCCACTTCCGGCCGCTAAACTCGCAAAAGAATGACGCAAATCATGAAGCCTGACATCTTCCAAACCAGCTTGAGAACGAATGCGTGTCCAGGGTTTGCGTAAATTCACTAAGTGTTCACCTGTCTTATGACCAATAATGACATAGGGGTTTTTTGTAAGGCGAGGGAGATTGCTCAAAATATCTTTCGCAGCTTCATTCAAAAAAATTGTTTTCTGTCCTGTCTTGGAATGTTTCAGAAACAACAACCCGCGTTCCAGGTCCACTTCCTGCCAGGTCAGAGTGAGGATTTCAGAAAGGCGTGCCCCAGTGAGGATTAAAAGACGAATTGCAGCAATCACATATAGATTTTCAGCACCTGTTTCTTCCGCTTCATTAAGCACATCGCCCAACCTTTCTAGCTCTTCATGGCTGAGATAACGCTCGCGTTTGTTCTCCCGATATTTCTTAATGCCGCGACAAGGATTTGAGTTGTCGGGACGTAAACCTTGTTCTTCGGCCCAAGACATCAGTTTGGAGAGAACCGCAAGAGCGTGGTTGGCATTGCGCGGCTTGTCTGCCCACGAATTATGCGCTTTTGAAACAAGTGATTTATCAATTTCATTGACCTTTAAGTTTCCAAAAGCAGGAATAAGGTAATCTCTGATAAGGCGAGAATAGTCGCGAAATGTTGCAGAGCCAATTTTAGGGCCATGATCTTCAAGAAATTTTTGTGCTGCTTCGGCTAAAGTTGAAACAGAACGTTTTTTCTGCCTCTCTAAGCTGGGATCTATACCGGATGCAATGTCATTGAGAAGGCGAAGCGCTTCTTTTCGTGCTGTAGATGGATTCCACGGCGAACCATGTAAGCCTATCGTGATCCAACGCAACCTTCCGTTGATACGTGTTTGCAAAAAATAAGATGCATTTTGACCGCGCTTGCGAATACCAAAACCTTTAATCTCGATATCACGAATGGTTTGACCGATTTGAAGCTGCTGAACTGCAGCTAATGTAATCTTTTTTGAAATATTAGCCAAAAACGTATCCTCAAACTTTGAAAACTATCTTGGATAACGTATGGCTAACATTTTAGGGCAAAATATGGCGTAAAAAGAAAAAATAATATTGGGCCAATGTATTGTTTTTATTGATATTTAGGAAAAAATACAATCCGTGTCATTTTTAAATTTCAGACTTCTAATCCGTAGGTCCCAGGTTCGAATCCTGGCGGGATCGCCAAATTTTCCCTTTTGTTTTCAATACTTAGAGCGTTTCAGCTCCCTTCAAGACCCCTCCCTAAAACAGAATATTATGCGAACAAAGCGACATATGCGAACACAGAACCGCACAATTTTGGGCACAGTATCGTTCGCTTTTGTTCTCAGTATTATTGAAAATAAAGACACGTGAAACAGAAAGGCGAATATCCACGAAATTAAAATATTATATAATTTCGTGGATGTTTTCGTGGACTAGGAAATCATGTATAAGAAATCTATGTTTTGTATGCATGACATAATCAACGTGCATAAGGTTAGTACGTTTTATGTGCATAGGCATGGGAGGTGCACCAGATAAAAAGAAACCACATGGCAGCCACCATGTGGTTTCAGATCTATGCATCCCTGCATCAGATAAGGCTGCTGAACGCAGGAGGAGGCAAATCACCTCTATAAGAGTAACTCGTATTGGATTCTCAGGTCAAGCTCAGTGTTTTTAACTTCCTATGAAAAACAGCTTCAACACATCATGCACCAGGAGTGAGCCAGTAAATAAAGCAATGGCTATAGAGACCCATTCTAGGAGAACCAGTTGTTTATAAAAGCGGTAATTCCTGCCATTGCTACGCCAGAGAGAAGCCAGCCTGCGACTTTTAGAAGGTGCTTTATCGCGTCTGTGATGAGCATGATTTCCTGGTTGCATGTATTCAGGTGTTTGATAGCTTCCTGGTTCTTCTTGGTGCGCTCCATTAAAGTTTGTAGCATATACCCGTGGTGAAGTGTTCTGTGGTTGAGGTTTTCCCAATCCATGTTTCTTGTATTGCCATAGTGCGGCGGTAATCCGGTCATCTGCGATCCCATACATTATAAGTGTTCCTATCTACAGACGTTATGTCGTTTAACATTGTTGCGCCTGACTTGAGTTATCGTCTTGCGCGTGTCTTTCTTGGACCAAGATATCGATTTCCAGGTCTGGCAAAGCTTTGTCTTATCTATTGTCGCGACAACTTTTGTCTCGTTTGCACAAGCGGATAAGATCAGCGGAAGTGATAGGAGTGTCAGGTATTTTATTAGCTTCATCGTCTGCTTCTTTTAAAAGTTGGTTGAATTCTTGTTCTCGGGCTACAGAAGATGAGTCTTCCTCAATTTTACTTTCAAGCTGTTTATTCTGGGTCTCAAGAACAAGACGCTCTTGCTCTGCATCCATTGCCATTTGGAGAAGCTCCATGCGGCTCTGGGGAACTTGAGGGACTTGAGTTCTGACTTTTTCAGCAAGCTCAAAAAATGCTTTAACAAGACGCTTCTTGAATTCTCTGACTATGTCAGTGTTGCGAAAATATGTGAGTAGCAAAGTTGCTTGTTGCTCATTTAAAAGCGCATACTCTGTAGGGCGTCCAGCACCTGAAGTTGAATTCCGCATTTCAAATGCGATATTGCCAAACTCCCTCAAATCCTCAACATATTGCCGAACAAGCTGAATGACAGACTTATGTTCATATCCAACACCATCAGCAATTGCCAATGATGTTGTTACAGGACTCCCTGTTTCGTTCAGGGATACTAAATTACTCATTTATAACCCCATCATTTTCTAGCATTGAATTGATCTTGCAAAGATGGTCTTCCATTGAGCCTAGCAAGAAGTTCAAGCTTTGCTCTTCAAGAGAAGTCAAATTTTGTGTATGGTGAAAAAAGATCAGTAAAGATCTCTGTAAGCCAAAAAGGCGATCAATCTCATCTTGAACGTCAAGAAGATCAACCTTGATTGACTCGGATTCCGGGTGTAGTTCTTGGATAGCCATTTCGATATCTCCTTATCGATTTCGGTTAGGCTCTTGTCGGTGTTACAGCACCGGCTTGAGCTGACTTTTGTCATTACAAAAGTAGATTTAATCTTTCCCTTGACATTTGTCAATACAGAAAGTACATAATTTTTATGAGCAAAATGGGCAGACCAACAGAAGAACCAAAGACGCAGCAATTTCAGATGCGCGTCTCACCAGACTTTCTGGAGAAAGTTGATAGTTGGCGTCGTAATCAACCGGACTTACCCCCAAGAGCTGAAGCGATCAGGCGCCTTGTAGAGCAAAGTCTAACAGGTAAGACTGAGGAACAACTTCTCAGAGAGTCCTTAGATCTTGCTGAAGAAGAAGGAGGCTCTTTTACAGCTGATGAAGTGTTTCCACCACTTCGCACTAAATTTGAAAATCGTAAGCCTGGTGCTTTTGCTGGAAAAATTAAAATCTCTAAAGACTTCGATCAAACACCTGAAAAAGTGATGGATCTTTTTGAAAGCAGTCAGTCTTGAGCCTTCTTATCGATACGCAAATATTATTATGGTGGCTAAGTGATGATAAAAAACTAAGCCAGACCTCTCGTAATCTCATAGCAACATCTGAAACCGTTTCCGTAAGCATTGCCAGTCTTTGGGAAATTGTTATCAAAGAAAGTATCGGTAAACTTACTGTCGATCTAGTGGCAATGTTTGATTTCATACCCACAAGCGGATTTAATACTTACCCTATTCAACCAAATCATTTGCTAACTTTAAGTTCTCTCCCCCATCATCACCGCGATCCTTTTGATAGAGTCATTATTTCGCAAGCCTTAAGTGATCGGCTCACTATTGTTACATCTGATCACGCTTTTGATCAGTATAAAGTCCCTGTTGTATTTAATTAATACATGTGGAAACCAGTAAAAAAGACTCGAAATAACATTCCTGCAATGTAGGGTTGTGATTATGTCAAAAAAAGATGTATATCTTCTGATTTTAGCGGCTGCTGGCTTGTGCTATACTTACTTACCATCAGATTGGGCCTTAACAGCTACATTAGCAATTCTATTTGGCTTAATCGCTAGTATGGGCTACGACATTGATTTCTTGCAAAAAAAGAACAAGCAACTTGAAAAGAAAATATCAAATTCTAATTGAATTTTCCTTGTGAAATTTCTTGCTGAATATTCAAATCCCCCTCAATTTCTCTTGCTTGAATTGACAATACAGGATCATTTGCCATCCAATTCTTTAAATTATTTAAATTGGCAAAGTACTTTCTTACGGCTTGACGTGCTCTGGGCGTTTGCCTGGATACCCCACGAACAGCTTCATTTGCTTCTGCATAAGCTTCAAGCATCTTCACATAAGACCGAGCAGCCCGAGAGCTTGTTAGAATTCTTGCCATACTATGATCCCATAAAAGAGGATATAGTGGCTGCTGGTGCCGTGACTATACCAGCTCCACCTAAGAGACCATAAAACAAGTTTCCTCTGGCTGTTCCTGAATGATTAGCTAATCTTGCTACTTTTTCATATGCTTCACTAATTTTAAGCATTTTATCTAAAATTTGTTTTTGAGCAGGAGCGTCTCTGAAGAGTATATTTAGGCTTGCTTTATCAAGCTCACGATAGTTTTTAGCGAATGTATTGACTGAAAAATCATCAATGGAGCCAATACCTGGACTGGGAGATCCAAGTCTTTGGATAATTCCAGACTGTAAAATCTTTCTATTTTCTGGATTAATAGCTTTGACAATTCTATTGAGACTTCTTCTGTCGGCAGACCCTTTTGATTTAGCCATATTCGTTAATGACTGAAAGATCTGCTCATCTGATTTTGATCCAATAAAGTTACGAAAACGCTTTTTTATTTCGCTTGTTACTTTTGTGATACGATCCGCTTCTCTGAAGGCAATGACAGCTTTCTCTCCGCCCTCCCTTCGAGCAATAGCAAAGATGTCTTTAGTTAACGCACCATATAAGCGAGTAATTTGCGCATCATTAAGCGGTCGCTCCCCTGACCGGTGCGACTTTTCTCACAACACTCTGAGGCGGTGTTGGTCTGGAAGCAGAAAGTACATAAAAGCCAAATCCAGATGCAAGCTCGAGGGCGAGGGCAATCAAAACAGACAATGTGGCTTGTACAGCTTCTTT
>JBCCCO010000100.1:0-9416 GCA_039033475.1 Pseudomonadota bacterium | reverse complement strand
GCGTTGGCTAAATTCTGGTGAACACTCTAGTGTCTGTATACTTCTGAGAACATCACTGTGACGTTTTTCAAAAGTATCAGCTACAGTAATGCTTGTGGTCATCGGCTGATTGCCGACAACCTCAACCAGATTGATTTCACTTTGGGATACTAAATTACTCATTTACAACCCCCGTTATTGATGTACTCACGAAAACCTTCAGCCCTTTGTCTGACTTCATCTTTTGTTAAAGACGCATCAAGCTCAAAGCCTCTGTCATAACCTTCGTAAGTTACAAACCAGACGGTCTTTTCATCACCGTAATAGTCTTGGATTTTTAAGATTGTTGGTTCACCAAGTTTTTGCTCGGTTTCAGTATTGTCGGAGGCGGACTCCGGGTGTAGTTTGTGCTCAGCCATGTCGATAGTTCCTTATCGATTTCGGTTAGGCCCTCGTCGGTGTTCGAGCACCTTCGGGGGTCGTTTTATATTTAAGATATAAACTTATATACGTCGTGGTGACGTATGTGTCAACAAGAAAATGACATGATGTCGTATTTTTTATTTTAAAATGCTTGTTTACACTGACACAGTGTCGTGATATCAAGTATTCATGATACAAAAGGAAAAGACATATTACCAAGAAGAAATTGACAGGCTTGGCCTATCTCAAACAGACATGTCTAATATCTTTTGGATGTCACAAAGAACATCTCAAAGATATGCAGCAGGGGATTCTCCCGTTCCACCTGAAATAAAATTTATATTTAAATTACTGAGAGCTAGGCCTGAGCTGAAGGAATTAGTTTTTGATATTGCGAAAAATTTAAAATGAGAAATTCTCCTCAGCCTCATCGTACCTCTTTAAATCTTCTAAAGTTTCTTGAATGCGCTTATGCTCATAATCAGACAATAAATCTATGGGCTCTTGATGCCTATGAAGATAAGAGCTTAAAATAAGAAACTTGACTATTTCAGTATAAAAATCTGAAAGACTTTTATATTCATACTTTCCTAAAGGTCTTGAATAATGCCTAATCAAACCTGAACGATCAAAATCTTCAAAATAAGGGTATTTATTAGTCAGGACCTTGAGTTCATCACTTGCCTGTTCTTTGCTAAGATTTCTTATTCTAGAATCTTCAACTTCCAATTCCTCATAAAGCTCAATGAATTTTTCGGGATTTTCTCTCATTAACACATTGGAAATTCCAGAAGCGTTGCTTAACATGAAGCGATATTCAGAGTCTTTACGATTCCTTTCTAAATCACGAATATCACTTTTAAGCTGTATTACCAATGATTTATAAAGTATTCGAGTTGAAATAACACCAAGTATCAGACCCAATAATACATATAAAATCAGCTCTACCATAAAGATCTCCTTTGTATAAAGACCTTTACTTCATATTTAAGCTACAGAGCAAATCTATATTTCTTGTATACACAAAGACCTCATCCCCTAGAAGGAGAGCTATGTTATAGGTCTTGAGTTTTGAAGATTATAAGCTTTTGTAATTTATTGATATTTAGATTTATTAGGGAAATTTTCCCTAATAAAAAACCCGCTCAATTGATTTAATTGGCGGGGCTTCAAAATCTAGACGTACTTACCTAAACATGGAAATACCATAATAGAGTCCAGTAAGTCAAGTATAAAATGAAGTATTTTTTACTGAACCCAACCTTTTTCTGTATTTGTAAAGTATTTTGCAGATTTTTCTTTTCTCTTAACAGCAAATCTTATGTCTGCTTTAAATATTTCCAAAAGCTCTTCTTGCTCATTTCTAGGCAGTAATGAAAAGCCATATAAAATACGAATACATTTATCTGCCAGCCCCGGAATTGATGTTTGCTCTTTCTCGTATCTCGCAATTGTTTGGGCAGAAACACATAGTGACTTTGCAAGTTTCTCTTGACTGTAGCCCATGTGTTTTCTCAAAAAACGGAATTCCCTTGGGCTGAGCGGTTGAGGCTGTTGAATTAAACTATCCCCAATAGCTTGGTGTAATTCTTCAACACTATCTATGCAAACACCCTCTCCATAGCCTGTATCTTCTATAGAGAAGCCATTGACCAAATATACATTATCTAACCCGCAAGCGCGGTAATGGTATAGCTCGTCTGCAATATCAGTTCCATCAATTGCAAAATTTCTTGCTTGGCTCATATTTTATCCTCCCATTCTACGGTTACTATCAATAACCGAGAGGTACGCACTGTAACTACAACTATTCCAATTTCTCTATAAGTTTCATCAAGATTAGGCGGAGCTGTAACCTTGCACTTCCACTCCTGATCACCTTGACCTGACTTGATAAGACCATCAATCTCACCAATTTTAAGCACCGTTAGTATGTCGTGCATATCAATATTGCGCTCATACATTCGTTGCTCAGCATGATTTAACAAGACAATATCTTTGGTTTCGGCAGCAATGGACCTAATTACGGCAATTAATTGATTTGGCTTTGGCGGCTGATCTGGCCATGTCCCTAGTCTTGCGAAATTGCTCATAAGCCTATCAATATGATAGTTTTTTCAAAATAGTCAAGAAACATTACCTTATAGTAAATAAAAATGCATGCTTAAACCAAAACTTATAGGCACAGGTTAATCAAAAAGAACAAAAAACGAACTAACACCCATAAAAGTTCCCAATATAGTCATAAGTAAAATGAGTCACTTTGACTCACCTGTTGATACTTCGTTTTAATTTTTTTAAGCATATGTTAATTGATTAGGAATCATATATATAAATAAATAAAGCGATGATCCGCTTGCAAACTTATCATCGCTTTTACGCATACTATGTTCTTTTAAGCTGGATACGAGCTTTAAACTCATAACCAGCTGCTCGCACTAAGCAAAATAAAATGCCTCGCGCGTAATAAAAGGATACTTTCATTGTACTCCTTCCTCTGTTAAGCGGAAACAGCCGCCGCTGCTGACGTCCCATACGTCGCTGCTAAAACTATTGGGACTTCAGTTTGGCTTGGTTAGCACCTGAAAGTATTCTTAAGTTGAATAAACCGATTCGCTCACCTATATCTAGTATACTTAAAGTAAAAACACGCCATTTATTGACATTTCATCGTTAAAAATACTTAACTCGCAAAAAAGTCACTAATATTCGCATGTATCTTGTTTTTGCAGTATTCAGACGGTGGATTACTATTCCAGAACATTGAAAGCAATCGTGACATTTCCAGAGTTGTTGTGCTTAAAAATGTTTTGAGCGATCCGGTTTTCTCTTTCATACATTTTGTTTTAGTGAATTGCTCGGCGATATGCTGCCAGTGTATTTTGGGTGTTCCTTCCACGTGATAAATGGCCCTAGAGACTCCTGTGGCAAGTAGCTTTGTATGCGCTGTTAGCCTCGTATGTATGAACCTGTGAGCTGCTATGCACATTGAATCGAATTCATCTGTTGTAGGCTCATTGTAAGAACTTGAGTCCATAGGTATGCCGTCATAAGCGCCAATTATATGTTTGCCGTGGGAAAGCACACTGCCCTTGCAATACACAGCTAATGCGACAAGCTGGTGATTTGTAAGGACATTATTTGCGAGTTGAGAAATGTTGCTTTGCTGTGACCTTACAATTGCGGTTTCTGATCCTGCCAAGCGCAGCCTTTCTTGAACCTCATCTATCCCATGTTGATCAAACTGGGTGTGCTGCCTTCTGTATTGGTTTGGTATACCAAGCTGTGTCATGTTAATATCTTTCATACTGTAAATAGTTGACTTCTGGGACTCTATAATCTGTGTGATCGATTTGATCGTGGTACTCTAGAAACGCAACACCCATTGCTGTGATGATTAATGCCATGAGCATGAGGCGCAGGGAGACACTCAAGGCAAACAGAGATAAAAATGCATCCCCTACACTCATGTTCATACCAAGCACTCCTGCGAGAAATAGCAGGACGAATACAGCAAGAAGAACCCACAAAAAAAACTCTATAAAAACGTATTCCATTACACCTCAGCACTCACAAATTATGGCAGGATGGGGGCAGGATGGCACCAGGACGGCCACAGGATGGTCCCAGGATGGTCATATTTCTGCCTTATTTCGCTCATTCTACCCTAAAATCATCTAACTCATTGTAATACATAACTTATTCTCACTTTCCCTTGCCAGGATGGCACCAGGATGGCCCCAGGATGACAACAGGATGACCCTATTATGAGCATGGCATGCGCATGCCATTATCATGGTGTTGTCCTGTTTTTGTCATGGCCTTATAAACCCAAAAAACTTTCTCTCTTTTCAAAAATTAACTAGAAAAACAAATTCTAAATTTGAATTTGTTTTTCCTTTTTTGTTAATTTTCTTTTTTAGTTTTTTGCCGACTTTTTTATTTTTTTCTTTTTTTATTTTTTGTGATTTTTTAAAAATTATTCCTTTTCTGTTTTGAAATTATTTCCGCAAATATTTTATCGATCCAAATTCTGAAAATGCTTTTTGAATTATTGCGAGATCCATTTGAAAAAATTCTCTGCGTTCGTTCACTCGGAAGTAGGCAAACACTTTGTGAAAGATCTGCTCAAGAGATCCGGCATCATCAACCTTGATGTAGAACTCCAGGTGAAACGGGACTGGTACGCTTGAGAGTCTGGAGAGTTTTCCAATGCGCTTTTCGATGTCATCTGTAGAGCCGATCTTGTACATCCCTGGCATTGAGGGGTTGCTCATGACGTAGACAATACTGAGATTTGAGGTGATTTCCTGTTGCACCTTTTTGGGGGCTACTCTTCTGTTTCTATTTGGCTTTTTGGTGATTTCTTTAACGCGCATTTCCGAGAGCTTTTGATCCAGATCTTCCTCAGAGATAAATGGGGCCTGAATGCGAGAAACCTGACCTGTTGGACTCAAATACAACATATCCCCTTTGCCCTGGAGAACTTCTGCCCCTGGCTGATCGATAATAGTCTTGCTGTTGAGAGCATCTGCCATGGAAAAACCAATGCGAGCTGGGAAGTTTGATTTCACAGTTCCGCTGATAACGTCTGTAGTGGGCCGCTGAGTTGCTGCTATGACATGGATGCCAGCAGCCCGTCCCGCTTGCGTAAGCCGCTGTATGAAGCCCGCACAGGCTTTAGCGACTCTTTTATCGTGGCTCTGCATCAACTCTGCGATTTCATCAATCACGATGATCCAGTATGGTAGCTCTTTTCCTTTGGCGTGGTAGGATTGAATGTTTCTGATGTTGAGGTTCTTAAAGGTCTCGTAGCGGTTTTCCATCTCAGTGACCGCAAGCTCCAAAGTCTCTTTTGCTACTTCAGGCTTGGTGACAACATCCTCAATCAGATGGGGAATGCCATCATAAACAGACAGCTCTACGATTTTGGGATCAATCATGATGAACTTGAGTGACCTTCCAGACTCTATCAGAGATAGCAACATAGAGTTCAAACAAACGGATTTCCCAGATCCGGTCGTTCCTGCCATCAGAATATGTGGGCATTCGGCCAAGTCGATCACACAGATCTCATCCTGAGTATCCCGGCCTAAAATTACAGGAAGTTCGGCACCAGTTTCTGTATAGGTTTCTGATTGCATCAATTCCCCAAGATCAACAATGCGTCTGTTGAGGCGGGGAACCTCTATCAGGATATCGGGGATATTTACATAGCAAGCGCGGAGGAGCTTGACGAAAAAGTCGAAGCTAATGAGCGTTGGGATTCTGAAATCAGACTTTTCATTTTAAGAGCTGAAACAGATCATTTAGATGACATTGAGCGTGATTTTCAAGATTGCTTGCCTGGATATCTCGAAGATAAAAAAGCCGATTACATCATTGATCACAGAAAACATGAGGCGGCGTAAGCATGTCCAAACCCATTAATATAGAAGACTACCCAAGGATTGACCGGGCAGACTCTTTTGTTCCTGTTGGTCATACGGCTGAAGTTATCATTGCTAACATAGTGAAGAAGTCTCAAAAGCCAGATCCTCAACGTCTAGCAAGGGCGCAAAACCTTTGCCGACATGCCACCATCAGAAGTGAGCTTCAAGCCATTTTAGAAAGTGGGACGGATAACGCTCTAGAGATAGCCAGCATAGTGGAAACGGATGTTCGTGAATTCATAACGGTATATGCACCGAAGTTAAAAGGAAAGCAGAAATGAAAGAACTAGCGATAAGTGGTGATTACATTTGGTGGCACAGAGCATTGCAGGGCACGGCAGAGCCAACAGATCTAATTCAATGTGGATATTACAAAATGCAACGTGAAGAGGGGGCTTTCCCAGTCTCTATCGTCCTTGATCCTAAAAGTAAAAAGCATGTTGCTCTAGTTAATTTTGACGAATGGGAAAACGTTAAACTTGCTTTCTACATGATCGGCGTCAAAGCCAAGTTGAGACGTTTCTTTATGACACTCTCAACCGCGTGGTGCAAGTCGATACCACAGCGGCAGGTGCCACGAAAACTGTGACCATGAGTTATGGCATCACCGGGAATATTCACAGCAAGTCAGATGTAGGGACATACACTTATGGAGAAACGCATGGCGCATGTTCTTCCGGCTTTGCGGGTCCTCATGCGCTGACCAATGTGTCTGGCATCAAGAACGCGACGTATTGTTATGATGCCAACGGCAACATGGTCTCAGGCGATGGCAAGGTTGTGACCTACTCTGCGTTTGACAAACCAACGCAAATCCAAAAGGGTGGCAATACGATTACGCTATCCTACGGCCCAGACCGGGCGCGGTATAAGCGTGCGGATCAGACGCTGGCGAGTGGCACCACGACCACGCTGTATCTGACGGGTAAATCTTACGAGCATATCACCCACGGCACGAAAGTGACTGAGAAGATTTATATCGGTGATTTTGCTGTGGTGACGCGCACACGGGATGTGGGCAGCAATGGGACTTTGCGCACCGAATATCTGCACCGCGATCACTTAGGATCGGTTGATACAATTACCGATGAAGCCGGAGTTGTGATCCAGCGCATGAGCTTTGATGCGTGGGGCAAACGGCGCGAGGTCAACTGGCAGGTGATGACGGATGCAGCTATCATGGTGTTTGATACCGGCACCACGACGCGCGGCTTTACCGGTCATGAGATGCTGGACCCGGTCGGCCTTGTGCATATGAACGGGCGTGTCTACGATCCGGAGCTGGGCCGTTTTCTTTCTGCTGACCCTAACGTTCAAGAAACAGACAACCTGCAAAACTGGAACCGATATTCCTACGTGCTCAACAACCCACTCAGCTATACCGATCCCACAGGGTTTTTCTTTAAGAGCCTGTTCCGCGCCATCGGCCAAGCGTTTGGCAAAATCTTCTCTGCTATTGGGAGAGCGTTTAAGAAGCTGCTCAGCAATCCAATTATTAGAGCGGTGGTGCAGATTGTGGGCTGTAGCTTTGGGCCAGCTGTTTGTGCAGCAGCAGCTGGAGCATTAACAGCAATCGCAGGGGGATCATTAGTAGATGCCTTGAAAGCTGCAACATTTGCGTTTGTTGGTGCGCATGTGTGGTCGGCTGTGGGAGCAACGATCACTGAACCTATTGGTCAAGCTATGGGGGTTTTGGATAAATTAGGGGAAAGTATAGCAACAGTAGCATTGGATGCACAAGTGGCTTTCGGCGCAGTTAAAGGTGCAATTCACGGCGTTGTTGGTGGAGCGCTAAATGTAGCGCAAGGCGGTAACTTTATGGAAGGCTTTGCTGCTAATGCGATCGGCGCGGCAACTGGTGTCTTTTCCAACGCGATCAGCGGAGGTGATCTTGCACTTGATACTGCAATTGTTGGGGCTGCGGGATGCGGAGCCGCCGTTATCGCAGGCGGAAAATGTGCCAATGGCGCTGTGACTGCGGCATTCGCGAACTTGTATAATAAAGGTGCTGCAATCAGGAGGCAGTCAAAAGCTAACCAAGCAACACGCTCTAAAGTATGGGATGCTTTTTTGAAGAACTTTTTTGAGATGCAAGAATCTAATGTTATCGGTCATGATAGTTATGCTCATTGTAAAGCAAATTGTGAGGGTGCACAATTCGGTTCAATAGGCGCTGACACCGCTGAAGCAATAAGTAATTTTAGAGAAACCACAGACTTCATAAGAAAATATCCAAGTTTTGCATATGATGATATAAAAAAAGGTGATGTAATAGATGGTTTACTGGGAAGACGCTTATTTAGTGACATAGCAAAAGATCAAAGCATAAATAATATAGGCCGTAGTCTAGGAACCCAAAATCCAATGAAAAGTTGTAGAATCTTATGTCAAGGATATCGTCCCAATGGCTTACCTCAAAATTATTAAATTAAACTACCGAGTAATATTTGTCTGCCTTTTTACGGCGGTTATTGTTTTCAGCTGTCAGATATATAATAATTTGACTATATTTTACGATGAATACCAAAACCTTACAGAAGCAAAAAACACAGGAGCCATTCGAAGAGGGTGGGTGCCAATGTATTTACCAAATTCATCATATAATATTAAGAAGATACACGATCTTGAAAATAATGAACTATGGGGAAAGTTTAGATTTGATAATTTAACAGAGTTGGATATTAAATGTCAGCGCATTAGAGAAAGCGACCTAATTACTTCATCTCTCGGAGGATTTACTCGCATACTCGGTTTCGGCATTTATGACTTTCCAGGCGGAGATAAATTCACATACTATAAATGTAAAAGAACTCAATATATGGCTTTGGAGAAAAATGGTGTCGGGTATTACTGGTATATTTCTGAAGGTTCTGTAAGAGAGTGATATTATGGGCTTAGATACAGTTGAGCTTGTTATGAGAATAGAAGAAGAATTTGCAATCACGATAGCAGATCAAGATGCAGAACAACTTATGACTGTTAGTGATTTATACGATTGTATTGAAAGTAAAGTATTGGAGAAATCAACCTCTGAAGTGAATGAGGAAGCATTGTTTGGAAAATTCATAAAAATTATGGTGGATCAAACAGGCATCGACCGCGCAAAAATCCAACTGACCGCCTCTATTGTTGAAGATTTAGGTCTAGATTAAAAAGAGCTATATTTTAGTATATGCAACATAAACGAGACATGATGAATTTTGGTGTAGATGGAGCTGAAAAATTCTCTTCTGCCCTCTCTGTAGAAGAATTAAACTTACTAGAGCATTTTCCGATCGTATTGAATCGCTTTTAAAAATAAGTTGTTTCAAGCATGCGAATAATGTTTCATTGCATTAGCAATGGAGGGTATTTACGATGGTACGGGCTTATTCATCTGATTTGCGTGAGCGTTTTCTGTGTTCAGTTGATGAAGGGTTGTCTCTTCGGGAGGCATCTTGTTTATTGTCTCTTTTTGTGGTCTAAAACCACCGCTTTCAAGCGGTAAGAGAATATCAAACTTGCATGCGGAGCATGCACATTAAACCCTAATGACTTTAGTCATAAAGCAACCTACCGACTTCAGTCGGTAGTGGTTGAGTT
>JBCCCO010000099.1:0-9425 GCA_039033475.1 Pseudomonadota bacterium | reverse complement strand
CCTCAGCTTCCCTCCCCAGCTAGCCTTCGGCACCGGCGGACATCCGACTACGGCAAACTGTCTGCGCCTACTAGTCGATGCCTCCCGATCACTACCAGAGGCCCAAGCCCCCATTTTACACATCTGCATCGTTGGCATTCTTGTTACTGCTTGTAATCATGATTATAAGCCTCATGTCTTCGTAACTCCAACCGATAGTAAATACCTTTTAGGAACGGGTGACGCGTTACGTGTTATTGTTTTCGAGCAACCAGAGTTGACAACAAATTATACTGTTGACGCAAGTGGAAAAATATCTGTTCCTTTGGCTGGGCTTGTTAAGGCAAAATACAAGACAACATCACAAGTGGAAGCTGCGATAGAATCTCGGCTGCGCACACGAAAGTTCGTCAAAGACCCTAAGGTGTCAGTTGAGATAGTGACTTATCGTCCATTTTATATTCTTGGCGAGGTCAAAAGTGCCGGAAAGTATCCTTATGAGAACAATATTACCGTTGAAAGCGCAATTGCTATTGCTGGCGGATACACAGATAGAGCCGAGAAACAAAAAGTTCGCCTGACACGGAAGAATAAAAATGGCAAGACGGTTGTTAAGTTAGTGGATACAAACTATCAGCTTCATCCAGGCGATACCATTGCTGTACGTGAACGCTGGTTTTGATTTCTGGATCGATTGGTGTAAAAAGTGGATTTAATTAGGAGGGCGATCGTTTTCATATTGATTGCATAATATTAAATCGCATTTGTTGCAATTCAAGACTGCAGCCAATAACTTTTTGAATTTCATCATTTTTTGCTTTTTTAATAGCATTTTTAAGAGTTGCCCAGGCTTTTTCAATCGGGTTTGAGGCCGGGGGAATAAGGCGGCAGTTTGAGCAACCTGGCTCCTGTACTTTCAATCAACTCCTGAACATCGCCTCCTTTATGCCAGGGGCCCAGGCAACCTTGTCCATAATAATCGTTATGCCTGCTTTCAAGTGTTGTAATAAACGCTCTTTGATCTAATCTAAAACGTTTGCTTATTGATTGTTGTCTCATAAGTTTGAGCCGAAAAGAGCCTCTTCTAACATCAATAGGCTCCAGTTACATGAGGCCGTCCTTTTTTGACTTGCGCTATCACCTAGCAGTTATTTGAGCGCTTGCGCTTGTCATTAATCAAACCACCTCATGCTTTCGCAAATCAAGACTACATGCCATTTTTTACTCCATCTTTTTGGAGGTCCTAATAACAGTAAAAGTATTGCGAAATACTAAATATTATTGGCTATACTTACTAATCTTATTCTAAGCTACTGCCAATTTCCAAGAATTTACTTTGCCTGTGCTCACGTATTTGTTTAGGCCGCATGTCATCAAAGCTTTTCAGGGAATCTGCCAAGATATCTCCAGTTTTTTTGATGGCCTCAACAGACGAGCGATGGGCACCACCAAGAGGTTCCTCGATAATCATATCAATGATGCCTAATTGTTCTAGGTCTTGCGCGGTGATTTTCATGTTTGTTGCTGCGTCTTTTGCGCGAGATGAGTCACGCCACAAAATAGATGCAGCCGCTTCTGGTGAGGCAACTGTGTAAATTGAGTGCTCTAACATAAAAACTTTGTTCGACGTCGCAATTGCAATCGCTCCGCCTGAACCACCTTCTCCAATAACAACGGTCAGTATTGGTACGCCCAAACCTAAACAGCAATCTATTGAGCGGGCGATTGCTTCGGATTGTCCGCGTTCTTCTGCTCCAATTCCGGGATAAGCACCTGCAGTATCCACAAAGGTCAAGACGGGAAGGCCAAAGCGGTCAGCCATTTCCATCAAGCGTACCGCTTTGCGATATCCTTCGGGGCGGGCCATGCCAAAATTATGTTTGATGCGCGCTTCTGTATCGGATCCTTTTTCTTGGCCAATCACCATAACAGAACGGCCTGCAAAACGTCCTAAACCACCTATAATGGCATGGTCTTCAGAAAAATAACGATCACCTGAAAGAGGAGTGAAGTCCTCAATGAGCTGGGCCATATAATGCTTAAAATGAGGACGATCCGGGTGTCTTGCAATTTGAGTTTTTTGCCACGGTGTTAAATTCGAATAAGTATTCTTGAGAGCTTGCTCCGCTTTTGTTTGAAGTTTAGAAAGTTCTTCTGTTATGGAAACAGAAACATCGTCATCCTCTATTGACCTTAGCTCAGATATCTTGCTTTCAAGCTCGGCTATTGGTTTTTCGAAGTCCAGATAAGTGCGGGATTGTGCCGCCTGCTTATCCGACTTTTGAGATGCTTCTGCCTCGGTCATGCTTGTCTTCCAGTTCTCAATTTATGAAATATTTTATAAAGAACGTTTCAAACAAAACAAGATTTGTCAAGAGAGCCGATTAATTTGGTTAACCGCTTTTCAGAAATCTTTCTTGAGATAGAGGATGATGCTCTTGCATAAGCTGTTTTAAGCGTTCCTCTAGCACGTGCGTATAAATCTGTGTTGTAGAAATATCAGCATGACCAAGCAATTGCTGCACAGCACGAAGATCTGCGCCACGTTCAAGGAGGTGGCTTGCAAAGGCATGACGTAATACATGAGGTGAAACCTGATTAGCTGAAAGACCTGCATCTTTAGCAAGGGCCTTTAGCTCTTGAGCCAGTCTTTGGCGTGTAAGATGACCTTCCTTACCCCGTGATGGGAATAACCAGCGCGTTCCCGTATGTCCTTTTGCTGTGGCTTGAAGCTCTTGCAGATAGGCTGTTATCGCATATTGAGCAGGTTCATTAAGAGGGACAAGTCGCTCTCGTGCGCCTTTTCCTCGAATTGTCAAAACGTTTTCATCACAATTTACTGCGGTTCTTGGCAAAGCAACAAGTTCACTTGCACGTAGGCCGGTTGCATACAAGACTTCCAAAAGGCAATACAAACGTAATGACCGTAGCCTGTTTGTTCCTCGTGCGTTCTTTGCTCGCGTTCGGGCAATGGAGAGCAACCGGTCGACTTCCTGGATCGTTAGCGTTTTTGGAAGTAGACGCTCTCTCTTGGGCCCTTCAATACCTGCGGCCGGATTTTTGTCATGGTAATTTTCAGACATGAGAAAGCGGAATAAATGACGTATTGCGGAGAGCCGACGTGCTTGAGATGCAACAGACAACCCCATTTTACTGGCTTGCTCAAGATATCCTTGAATATTTACTGTGTCTGTATTCAATAAATATATTTTATTACCACTTAAATAGATAAGAAAATCTATTAAGTCTCGGCGGTACGCTTCCAATGTGTTGACGGCGGCTCCACGTTCAGCGTTCATCATCTCCAAGAAGAGGTGAAGATAATCTTCATTTGATAATGCTTTTGGTTCAGGATTAGTTTTGCTTTGTATCACGAGAGTTCCCCTAGAGGACCATATATTGTATGCCAAATTCTGGTCATCAGATAATCAATGTTAAGCACTCACAGTAAACTGAGTGCACCTGTTTAGCATGATTATTCTTTTTATTTTATGCAGCTTTGATCGTAACTTAATCCAATATATTAATAGTCGTACTCGGAGCAAAAGTGAATTAAAAAATTAAAAAAAAGCATTGTAATTGCAATTATTTAGAAAAAGATGACATTTTTATCAAAGTGTTATGTATAGCGTATAACTGACCCTATATATTTCTATACCTTGTGGAACTATTTAAATGATAAAACCTATGCTTGTATTGAGGTTTTCTGAGAGTATAGTTCATTCACAATTGAGGCATAAGTTGATTTCGTTTTTATTATTCTCGGTGTTTTATAAAAACAAATATACATTTCATTATGAGAATTTGGAAAAATGCAAAAATGGTTGGAATCTGGCTTTCATTGAGAGCTGTGATGAAAGTCACATAACAACAAAAGCAGGAATGCAATTTATATTTTAGGTGCAACATTTCTAAGAGGTTTTGTGACTTCTTTTTGTTCTGGTTCAAAATGAGTTGCAAGCATATATAAACTTCCCAAAAAAAGGGTCGTGACGAGACTAGATACAGTTAGAAATCGAACGAGGCTAGGCATAACTTTTAATGTACGTTGTAGCTAAAAAACAATATGTAAAACATTATAATATGTAAAATTATTCAAATGTCAAAAAGTATAGACCGCACGTTTTCAAATAGTTTATATTATGCCATATGTGCGCAAACGCTGCATAATAAGTCACCTGCGAAGCAAAACTCTATATATGGTTGAAAGCATGTGATAAAGCTTCTTGAGAGATATGTCTTACAAGGCCATTTTGATAAAATCACCGTACCATTGATTTAGGAATAGCTATTAAAACAACTTATCGATCTGCGCGTGCCGCTGTTTGAACCACAGAAGATTTTTTTGCAAAGGTAACACCTGGCTTGCAATTGCGAGAATATGTTGTATTGCGCTTGCGGTCTATGACGAGCGCAACACAAGCAACATGATCATGATTTGTTGCTCGCTCTGAAGTTTGTAATGTTTGCTGAATTTTTACGATAGGCTTATCGGCAATATATTTACTTGGCTTTGTTAATTGTGTTGTTTTTTTAAGCTCGGCCTCTTGAAAAAGCGCTTTATCTACGAGATCCCAAAAGCCAATAAAATGCCAAAAAGCAACTCCCATTAGAAAACCAAAAGCGCCCCATGCTAAGGACGTTTTTTTAAAAAAAGGTCCAAAAGAAAAAAAATCTGACGTTTCTATACGTCTTGTTTGTTTTGGAGAGAAATCTTCTTGCATCTGCCCTTTTTGGGGGAGCGTATTATGCTGAGGTTGTACGGCTCTGTTATAATTATGATTTAATGTTGATTCTAAATGAGCTTGGAATGGATCGGCGTGCTGCTGCGTTTGTGCGGGATGCGCTTTTTTAAGGCTGTGCGGTATTAAATCCTTAATAGGACGAATATCGTGTTTTTGTTGTGTATGTCTTTGCTGCATAAGCCCCGTCTCCCCCGCATAGACGAAGTTCGAAATTCATCAATTTATTCATAATAATTACTCACCATTACATGACTTACAAAAAACTGAACTCAACACACACTCTTTAATACCAGTGAAGATATATCGATTCGTAGTAATGCCAAAAAGCTCCAATTAAGTTTGAGATGCATTTCTTTAGGAAAATGTGGATGATGCAAAATCGCAACAGTGATGTGTGCGAGACATAAAGTCTATAGCCAATTCCAAAATGAAGGGGGGATTGGGAAGTTGTCGGAAGTTTCTTTAATTAGGCTTCACAATCAAATCGTCTGAAATCTGTGTGAGTAGGACCATAAAAGGGACCTGTAAAAAGCCAAATCCATCTGGGTCATTTTTCCAGTTTTCAAAGCCGGCATTAAAATCTGGTGGAACATCCGTTATTGTATCGAGTTCGGTTACAGTCTGCTCTATAGCCTGACGGGAAAATGGCATAAATGGAATTGTTGCTTGTAAAAAATTGCCATTCTGCCGGGGAATAGGAGCATGAGTAACAGATATGCAAATAATTTCGCCAACGTTTTCAAAAGGCTCAATGTGCCCAACAATAATACGAGACTCTTCAAAGTTTGCAAGAGTCTGGTAACGCCAGCACTGTCCAACAGCAAAGTTTATATCCATTTTACCCAAATTCCAGAATGCATCCAAAAATCAGGTTAAAGGATTTATTTGCTCATTTCAATATTGATTGCTTGCTGTCCTCTTCCTCTTTTATCAGGCTCTGTTTCAAAGCTGATACGCTCACCTTCGTCAAGGGCTGTCGAACCTGATGTCTCTAAAGCTGAAACATGAAGGAAAACATCTTTTTCGCCATCATCTGGGCTAATAAAACCGTAGCCTTTAGAATGATTAAAAAATTTGATCGTACCGTTTTTACGCATTTTCAGATCTCCAGCATGCTAAAAAAATAAAAGTTATAAGCTTCAGATATAACAAACACTGCAAGAGTAAGTTTTTTGTTTGTCATGAAAAAATATCAAAAGATTAGCAAATTATGCCCCCGATGTCCCCGATTTCTCCTTGAGTCATAAGGTGGAGCGAAAGTTTGTAAGCAAGATGAAGGTTAGCACACAAAGTTCGAAAATGAGAGCTTTTTAATAGACACATAGTTCAGTTACAGAGCTTATTCACCTCACAGGCGGCATAACAATTTTATCACGCCGGCATAATCTGCGTTGATTTTCATTTGCGCCGCACGGAGTGAGCTTTAAATCTCTATTAAAACAAATGCGAACTTCACGAAGCCGTCGGCCTCGTCCGCACTGAATAGAAATCATATCTGCTTTAAGTTTAGGATTAGCTTTTAAAAAGTCGTTCTCAACGTCACTAGGCGAAATGAGAATGGTATTTTGCGGTGAGGTATAGCGTTCCGGTATTTTTATGCTGTTAAAGGCTTGTCGTGATAGTTCGAAAAATGTTTTGGTATCAACGCCAGAGCATACCCCATGTTTCCTCCATTGATGGATTATAAGTCGTTTACTTGGCATGATATCAAGCATGGATTTTATTATGTCATTCGGCACCCACCTGTTACGAGCCCGGCAGAAGCTAGGCCAGCCCCGGTTATATTGTGGCCATAATCCATGGAGCACAAAAGCATAAGGCCTTTGTCCATCACATTGTTGCTCAGGCTTGTTGTTTCTGCGTGTATCGCAATATGTTGGTGACCAAGAGAGGGCCATCGTGTAATAGTCAAATTCGCCTGCCTTGTGACGAGATTGTGCAAATGCTTGTAGCGACATGAAAGAGAGCAGCAAGCCGCTAGCAATAATACGGTACATGATGTTGGTCATATGTGTTTTCTCTAATTAATGCGCGTAAAAGCATCTATGATCCGCGCCCATGAGCGTTGTCCAGATATAAAACTTGAAAGATTATATTTCTCATTTGGTGAATGAATGCAATCATCTTCTAGCGCAAACCCAACAAGAAGTGCGTCCATACTAAGAACATTTTGAAAAGACTCTACAATCGGGATAGAGGCACCGCACCCCATCATGAGTGCTGGTGTGCCAAACTCGTCTTCTAAGGCCTTTGCTGCGGATTTGACATATATACTTGATTGGTCAAAGCAAACTGCAGGGGATCCATCGGAATTTTGAAAGGAAACGGAGCAGTCATCAGGGATCTGACTGCGAATAAAATCTTGAAAATTTTGTAATATTTTGTGTGGGTCTTGGTCTGCAACCAGTCTAAATGAAATTTTTGCGCTAGCTGTTGATGGAATAATGGTTTTGTTGCCAGGACCGGTATAGCCGCCATAAATACCATTAATTTCAAGAGTTGGCCTCGACCATAATTGCTCAAGTGCGCTGTATCCAGTCTCACCAGCAGGTACACTTAAGCCGACACTTTCCAGATATGCGATGTCCTGAAAATTAAGAGCTTCCCATTGAGTTTTCTGGTTATCAGAAAGAGGGGCGACATCGTCATAAAAATGGGGGATTTGGATGCGCCCTTGGTCATCACACAAATTTCCCAGAATTTTCGTAAGGGCTCTTATCGGATTCATCACCGGGCCACCATAGATGCCAGAATGTAAATCTCGATTGGGGCCTGTGAGTGTTACCTCAGTAAATGCCATACCGCGTAGCATTGTCGTAATGGCAGGTGTTTTATTGTCCCATTGGCCAGTATCACACACAAGAGCAATATCTGCCTTAAGGCTTTCTTTCTGTGTATCCAGAAACTCGGGCAGGCTAGGGCTGCCGGATTCCTCTTCACCCTCTAGCAAAACGGTTATGTGCAATGGCAAAGACTTGTGGACGTAATGCCACGCACGGCAAGCTTCTAAAAATGTGAGAAATTGTGCCTTATCATCAGATGCCCCTCGTGCGACAATGATTTTCCCGTGTTCTGGGTGGTCCAAAAGGTGTGGGTCAAACGGTGGAGTATCCCATAGCTCAAGAGGGTCAGCAGGTTGCACATCATAATGGCCATAAAACAGAATGCGAGGTCCAGAAACCTCAAAATCTGGAGAATAGTGACCAACAACCATAGGTTTTCCTTGTGTTGGAAACACCTTGGCTTCAAAGCCAATATCATTGAGCATATTGGCGCACCATTGTGCGGCGTTTTCGCAGTCTTGATGAAAGGCGGGGTCTGTCGATATGCTGGGAATGCGTAAGATCTCAAATAGTCTTTCGAGGGATTGTTCCGTTTGGGCTTCTAAGGTTTCTAGCACTGTATTGAGCTGATTTTTCATTAAGACGTGTCCTGCATTTTGTAAGCTTTTATGTAATCTTTTTAGGGTATAACTGGGGCTATATTCCAACATTATGCATTATTTTTTTAGTTTATGTACTACAGATTTTATCCTTATACCGCGAAACTCAACACTTTGTTTACCGGGCATCAGCCACTTGAGGATCTCGCGGCTCATATAGATGTGTTGTGTGAGCAAGAAACTGCACAGAGGCCCAAGCGGATATTTTTGGAAGATGATTTAGAAAAGATCGTTGCCGTTCAAGAAGGAACGCGCCTTGGCAATGAAATGCTGCGCTTGCAAGGTGGGACAGCAACACACAAAGCAACCATACGCTACACATTGCGCAATGTCTTTGCCTATGCAAATGGCTTTAGCCAGGCTCATCAATCTCATTATCGGTTTGGAGAGCTAGCACATACCCATATGTTAACAGGCGATGTTAAGAAATGCGATGCTGCCCATTTTTGTTTATATCCAAACGCGATGATGCATTTTGCACATTGGGTTCATGAGGCGTGCGCCATTGCTTTGCTGGACGAGCAAGATGAATCGGTCATTCTCCCACCACGTAAAAATTGGGCACATACAGCGCAATATGCAGACCTATTTGAGATTACATCTGAGCCAGGAGAGCTATTTTTCGTAAAAGAATTCCATGCCTATCAAGACTTTTCACAAAACAGTAGCAAGGCGGCGCGTTATGCCATCATGCGTGATAGGATACGTCAAAAGATTAAACCACATGGCAATCGTTTTATTTATCTTTCCCGCGGGACAACTGGCGAAAAACGCGATATTGCCAATGAGCATGAGTTGGTGAGTTTTTTAGAAACGCAGGGTTTTGTTATTGTTGAGCCAGAGAAATTATCCGTCACTGAAATTATGGAGCAGTGTCTTGGGGCGGAGATGGTTGTCTCGATGGAAGGCAGTCAACTTACTCACGCCGCATTTTCTTTGAAAAAAGACGGATTTATTTTAGCTTTGGTTCCTGCAGATCGATTTATCAACCTTTATGCTGATTATGCAGATTCAATGGGGCTGCACTATAGTATGTGTTTGGTTGAGGGGACTAAGGATTGTGGCTATAAGGTCAACCTAGATCGATTTAAGAAAGTTCTGGATTTGTGCTTGTCGTGATTTATTTTCCAAGTTACAGGTTAAAACCACCGACTTTTAGTCGGTAAGTAGGACTTTTAGTCCGTTTTTTGCTATCATCATTATACTCCAGAAAAAAAGGTCGACACGCAGGGGCGGAACCTTTTTTTCTGGAGTATAAT
>JBCCCO010000098.1:0-9500 GCA_039033475.1 Pseudomonadota bacterium | reverse complement strand
GAAAATAAAAAGTAATAATTTTGCATTCTTTATATTCATAGTGGTAATAACAGCTTTGTTTTAATAAATGTTCAAAATTTATAGAACGAATATTGTTTGGGTTTTGGGTGAAGAAAAATTAAAGAACACATACCACTTAAGAGGAGCGTCAATCGTGGCAATAATATATAATAAAGATTATAAAATTTTTGGGTTGTTCAGAAAATTCGGTCTGGCATTATCTAGTGTTATTCTTTTAGCATCAACTCCAGCATTTGCATTGGGGGATGACTGGGGCAATTCTCTTGATAATTCAGATAGTGATTTGGAATGGGAGCAACCCCTGGATCGTTCTTTTGTTCACGATTGGGAGATAAACCCTGCAAAAGGATTTCCAACTATATCACGCAAAAATATTACCCACACCGAGACGGCTATCAGAAAGTATGCTGCAATTGCTTCCAAGGGCGGCTGGCCAAGCGTTAAACTCAAAAAAGGTTCAAAGCTTGGGGAGGGCATTAGCGCGCCTGCCGTTGTGACTTTGAGAAAACGCCTTTCAATTTCTGGGGACCTACGACAAGCTGGTGGCTATCAGAAAACTTTTGATTCTTATGTGACTGAAGCAGTTAAAAAGTTTCAGGTCCGTCATGGCCTAACACCAACAGGTATCGTTGATGACGCAACCGTTAAAGCACTTAATGTTTCAGCTCAAGCGCGTTTAAGACAATTGAGAATGAACCTTGTTCGTCTAAGAACGCAGGCCTCAAGTGCTGCAAAACGTTATGTTTTGGTCAACATTCCAGCAGCTCAGGTTGAAGCAGTGGAAAATGATACAATAGCGTCAAGACATGCGGCTGTTGTTGGCAAGGTTGACCGTCAAACACCAATTTTGAGAAGTAAGATTCATCAAATTAATTTTAATCCTTATTGGACAATACCGCGCAGTATCATCCGTAAAGATTTGATTCCACAAGCAAAACTCTATGCAAAGCGCGGCAAGGATTTGTTGTCGGCTTATAGAATAACAGCGTTTGATGGCAGTGGACGTGCTGTCTCAGGGAAAAATATCAACTGGTCTTCTCCAAGTGCGTTGAATTACCGCTACCGTCAGGATCCTTGGAAACAAAATTCAATGGGTTTTGTGAAGATTAATTTTCATAACAAACATGCAGTTTACATGCATGATACACCATCACAGAGTTTGTTTGGACGTAATTTGCGGGCCCATAGTTCTGGCTGCATACGCGTACAGAATGTGAAAAATCTAGTATCCTGGATACTGCGTGACAATGGAGATTGGGGGATCAATCGGATTGAGAACATCAAGCAAACCGGGGAACGTCAAGATGTGAGCGTTAAGAAGAGCGTCCCTGTTTATTTCGTTTATCTGACAGCCTGGGCAACGCCTGATGGCGGTGTTCACTTCCGCCGTGATCTTTATCGCCGCGACGGTGTTGGTGTTACAGCATCAGCATATTAAACGCATTTTAAGATTATAGATTTTACAACTTAGCCATGAGAGTTTTACCCTCTCATGGTTTTTTTGTAATTTAATCTAGAGCGATTCAAACTGAATAATTCAATTCAGGTTGTAAAATTGCTCGTTTTAAAAAGACTAAAGCTTATCAGATGAGGCGTAGCCGAAGTTGACATGCTATAAGGACTTCTGAATAGGTAATATCCCATGCCGCAAGAGATCTACTTTGAGTTTACGCAAATTGGCAACGCAATAAAAGTTGCGGCAATTGATGCGAAAACAGGTGTTGAAGTTAGCGTTATGGGAAGTCAGGCTTATGATCAAGCATATCTGGAAAGCCTCGCAATGCGCAAATTACAAAGGCGAATGGCTGAATTGCAGAAAGGGAAATAAGGTCAAGCTTTCATTTTTGTGTGATTTACTATGTTCTTTGTCCACATGCTTTGGCCTTGTTAAAGTGTTATGTAGTGTGATACACACAAAAAAAATCAATCCTTAACAGAGCTTTTCTAATTTAAATCACAGCGCAAATGAAAGGCTCTAACTATGATACGATATCAAATTTAGGAGGCACTTCAATGGTTGCCACAGATGCAGAAAATCTTGAAAACGGCCAAGCTGGATTTTTTTCTCAAAGCCTTGCCAAACGTGATCCCGCAATAGCTGAAGCGCTTTCAAATGAGTTATCACGTCAACAAAATGAAATTGAGCTGATTGCATCTGAAAATATTGTCTCAAAAGCCGTACTAGAAGCCGCTGGCTCAGTGATGACAAACAAATATGCAGAAGGGTATCCTGGTCGCAGATATTATGGCGGATGTGAGCACGTTGATGTTGCTGAAAAATTAGCCCAAGAACGTGCAACACGTTTGTATAATTGCGGGTTTGCCAACGTGCAACCAAATTCAGGATCTCAGGCCAACCAAGGCGTTTTCTTAGCATTAATAAAGCCAGGAGATACAATTCTAGGTATGAGCCTGGCAGCTGGTGGACACTTAACACATGGAGCCGCGCCAAATCAGTCCGGCAAGTGGTTTAACGCTGTTCAGTATGGTGTGCGACGTGAAGACAGCTTGATTGATTATGGTGAAGTCGAAGCGTTGGCAAAGGAGCATCAACCAAAATTGATCATAGCGGGCGGATCTGCTTACCCACGTCAGATTGATTTTGCTAAGTTTCGTCAAATTGCAGACCAGGTTGGTGCATATCTTTTGGTTGATATGGCCCATTTTTCAGGCTTGGTCGCAGCTGGTGTTTATCCAAGCCCGTTCCCTCATGCCCATGTGGTGACAACGACAACCCATAAAACGTTGCGTGGCCCTCGCGGCGGGATGATTCTAACTAATGATGAGGCAATTGCAAAAAAGATCAATTCGGCAATTTTTCCAGGTTTGCAAGGCGGTCCGTTAATGCACATTATTGCAGCCAAGGCTGTGGCATTTGCCGAAGCACTTGAGCCTGAATTTAAAATCTATGCACAAGATGTCATTAATAATGCAAGAGCTCTCGGTGAAGTTTTGCAAGCCGGCGGTGTTGATATTGTCTCAGGGGGGACTGACTCGCACATTGTTCTTGTAGATCTTAGGCCTAAAGGACTAACAGGAAAAGTGGTAGAAGCTGCTTTGGGACGGGCCAATATTACATGTAATAAAAATGGTGTTCCATTTGACCCTGAAAAACCTATGGTGACATCGGGGGTACGGTTAGGTTCGCCCGCTGCAACAACACGAGGTTTTGGTATTTCAGAATTTCGGCAGGTTGGAGAACTAATTACAGAGGTACTTGATGGGTTAGTCAAAAACGGACCAGAGGACAATAATGCGGTGGAGGCTGATGTAAAAGCTCGCGTTATTGAGCTTTGTGGCCGTTTCCCTATATATAGCTATTGAACTTAAACAGGAAAAAGGATGCGATGTCCCTATTGCGGTAGCGCAGCAACTCACGTCAAAGATTCTCGGCCAACAGAAGATTCTACTGCAATACGTCGCAGGAGGGTTTGTGGGGATTGCAGTGGCCGCTTTACGACTTTTGAACGCATTCAACTTCGTGAATTAACAGTCATAAAACGTTCAGGTAGGCGAGTTCCCTTTGATCGGGATAAGTTGATGCGTTCTGTACAAGTTGCCTTACGCAAACGTGAGGTCGATGCAGAACGTACAGAGCGCATGGTCTCGGGTATTGTACGGCAATTGGAAAATACTGGGGATAGTGAAATTCATGCCGATAAAATTGGTGAGCTTGTGATGGCGGCTCTCAAAAACCTTGATGATGTGGCTTACGTGCGCTTTGCCTCGGTTTATAAGAACTTTAGGGAAGCCAAAGACTTTGAAGAGCTTTTGGGAGAATTATCTTCTGATCCTCCAATTAAAGCTGACTTGTTTGCATCAGATGTGCAGAAAAACTAATCTCTTTCTCCTCAAGCTGTTTGTAAGCCCACGCACATGATATCTCAACACAATGATCGAAGGTTTATGAAATTTGCTCTTACGCTTGCAAAACGCGGTCTGGGGCAAACATCTTCCAACCCATCTGTTGGGGCAGTGGTGGTGCAACTAAGCGATCCTCCCGTGATTATTGGTCAAGGGCGCACGCAAAATTCAGGTCGTCCCCATGCGGAAGTGGTGGCGTTACAACAAGCTGGAGAAAAAGCAAAGGGGGCAACGCTTTATGTGACCTTAGAGCCATGTTCTCATTATGGTAGATCACCTCCATGTGTGAATGCCATTCTTGCGAGCGGTATTCAAAAAGTAGTGATTGGTATTGAAGATCCCAATCCAGAGGTTGCAGGGCAGGGCATTCAAAAACTGAAAGATGCAGGTTTAGAGGTTTGTTTTATAGAGCAAACCTTGCAGCAAGAAGCAGCATGGCTGACAAAAGGACATGTGTTGCGCATGACAGAGCAACGCCCCTTTGTTCAAGTAAAACTGGCAGTAGATAAAAACGCTCATATTGCGCCAGGACAAGATCAGGCTCCTGTTTGGATTACCGGGCAACAAGCCAGAGAACAAGGGCACAAATTACGCTCTCAAGCAGATGCAATTTTGATTGGGCGAGGAACCGCTCAAGTCGACAACCCTTCTCTGACATGTCGGCTGCCTGGCTTAACAGAGCGCTCACCCATTCGGGTTGTGCTGGATCATGGTTTGAATGTTTCCGCAGATAGTCAACTTTTTGAAGATATCCAGAAGGTGCCGTTGCTATTTATAAGTGCTGAAGATGTATCTGAGCATAAAAAAGAAATTTTGGAAAAAGCGGGTGCTGAAGTCATAAATGTTATACAATCCGGTGTAAAAAAAAGTGTAGCAATCACGAAATCTTTGCAGGCATTAACTAAGCGCGGTATAACCCGAATCATGTTAGAAGGCGGTCCAAAAGTAGTGCGATCATTTTGGGATGCAGGTTGCATTGATGAGCTGGTAATTTTTCAAAATCCTGCATATGAATGTGCCTCTAGCCAAGAAGCAGTAGACGGATTGAGATTAAATGATATTTTGCAGACAACAGGTGTGATGGCTTTGTCGATGCGCCAGGTTGGTGAGGACCTGATGACGACCTATCGCATTATGAAATAAGACTTAAGGTATTTGACAATGTTTACCGGATTAATCACAGATATCGGGGTTGTTCAGACCGTGCAGAATGAGCGTTTTCAGATTATGTCTCACTATAAGCCAGAGGACATATCGATAGGTGCATCTATTGCATGTGATGGCTGCTGCTTAACAGCCATTTCAGTGGAACCCTTGCAGGATCAAAATAACAAAGATTGTCTCAGTGTGTTTGCCGTTGATGTATCCGAAGAAACAAAATCGTGCACAACATTAAGCCGTTGGCAACCAGGACAACAAATAAACTTGGAGAGATCTATGCGTCTTGGTGATGAGATGGGAGGGCATGTTGTTACTGGTCATGTAGATGGTGTTTCTGAAATTCTAGAGATGCGTGAAGATGGAACAAGTATTCGCTATCGGTTTCGCGCACCAGAAGAGCTTGCAGGCTTCATTGCACCAAAAGGGTGTGTTGCCCTTGATGGAACGTCTTTGACCGTTAACGATGTTTCAAGAAATGAATTTGAAGTCAATCTCATTCCTCATACGTTAGATGTTACAACTTGGGGAGAGAGAAAAGTTGGAGACCATGTAAACATTGAAATTGATCTCCTCGCACGCTATGTCGCTCGCATTCAACAATATAACTTAAACTCTAATATTTAAGCCAAATTTTTGCTTATTATAAAGCTATGACAAGAAACGATACGAGTTCGCAAATATCAAGTGATCCATCACAAGGCGAAGAGCATAGCTTTTTGTCACCTATTGCTGATGTGATTGAGGATGCACGCCAGGGAAAAATGTTTATTTTGGTTGATGCTGAGGATCGTGAAAACGAAGGCGATCTTGTAATCCCAGCTCAAAAAGCAACGCCAGAGGCTATAAATTTTATGGCTAAGCACGGGCGTGGGTTGATTTGTCTTTCACTGAATGCGCAAAGAGTTGAAGAGTTGGATTTGCCGTTAATGGCACAGCAAAACAAAGCGCGGCAAAAAACAGCATTTACCGTCTCTATTGAAGCAAAAGAAGGCATCAGCACAGGCATTTCTGCATATGATCGGGCGCAAACAATTGCTGTAGCCATTGACCCTGACAAAGATGAGAAAGATATTGTGTCCCCAGGCCATGTGTTTCCTCTTGTAGCAAGAGACGGCGGTGTACTGGTGCGGGCAGGGCATACTGAAGCTGCTGTTGATATCGCGCGTCTCTCAGGTTTGGCCCCAGCTGGGGTTATTTGTGAAATCATGAATGATGATGGAACAATGGCACGGATGCCAGATTTGGTCCCCTTTGCCCGGCAGCACGATCTCAAAATTGCAACCATTGCCGATCTTATTGCCTATCGCCGCACCCATGATAATCTTGTGCGTTTGATTGAAGAGCGTTCCATTGAAAGTATTTATGGCGGTACATTTCAATTGAAGGTGTATCAAAACACCGTTGATCAAACTGAACACATTGCGCTTGTTAAAGGTGAGATTGCAGACAATGAAAAAAGTGATCCCGTTCTGGTGCGTGTTCACTCTTCCAATGTGTTGATAGATATGCTTGGTATCACGAATAAAAAGAGCAATAAAACCTCTTTGCTTGAAAAAGCAATGCGGATCCTTTCTGAAGAAGAAAGGGGGGTTTTGGTTCTTATTCGAGATGTAGCAGCAGGTGCCATATCTCACAAACTGAATTTGATTGATCAAAGTTTTAGCGCAAACGACCAGAACCAGAAACAAGAGGCAGTTTCTGATAACAATCGACTTGTTGAATATGGTATTGGCGCGCAAATTCTTCTTGATTTAGGGGTGCGTAAAATGATTTTGCTATCTAACTCACCAATGCCCCGGGTAATTGGGTTGGATGGCTATGGCCTGCATATCGCAGGGCTTAAAATGATTGAATAGAGCAATGTCAAATTTTTCTGATTTAAATATTTTAGTTATCAAATCAACCTTTTACGAAGATGTGTCTGATGCGCTTGAAGCCGGGGCGGTTGCAGAACTGCAAAAAGCAGATGCTGATTTTGATGTCGTGTCAGTTCCTGGAACCCTGGAAATCCCTATTTTGTTATCTATGGCACTTGATTCAGATTTATTATCCTATGAATCTGTTGAAGGGTGTTATCATGGCTGTGTGGTTTTAGGTTGCGTGATACGCGGTGAAACCTCTCATTATGATATTGTCTCTCAAGAATCTGCGCGTAGTATCATGGACCTTGCTATTTCCTCACAAATTCCACTTGGAAATGGTATTCTGACTGTAGAGAACAAAGATCAGGCTATGGTTCGTGCTGATAAAGCTGAAGGCGATAAAGGAGGTGCGGCAGTTCGCGCATGTTTATCTCTAGTTCAATATAAGAATCGGTTTGAAGATTGGTCTTAAATCTTTTAAGTACAGTGTTGGCATTAACACATGGGTTGCACAATGAGTTATCAAAAAAGTGAGTAATGAATTTCAAAATGCTCAAGAGAAACGCAAGCCTCGCGCTGCAATTCCTCGAAGCAATGCGCGTTTTGCTGCAATACAAGCTCTATACCAGATGGATGTCGCGCAAACCGATCTCAATGATGTTATCGAAGAGTTTTCGGTGAACCGCTTGAAAGATTTACCAGATATCCCCTTAGAAAACCCGTTGGAAGAAAACGATGATATTGATAAAAGTTTTTTCCGAAAGCTGTTAACCGGCATTATCGAGCAACAGCGGGTTATTGACCAATCAATAAATGCGCACTTAGCAGTTGGCTGGGATCTTACACGGATTGACAGTATATTGCGTGCTATTTTACGCGCAGGCACGTTTGAAGTCATCGCCCGCAAAGATATTCCAGCCAAAGTGGTTATTAACGAGTATATGAACATTGCTCATGCTTTCTTTGAAGGAGATGAAACCGGTGTTGTTAATGCTGTGTTGGATAAATTAGCTCGGCAACATCGTTTTGATGAGGCTACAGAAAAGACACTATCTTAGAGTATAGTTGATCCAGTTTAGAATGGTTTATTTCTTATCAAGATACTCTTATTTCTGTCATTCCAGCGAAAGCTGGAAGCTCATAAGAATTTCAAAGAGATCACTGCTTCTGCTGGGGTAACTGCGGTTGATTTTATATGGAAATAAAATCATACCATTTAAAATCGTATGCACGATACATACTTCAAAAATATGTTAAGCGAACACCAAATTATCCGTAAGATTTTCGCGCCATTGGCCAAAGATTACCCAGGTGCTATGGGCTTATTAGACGATGCCGCTTTATTGCGCTATGTCGATCAGAAAGATCTGGTTGTCACGCAAGATATGCTTGTTGCAGATATTCACTTTTTTCCGGATGATAGCCCCAGGGATATCGGTTACAAGGCATTGGCAGTCAACTTATCTGACCTTGCCGCAAAAGGCGCAAAACCTGTCGGCTATTTGCTCTCTATAGCATTGCCTAGAAATATTAAAGAGGCATGGTTAGTAGAGTGTGCCGAAGGTCTTCGGATGTTGCAATCCGCTGTTGGCTGTCATCTTATCGGCGGAGATACAACTTCAACGGATGGCCCCCTAACACTCTCCATTACAGCGATTGGGCATCTTAAAACAGGGTGTATGATCAATCGTGAAGGCGCGGGAGCAGGTGATATGATTTATGTCACAGGAACTATAGGTGATGCTGCTTTAGGACTGCATCTTAGAAAGGATGCCGATTTATGCCAAGACTGGGGACTGAATACAGAGCATTCAAATTTTTTAATCTCACGGTATCTCAGACCGCAACCGCGTGTGGAATTTGGTTATCAAATGGAACGCTATGTCAGTGCGGCTATGGATATTTCTGATGGGCTTGCAGGAGATCTGCAAAAACTATGCGCAGTATCTAATGTTGGCGCTACAATTGAGATTAATCAAATACCCTTGTCTCAAGCAGTACATATAGCGGTCCAAAATAACCAAAATGCATGGCAAGCAGTTCTAGCTGGTGGTGATGATTACGAATTGATTATTTGCGTTATGCCATCTCAGGTAAAAGATTTTGAGAATTTAGCACGCACATGCAATACGACGCTCACACATATCGGACAAGTCAATGGATCTCGTGATAACATTAATATCATTGGCCTTGATCAATTAAATATTGAGTTATCGAACTTAAGTTACAGCCATTTTTAGGTCCTGAGCCTAGTTATAACCAGAGCTGATTGGTATATTTGAATACAAATTCATAGATGAGAGAATAATTAGAAGAGCTAATGGAAAAAGAATTAGTGATAAAGCTTTTTTCACCTTTTAAACGTGGAGCAATTGTCGTCCTTAGCTATAAGTGAATATGAGGGGTAAACCACGGACATGATCTAGGCAGCGTACTCATAAAATAGTTTACACAATCAAGCGAATATGATTCATTTCCCTTATTTTATATTAAGGGAAGTATTGATGTCACGTTTTGATATGACGGATTTAGAATGGGATTTCATTAAATGTGCTCTCCCAAACAAGAGCCGCGGTGTGAAACGTGTTTGCG
>JBCCCO010000097.1:0-9511 GCA_039033475.1 Pseudomonadota bacterium | reverse complement strand
GGTCGAAAACGCGCGCACGCTCTCTGACACAAATGCGCTAGATGCACATACTGTGTTTTTCGGGGATCGGCTAAATAACGCGGACAATGAAGTTGGATCTCCGTATAATCTAGGCATAGTGGGCGAAGCTCTCTCTCAAGACGTGGTGATCACGCATGATGCCGATGGGGACGGCACTGCCGACTATTCTCTTGCTATTGTTAAATTGGACGCATTTTTTGAGCTTGTTATAACGGACCTCGCAACTCAAACCTATTCTGTGCTTCCTCTTTCTGAACGGATAGATTTTGCTGATGGCAGTGGTTATGTCACATTTGACCGTGTGGAAGGAAAGCTTCAGGCTTATGCAGATGAAAAAGGACCACGGGATCAGATCAACCTCACCGTGACAGAAAATGGCGGTGTTAAAATCGAAAGCCATAACAAACTCACCGGTGAGATGGAGGAGATATGGGGATGGGAACCAAGCGACGAGGGTGACCTCAGCGCCAGCCGAGATGTTTTTCTTGGAGATAGAACCGTTAAGATAGGTGCCACTAGCGTGCTCTCATCTGACGAATGGCCTTTAAGTGAGGATGAGTATCTCAACAGCGGAAGTGTTTATACCCGCTTGGTCAACTTTAACGACACAGACTATATCTCAACCTATGATGAGGGCACAGGTCAGACTACCTTGCATGATATTAGTGAGATCGGAGATTATGTTACTATTGTGACCAATGGCGATGGCACAAAGTATCTCGTTGCAACGGATGAGAACTATTATGTCTCTCTTTCAGATGACGGCACTCTAGAAATACAGGCCATTTCTCCATTATTTGATGCCTGGTTCAGTGAGCTAGATAACTTAGAAGAAGCTTTTATAATTGCCGAAACAACTAACACGAGAAGGTTGAGCACTGCAGTCTTTGATCCAACTATGAGGCTAGGGCTAGAAAATGGAAATATCCACACAGCTGCTATTAAATTCGGTGATAGTAATGAATATACCTTTACCTCATTCGCCCCTGAAACACATCAGATATGGGATCTCACACCTTTACTTTTGCAAAGTCAATATTTAGATATCGATACAATCACCGGAGAAATTACTGCGAAGACTGATATTGGCAATGTGTTATCCGCTGGTGCAGCTCTTTCATTACAACAGACAGATGAGGGTCTTGCGTTATATAACTCTGACACCCCAGAGGAACCGCTTGAGGAGTTTGAGTACAGCACAGAAACAAAAATTAGGAGTGAAGAGATATTTGGCAATCTAGGCGATGCTCATGGAGGTATACTCAGACCAGGAGAAAGTCTTACACCTGAACAATCTTTGGGTAAAATTAATGATAGTGCACATCTAGATCTTTATGTGCGTGCGGCTAAAATCACAACAAAAGATGAAAATGGCAATGATAGTACCGAATACAGCTTGTTGATGGAAGATAGAGCTGCGGGCCAGATATTTAATTTGACCGATGATATGAAGGAGTTTGGATTTAATCCATTAACTGGGGTTTGGTCAATTGACAAGACAAAAGGCTATCAGATTAAACTCTCTTCTGAAGAGAGAAATACTACTATTCAAGACTATGTTCCCTTTGAGAAAGCCTATTTCTCTCATAATAGAGAACGCAATATTGTCGGCTCAAGTCTTACAGGTGGAGACCTGACCAAAGATCAGCTGTTGGTAGATGATAACCATCGCTACTATTTTGGTGCAATACAAATGACTGATGATACGCCAGATGATACTACAGATGACATAAATGAGTTTGTTTTACTCGACAGTGCTACAGGAAAACATGTTAGACTTGATAACAGTCAATACCCCTTCTTAAATTCATCCGCAGGCACAATTAATTTAAAACCTAATCAAACACTTGAGGTTTTGGACGGTCAACTCAAACTGCAGGAGGGCAAGTCGGAGACGGTCCTTGTTGATATTGTCGGTGATTATACCCCAGAAAATGCCGCCGGAACATTCCGCGCAATGGAAGAGGGGCAGGCCGCTTATATTTTCAAGGCTACAGTTGAACAACGCCCCGACACGAGTGCTAACAAGGATGAGATCGCTAAGGTCATCTTGAAAATGATGGAAATGCCATCTGGAGATGAAAATGTACATAACATCCTTGATAGGATATCACTTTCAAACAAAGCATATATTACCCAAAGCCTTATCGACTATGAAGAAGATATTCCGGGCAGTTTGGACACTTGGAAACGTCTTATTCTTGTCAACGATCAGCTCTTGTACGCTGCGACAACACTGACTCGCATTGATCCTGACCATGCCGTTGAGTTTTTGTATGACCTTAACGTTGCAAAGATCGCAGATATTTACATGTACATGGAGCTTGGTGCAGGAGAGGAGATTTTGGCAAGATTAGTTGAAGACTACCGCATCTCCCCTGATGATGCCCCGCCTGAGCAAGCAGATTATATATATGCCGAAACTCCTGATATCGGTATTCTCCAAGAAGACGAGGAGCACTCTCAGAACGTTGCAATAAAATTGCCTGATGGCGGATGGCACCTTGGGGAAGGTGGTTTTGTAAATATTTCAGATCCTAAGACGGGGGAAGATTTAGGGGAACAGCCATTTTTGGTTGCCAATGTCAAAGGGATTGATGGATTTTTACAAGAAGGTCTTCGACGCATCGTTCCTGTTAACAATTCTTACGGGGAAATTATGTATCAGCTTATACACTCAAATGGTGATCCTATAAGTGATATGTTTGTTGTGCCGCCAAGCAGCTTAAGTGATCCTGATGCAAGCTGGACTGCTTTTGCGGCTCAAAGTGGTGACGTGTCCATTGATACGACCCAGCTATTAAGTGATGCGTATCTAGATCAAGATGCAATAAGATTTTACACCGATGGAGAGGTTCCTGAGACTACTGAAGATTTAGAAAACAGACGCTTGTTTGGAACGGTAAATGTAACTCTTGCCCTAGATGGAGTCACACTACCCGACCAACCAAAAATTACGTTTTATGAATTTGAGACAAGGTTGCTTGACCTGATTAAAATTCACAACGATGGTGGCATAGTCACCTTGGATGATGTTAAACAACTCTTATTTATGCTTGATAATTTATCACAATTTGAAGCCTCAAATCTTTTACCAGAAGCAAAAGCTATCGTCATCGACCTCATAAATAGAGTTGATCCGAACAGAGAACTATTATCCCTGTCTCCTCAAGATCATCCAGATGGTCTCAAATACGACCAAGCCCTTGATATTCTTGCGCACAGCGTAGCATATCGCTTCGATAGAGTTACAGGTTCTGAAGAGACATTAGGACAGCCTACAACGCTAGACGCTCTAGAATGGATGAAGAATACAATGAATAATGTTCTGAATAATTTTCGTGAATCTGGCGTCTATAAAGAATTAAAACAATGGGACGGGATGGAAACCGGCGATAAAGTTAGTTTTCTATCAAAAAAACTAATTCCCCAAATAGCAAAAGCTTATGGTTTATATGATCTAAATGCCTATCCTGAGATATGGTACATGCCTTTAAAGACTCATCATATAATGCACTTTCGACCAGGCAGGCTTACGATCAATCAAAATGCCTTAAATGAAAACGATATATTTACGATCATAAATAATTTGTCGAACACGCTCATTTCCGCTTGGTATATGGCACAACTTAAAGAATATCAAATAAACCCTAGCAGTGATAAAGTGGTTGATTTTCAAGCAGTACTTTTACCCTATTTTTCAATTCGTGTCGCTAATAGTTACGAAAATCCAAATATGATAAAAGACCGGACTTTGTGGCACAATATAATGCCTTACTTTATGGGAGAAAAGATAACTCAGAAGGTCGGTGAAGAATTCTTTGGAAAAAACATTAGTTTTCCCTACTACGGAACTGATTTTAAACCCAGCAGCATAACCCCGATAGTTGATCCTACTTCTAGAACCATGCCTTATTGATCTACACCAAAGAACCTGACCGAAAAGTTATTTTCTTATTCCAATGGGTTAAAAACTAGAAATTTTTAGTATGCAGGTGTTTTAGGAGCACCTATACCGCTTTGTTATCCAAGTGATTCAGTCGCGATCAATTTGAAGAGAGCTGCCCTGTTTTAGCGTCCGCTCGCAAACGCACGAGCCCTAGAACGGTTGATTTATATGGTGTTTTTTGCGGCGTTCTGTATATTCTCAAAGGTGGTATTCAGTGGCGGATGTTGCCGTATGGCGCTTTCGTTACAACTGCCTATATTATACTACTGGGCGCACCGAAACCTTGATATTGTTAGATAGGCATAAGGATAAGCTTAATAAGGTATTGAATATGTTGGCCGATGGCGGGTATTCGGGTGAGGCTTGCGCAACCGCAACAAAGCAGATTTTAAGCTGTTCAGTCGAAATAGCCAAGTGCAACGAGCTGCATAAGTTTGTTGTAATACCCAAACGATGGGTTGTTGAGCGATCTTTCGCATGGCTCGAAAAATTGAGCAGGCTATGGAAAAATTGCGAACGCAAAATTAACACATCACTGCAAATGGTAAACCTTGCCTTCGCTGTACTATTATTGAAAAGACTTTGAACAGGTTCTTAAGTGAAACTGCTTGCAAATATAGTGCTCAAGAAGAATATAGTGCTCAAAACATTTTTAAAATCCAGGTACCATCAGAGCCCTCAAGCACCATGTTATAATACGATATTTTACGTCCAAAATATTCTGCACCACCAGGATAGTTGAGGCTAATCTCTGCACCACGCGCGGAGAGCGATCCGACCTCCAATTGTTGTACACCTGGAATTTCAACAAGTTTTGTGCGGATTGTCTGCCACTGCCGTAGATTTGAAAACTTAACTGTCATAATAAAGTTTTTAGGTTCGGCTGATAAGGCGTCATCTCCTATTTTGGCTGTGCGCAACAACTTCCATCGTGATTCTGACGTTTTTAGAGAAAATAAAGCAGCTTCTTTTAGGGTCTCTAAAGGTGATTCTTCAGACAACGTATAAGACTTTTTATTGCTAATGTCGCCTGTGGGGTCTTGGCCAATAAGATGAACAACAGCTTTCTTGGTATCTTGGGAACGCGTGATAATTGCCAATACGAAATAATCTTTCTGATGCTGCTCCAAATAATCCCCTTTAATCAGATTATAAGCTTCTGATTTTCCCGCTAAAATATCTTGCAAACGGTTTTGTGTGATATCGGAGTTGGGATGCGCCAATTCTAATGGGGTAAGGACATGCGTTAAATCTTGGCTTGACCAAGCTTTGCGCCAAAGATGCTGTAAAGTTTTATCTTCTTTCTTGAGAGTGTCTTCAAATTTGGTTGCAACGATTGTTTCTTGTTCTGTATTTTTTTTTGTAGCTGTTTTGGAATATACAATTGGTAATACAACAATTGTCTTGGACTGCTCTTCAATGAAAGAAATGTTATAACTGCGAAGAAGAGAACGCACTTCTTTTGCATGAAAATTAAAATCTAAGGTCGCAAGATATCTCACACGAGAATTGCGCTCAGTTCGAACGGAAAAACCATCGACAAACTTGCTCATTTGTTGCGGCTCGACCTGAGGCAAACGACCATAATCACTATAATTCGCAAGCCGGCGTAGCAGAGTGCGAAACGCAGCAGCTTGCCCTTCCGCCAAGGCCAAACTTTTTGCTTTCACAGCATTTTCTGCTTTTGCCTCTACAGGAAATTTGGCAATTGTAAAAACAGTATCATTTTTTGCCTGAGCCTCAGCAGACAAAAGCGTCACAACACATAAAATTATAAGCCCGAAGACGCGCAAATTTAAGTCCCATTTCATTTGGCCACGCATAGCGTTTGTCATATGTCCTTGCTCATCAACCATAATACCGCTACTACATAAAACTAGATTTCACGTTTATAGCTTTAAAGATAAAATAAAAAGTATTTAGCATTTTTTCATTTTGGTCTCTACTGATAATGACAGAAACAATAGATAAACAACAAGAATATCTCACATATTCTCAAGCGGGTGTGAATATCACCGCAGGTAATGATTTTGTAACGCGCATTAAACCTCTTGTGCAAAAAACTCATCGAGCTGGTGTTATGGGAGGCATTGGTGGTTTTGGAGGCTTATTTGATTTAAAAGCCACAGGGTTTACTGATCCAATACTCGTTGCCGCAAATGACGGTGTTGGCACCAAATTGAAAGTTGCCATTGAAACCGGCAGGCACCATAGCATCGGTGTTGACCTTGTTGCTATGTGTGTAAATGATCTTATTGTTCAAGGCGCAGAACCTCTATTCTTTCTGGATTATTATGCCACATCGCATCTCGACATAGAAGCTGGGCATAGTATTGTCAAAGGTATTGTGGAGGGATGCCAACAGGCAGGAGCTGCCCTTATTGGCGGGGAAACGGCTGAAATGCCTGGCCTTTATCAAAAGGGCGATTATGATTTAGCTGGTTTTGCTCTCGGCGCTGTAGAGCGCCATCAGATTTTGCCACGTTTAAATGAGCTGCAACCAGGAGATCACATAATTGCATTGCCATCAAGCGGTTTGCATTCCAATGGGTTTTCGTTGGTTCGAAAGATCATTTCAAACAATAACCTACCCTATCACTCCGAAGCTGTATTTGATGTTGGTAAAGAAACCTTGGGAGAAGCTCTTCTCACTCCCACAAAGATTTACGTTAATTCTGTATTGCATGTCCTGCGACGCACCAACAGCATCAAAGCTCTTGCCCATATTACGGGGGGCGGCCTTGAAGAGAACATTCCGCGCATTCTATCGGACAATGTGGCAGCTCAGATTAATCTACCATACATTGAAGTGCCAGCTGTCTTTAAATGGCTCTCTAAATTGGGGAATATCCCCTCGCATGAAATGCTACGTCCTTTTAACTGCGGGGTAGGAATGGTTGCAATTGTCGATCAAGCGCAAACGGACACCATCATAAATGAATTTGCAGCTGCATCACAAAACGCCTACGTTATCGGTGAATTGATCTCTCGTAACGCTGATACCAATTCCCTTCTTTTTTCTGGCGATCTAGACCTCTGCAAATAAAATAATAATAAAGTGTAACGCCTGTGATATCAAAAAAACGAGTTGCTATTCTGATTTCTGGCCGTGGCAGCAACATGGCAGCCCTTATTAAAGCGGCCCAGAACGATGAGACATATCCTGCCCATATCGCACTTGTTATTTCCAACCGCCCCAACGCCGCTGGATTGGAATTTGCAAATCAGGCCGATATTCCTACCGCTATCATCAGTCACAAAGACTTTACAACACGAAAAGATTTTGACAACGCTCTTGAGCGCACGTTAATCGCTCACGAAATTGATATTGTTTGCTCTGCTGGGTTCATGCGGCTTTTTACAGAAGATTTTGCAAATAAATGGAAAAATCGCTTACTTAATATACACCCTTCGCTTCTTCCAGCGTTTAAGGGGCTTGATGTTCATGAGCGCGTTTTAGACGCTGGGGTTAAAATTTCGGGATGCACTGTCCATTTTGTTAGCGCTGAAATGGATTCTGGCCCTATCATTAGCCAAGCAGCTGTTCCGGTATTGCAAACAGATACACCTGAGACTTTGGCCGATCGCATTCTCAAAACGGAGCACATCATATATCCTGAAGCGCTTCGTCTGGTTGCCTCAGAACAAGTGAAACTTGAGGGAAAATGTGTTTTCACTAAAGAAACAGAAATTCAGATAGAATTGATGAATGATACTGAGACCCTGATTTCACCTGTTCCTAGAAAAACATCATTCTGATTATGCTGTGAACACGCCACCGCCTAAAGGCGGTGGCTTCCAGTTACGGCTAAAAAGTCGGATTAATCGGCCATTCGGCCGATTAAATAACTTCAAAATCATCATCTGGGTCAGTCAGCTTTTGGCTCTTAACATACTCTTTCCAAACTTCATCTATTACATTACCACTTGTTGCACCCCAATAGCCTCTATCTTATACTGCCACGTTCATAATCCTGCATAAAAGAAGTATACTTATCCATCGCATAAAGGCGAGGGGCTTTAAATACCCTATCGGGGTCTCTGAAATAGATTGGCTAAAGCTGTCTAGTCTCTAACAATATTACGAGCTTGGCTTTTAGAGCCATATAAAAATATTCTCAAAAGTCTATTGACAATAAGCTTGCATCCTAGGAATGAAATGCGTATCCTTCGGCTAGTGTGTCTTCTGAAGACTTTCAGATGGAGAGGTGGCTGAGTGGTCGAAAGCGGCGGTCTTGAAAACCGTTGGGCGTTTGCGCGTCCCGGGGGTTCGAATCCCTCTCTCTCCGCCAGTGCAAAATTTTCCAAATCCCTTAACTTATTGAAATATAATAATTTTCAAAGAAGCTATCATTCTTAATTGACCTAAATCCACTTTTGTGTAACATTTTGTGTAACAAACGTGTACATATGGATTGCGAATATTTAACACAAAGAGGATTATATTGGCATTATGTTCGCCGTGTTCCGGCCTGTTTTGCCCGCCTCGATCCGCGTAAATTCATTCGTGTTTCGACACGCAAAAAATCTCAATCTGAAGCTCTCATTATTGCAGATAGGATCAATAAAGAAACCGAAGCTTTCTGGCAGTCTTTGCTGACCCAGCATGATCAAGCTCCCCAATCTTTGGAAACCTATTCTCAGGCAATCGAATGCGCACGTGCTTTGGGGGTTTCATACAAACCTGTGATGGATTTGGCACGAGAGGAAACCAAGGATACCGTCAATCGCACAGCGATATTGGAGCAAACCAAGCTGGTCAACAATGATACTGCGGTACGGGCTGTATTGGGCGGTGCAGAAAAGCCTAAAATTCTGATCAGCACATTGTTTGATTGTTATTTTAAATATGCCAAAGATAATTTGCGTGGCAAATCAGAATTACAGATCCGCAAATGGAAAAATCCACGTAAAAAAGCCATTGTCAACCTAATGCATGTCATTGGTGATAAACAGCTCACAGATATTACCCGACAAGATGCTCTAGAGTTTCGAGCTTGGTGGATTGATCGCGTTGACAATGAAAATATGGATCCAGGCACAGCCAACAAGGATATCGGTCATATCAATCAAATGATCAATGAACTTAATGATAAATTGCGCTTGGGCTTAGATTGCCCTTTTTCTAGTATGCGTCTGAAAGGAGAAAAACATAATCCTCGTATCGCTTATGATGTTGATTTTGTGCAAAATCGCTTACTCGCAGAGAATGCCTCAGAGTCTGACTCAAAAGTTTACGTTTGATAACAATATCTTGCGAGCCTGCGTGTTAAAATCCTAATGTTAGCAATAACTACCCATGCTTGCGAGCTTGCGATAGACTTTTCCCAATCCTTTGCCAATCGACGACAGCGGCCCAACCAGGCGAAGGTACGTTCTACGACCCATCTGCGGGGCAACACTTCAAAGCCTTCCACCTTGTCAAAGCGCTTGATAATTTCAATCGTCCAGTCTCCTTGTCCTTCGAGTGCTGCTTTGAGTTTCTCCCCTGAGCTATACGCAAAAGTTGGTGATGGCATGATTTAAAGGTGGCGTATCATG
>JBCCCO010000096.1:0-9661 GCA_039033475.1 Pseudomonadota bacterium | reverse complement strand
TGCATTTGCAAGAAATTTCAAAACATGTCGCTCCAAAAGCACACGCTATCGTTTTGCTTGATCAAGCTGGCTGGCATAAATCTGATGACTTGCACGTTCCTGATAATATTACTCTCATGTTGCTGCCACCCAAATCGCCCAAACTCAATCCGGTTGAAAATATCTGGCAATATATGAGACAAAACTGGCTCTCAAACCTGGTCTTTGAAGATTATGATGACATTCTTGATCATTGTTGTGAGGCCTGGAACAAGCTAATCAAGCTCCCTGAAAAAATAAAATCTATCGGAATGAGAAATTGGGCACATGGGTGTTAATCAATGAAGTTTGGTATAACTGACTTCAAAGGTCTTTTCAATCCGTTGCCCAATCTCGGATGTGCTACGTGGTAATGTCTCGCTGATCCAAATCTTAAGTTCATCCTGTTGCGCGGCTGTGAGTTCACAAGCCCGCCCCTTGTAACCAAAGTCTCCAAGCCAACTGACACCGCGGCTCATATACTGGCCATACCAATATCGGATTGTATCGTCGTCCATGTACAACACCTTGGCAACTTGCGCACAGCTCAACCATCATCAAGCAGCAAAATACCATTCGCCCGACGCGTCACACTGCTCTCAGCCTTTGCATTACGAACAAGTGCCATTAATTCTTCCCGGGATGCTGTGTCTAAAAAACCGCTTCTGATCATACGTGTGATATCAAACTGCTTTGCAATATTTTGCAACTAAAATCTCGGGTAGCATTGGAAGCGGGGTATAGACTTAAAATAAAAAACAATTCATTTCATACTTGACTTGCCGGACTCTATTGTGGTATTTTAATGTCAGTTAATTACGTCTAGCTTTTGAAGCCCCGCCAATGATAGATATTGAGCGGGTTTTTTGTTTGAAAATCTAACCCCCTTAAAGTATCAACAAAGAGATCAATGCTAAATTTCGTTTACTCCAAACTCTTCCGTGGACTTTTTATTTTGGGGGCAGTCATAACAGCCGCGTGTATTCCCATAGCGACGGAAAAGATATATCCACCAGAATCTAGTCTGATATTGCAGCAATCTGTTTTAAAAGCCCATAATGATATAAGGGCAAAGCACTGCGTTAAGCCTCTTCAATGGTCTGAGGAATTACAAAATATTGCCGTGCGAAACGCAAGAGCTTTTGTGAAGGCCGGGTGCCCTAAATTGGCGCATACTGCCAAATCCACACGGATCTATAAAGGTCGGACAGCTGGTGAGAATTTAATTGGAGCATATTCTCCAGACTTCGAGCTGGGCAAACATATTCAAAATACATATAACAAAGAAATTATTGAATATGATTATTTAAATCCTGAACGAGAAGTTAAAAGATTCAAAATTCATGCTCATGCAACGCAAATCATTTGGGCGAGTACAACTGAAATGGGATGCGCTATTGCCAGGTGCAATCGCAAGGGCATTGGTTTTGATGTGATCTATTGCAATTATCACAAGCATGGCAATCACACAAAACCAGAACAATATAAAAGAAATGTACTGCCTCCAAAGGCCACATGTTGATCAATATGTTTATAAATAGCAATTTGGCTATAGAACGCTCTGCAAAATAAATTGAGCGGGTTTTTTATAGGTTTCCACATGTATTAATTAAGGGTCTAGACAACTTTAAGTTATCTATTTTAGGTATAATACCAACCTTCATTGATTAAAACCCATGGGCCCAATTTCTTATTCCGATAGATTTTATTTTCAGGATATGAAGTCGGCTGTTATGCGGATGCTCCGAAGTTTGTTGATATTAGCTATGAGGCTATTGAGCCAATATTGCTAAATAATGATATCGCAGGACAATTGCACAAAATTTGGTCTCAATCATAATAATTGGAAAAGTTCTACGAGTTAAACTAAAATGCATGGAGAAATAACGGCAGATGAAATTTTATATTCAATAATTCAATAGTTTCAAGTTTTGCTAGCTGGACTGGGCTTATAAGCCACTTCAAACTCTTCATATCCATTTCAAAAGATTAAATATTTGGTTGGGATTTCCCCCACAAACCTGCAGCATAAAACGTAGAATTTTGCACTCAATTCAAACACACCCTAACCCCACTCTTGGGACACAGCTGTATCATTTTCTTTAGCAAAATACTCTCTACGTAAGGCCGCAAAATCATTACAAGTCATAAGTTGTTTGCACGCCCAAATAGCCATAGCGCGGACAAGTGATGACTCATCATTCAAAAAAGGAACGACTTGCAACACATGTTTCTGGTTGCCTGAATTTCCCGTTCCGATAAGTACATTGCGTAAAAACCGTTTCCAGCCTGTACGTTTTACGGGGGTGCCCGCAAAGCGTTTTCGAAATTCTGCTTCATTTAACGCCAGTAAGTCTTCTAAAGGTGGTAGGTGTGTTGCCTCTCGATTGGCAAAAAGTATCTCTGACGTGGCTTTTGCATATTTGTTCCATGGGCATATGGCTAGGCAATCGTCACAGCCAAAAATGCGGTTACCCAATGGCTTGCGGAATTCTTCTGGGATATGTCCTTTATGTTCGATGGTCAGATAAGCCAAGCACCTGCGCGCATCCAATTGGTAAGGTGTGGGAAACGCATCGGTCGGGCAAATATCAAGGCATTTTCGACATGACCCACAATGGTCTTGCTCTGGCGTATTTTCTGGCAATTCAGCCGTTGTAAAAATACTGCCCAAAAACAACCATGACCCAAACTCCCGCGAAACCAGATTGGTATGCTTGCCCTGCCACCCCAACCCCGCAGCTTGAGCAAGAGGTTTTTCCATCACAGGAGCAGTATCAACAAAGACCTTAACCTCATGTTGGGTTTCATGATGCAACCAGCTGGCCAATTGTTTCAGTTTGGATTTTAGAATGTCATGATAATCTTTGCCTCTGGCATAAACGGAAACCAGACCGCGCTCTTTCTTAGCCAAATCATCCAAAGGAGACGTTTCTGGACCATAATTCATGCCAAGCATCACAATGGACTTCACATCAGGCCATAAATTTTGTGGGCGCTTGCGCCGCTCTAAAGTTTCGGCCATCCATGCCATATCTCCGTGATATCCGGCTCTCACAAAAGCTTCTAGCTTATCACCCGCATGAGATATGGCATCTGGTTTTGTAATATGGATAACATCAAAGCCAAGTCCACGTGCTTTTTCTATAAGTTGCGATTTTGTACGCGTTGTGTGCGCATCCTCTACTGGCTTGCCCATAAAATTCTCGCAACCCATTGGACATGTTCCATCAGACAAATCTGTTTGTCATCGTTGTCCATAAAGCTTTTATATTCAATGGCCTTTGTCGTTTTATGCTCAAGTGCACCAACCAGAATTTTTTCATCTTTGGTTTTGATTAAAATACGGTCGCGGCGGCGCATCTCAGAATTTGGGGACACAATTAAAATATCACCATCCCGATAAAAAGGTTGCATCGAATTTCCATTCACCTCAATGGCAAATGCATCTTTATTATTCAAATCTGGAAATTCGATCTGACGAAATTGATCCTCTTCGAATTGAGCTTCATCTTCGGAAAAGCCGAAGTTTTTCAACTTGTCTGTCTCGATGAACGGAATACTCTTAGAATCATAATGTCCGTTGCCATCTGGAGCTGTGACGAGTGATACGAAACCTTCCAAGCTGTATCCGGTTGCCTGAAGAACTTTGGAGATGCTTTCCGTAGAAGGCCAGCGCTCTTTACCGCTTGAGGTTTTGCGTTTGGACTTGTTAAAAGCTGTGGGATCTAGCCCTGCCAACTTTGCCAATCCAGACGGTGTTAAATCTGTTCGCAGGGCAAGAGCGTCAACGGCAGCCCAAATTTGATGATGGGTCAACATAAAAACTGCATGATGTTACTGTTTTATTTTAAAAAACAACCTCAATCTGACCCCCGAATTACTGTACTCTTTGTACCGGCAAACAACAACGTCTTGTATGTTTGATTTGTAAATATACCTGTTGAAAGGTTGTATTGTGCGTGATGGAAGCCTTTTTAATTATCTTCCATCTTCAATGCTGCAATGAATGCCTCTTGTGGGATATCGACTTTACCAAATTGGCGCATTTTCTTTTTCCCCGCTTTTTGCTTTTCCAGGAGCTTTCTTTTACGGGTAATATCACCGCCATAACATTTTGCTGTCACGTCCTTGCGAAGGGCTGCAATGGTCTCGCGCGCAATAACTTTACCGCCAAGTGCAGCTTGAATCGGAATTTTAAACAAGTGGCGTGGAATCAAGTCCTTCAAACGTTCACACATGGCACGGCCCCTGGCCTCAGCTCGATCTCGATGGACAATCATGGACAATGCATCGACCGGTTCACCGTTGACAAGAATAGACATTTTCACAAGATTTTCAGGTTCATACCCCAGCATATTGTAATCAAATGAAGCGTACCCACGTGTGATGGATTTGAGGCGATCATAAAAGTCAAAAACCACCTCATTTAAAGGAAGCTCATAAACCACCATCGCGCGGGTGCCTGCATAGGTCAGCTCTGTTTGCCGCCCACGGCGATCCTCACATAATTTCAGCACCGCACCCAAATAATCATCTGGCACAAGAATGGTAGCTGTAATCCAAGGCTCTTCAATGCGATCAATGTTCACCACATCGGGCATGTCAGCCGGATTATGCAAATCAAGCATTTTACCATCTGTCATGTAAATATTGTAGACAACACTTGGAGCTGTTGTAATCAGGTCGATATTGAATTCGCGCTCTAGCCTTTCGCGCACAATTTCTAAGTGCAGCAGTCCCAAGAAACCACACCGAAAACCAAACCCTAGGGCAGCAGATGTTTCCATTTCAAACTGAAAGCTGGCATCATTTAAACGCAGTTTCCCCATTGCATCGCGCAATGATTCAAAGTCAGAGGCATCAACAGGAAACAATCCACAAAAGACAACTGGCTGTGCCTCTTGGAACCCTTCAAGTGGCTCTGCGCATGGGGCTTTCTCATCGGTAACGGTATCTCCAACACGGGTATCGGCCACCTCTTTAATGGCTGCGGTAAAAAAGCCGATTTCACCTGGGCCTAAAATATCTGTCAAATCTTGCTTAGGACGAAATACACCGACACGGTCAACAAGATAAGTGACATCTGTCGACATCAACTCAATTTTTTGCCCTTTTTTCAAATGGCCATCTATCACGCGCACCAGCACGACAACGCCAAGATAAGCGTCATACCAACTGTCAACCAATAAAGCCTTGAGGCGGTCTTTAGCATCTCCCTTGGGTGCTGGTAAGGTATGCACAATAGCTTCAAGAACATCTTGAATACCGATACCTTTTTTGGCCGAAACTTCTATGGCACCATCGGCTTCAATGCCAATCACATCTTCAATTTGTGCTTTAATCCGCTCAGGCTCAGCTGCAGGTAAATCAATTTTATTTAAGACTGGCACAATTTCATGTTCATTATCAATAGCTTGGTATACATTGGCCAGTGTTTGCGCCTCTACCCCTTGTGATGCGTCCACAACCAATAAGGAGCCTTCACACGCACTTAGAGAGCGACTAACTTCATAAGCAAAATCCACATGACCTGGTGTATCAATCAAGTTGAGCTGATATGTCTGACCATTTTTTGCGGTATAATCCAACCGTACAGTTTGTGCCTTGATAGTGATCCCGCGCTCACGCTCGATATCCATGGAATCAAGAACCTGTTCTTTCATCTCACGCTCACTCAAACCGCCACAAAATTGGATGAGACGATCTGCAAGCGTTGACTTTCCATGATCTATATGAGCAATAATCGAAAAATTACGAATATTCTCTCGGGAAACTCTGTTATTGCTGTTCATATCTTTGTTATTCATATCCCTGTCTGTAGCAGGCTTTTATCAGGGGTCAAGATTTTTGGTATCATGGCCTGTAAAAATTTAAATTTAAAAGCATTTTTGTTGTGAAATGCAATGTGACTTCATGACAGCTTTTAATATAAACAACAATTAATTACTTGCAGAGACCTTAAGCTCGTTTTATGTAGTTGGACTTGCATATACGCAATTAGGCAATGCTAAAAAATGAAAGTTGTGGAGACATGTTATGACTTATGTTGTCATAGATGCTTGTATCAAATGCAAATACACAGATTGTGTCGAGGTGTGCCCAGTAGATTGCTTCTACGAAGGCGAAAACATGCTTGTGATACACCCAGATGAATGCATTGATTGCGGTGTATGTGAACCGGAATGCCCTGTTGAAGCTATCAAACCGGATACGGAACCCGACCTAGAAAAATGGTTGGAAATTAACAAAGATTATGCTGAGAAATGGCCCAATCTAACAACAAAAAAAGACGCGGACCCTGAAGCTGAACATTATGCAAATGAAAAAGAAAAGCTTGAGAAGTATTTTTCCGAAAGCCCTGGGGATGGCGATTAGAACTAATCATTAGAACGTTTTTGCAAACGAATTTACTAATAGTAATGTTAATAACTTGCGAAGGCAAGCGAAATTTGTTTAAAATTATGCTTTTGGGGTTCCCATAAAGTTGTAGATATGTTAACTTGACTCTTGATAGGGTGTACTTTTTGCCGTAACGGGAAAAAGCGTCTTTATGGGTAGCATATGATAGAAGAGTCTAAAATCAAATTGTTGATCTAATACTCATCCTTTCACCTAATGTTCTTAAAATATAATTAATTATGGCGCGCTTGTGTGTAACTTTTATGACACTAAGGGGTATTGCGCCAAAATAAATTGGGGACTTAAGCCAAAGAATTATTCACATGCTGAGAGACTGCATGATTTCCTGCAGCGCCTTTAGTGTGTAATGCAATTCAAACAAGATAATTTTTATTTATTAATGAAAGTCTGGATTTTGACATGACAACAAAAAAGAAAACTCAGCAAAGAAATGGGTTTCGCACCAGCGAATACGTCGTGTATCCTGCACATGGTGTTGGGCGAATTACGGCAATTGATGAAGAAGAAATTGCCGGTGCAAAACTTGAGCTATTTGTTATACATTTTGAGCAAGAAAAAATGACTTTGCGCGTTCCAACATCAAACTTTGAGAATGTAGGGATGCGTAAGCTATCTGAGGGTGATATTGTGAAAAAGGCAATGTCAACTTTAACAGGTAAGGCACGTGTTAAACGTACGATGTGGAGCCGTCGCGCCCAAGAGTATGAGACCAAAATCAACTCTGGTGATCTTATCTCTATCGCAGAAGTTGTTCGCGATCTTTACCGTTCAGAAATGCAGCCAGAGCAATCTTACTCAGAGCGCCAACTTTATGAAGCAGCTCTTGACCGCATGGCAAGAGAATATGCTGCAATTGAGAACATCGAGCAGACGATAGCAATTCAGAAAATTACCGAAGTGTTGTCAAAAAGTAATGCCGCAACGAAAAAAGCTGTTTCGCTTGAAGGTGACACTGAAACGCAAGATAAAGCAGCTTAATTTTTTGAAATACACAACTTGATTTCACAACCAAAAATGCGTGAAGGCTATATTCAAAATGCTTTCATGCTTTTTTGAGTTGTACTCCTGTTCCTTGAGAACCAGAAAGTTCTGCAGATCTATAACGCGGAACTTTCTGGTTCTCAAGGAACAGGAGTACAACTCAAAATAACAATGACAAAACATCACAAAATTCGAAGTATACCCCGATTCCAACACTACCCGAGAAATTAGTTGCAAAATATCGCGAAGCAGTTTGATATGACACGTATGATCAGAAGCGGTTTTTTAGACACAGCATCCCGGAAAGAATTAATGGCACTTGTTCGCAATGCGAAGGCCGAGAGCCGTGTGACGCGTCGGGCGAATGGTATTTTGCTGCTTGATGATGGCTTGAGCTGTGCGCAAGTTGCCAAAGTTTTATATATGGACGACGATACAATCCGATATTGGTATGGCCAGTATATGAGCTGCGGTATCCGTTGGCTTGGAGACTTTGGCTACAAGGGCCGGGCTTGCGAGCTCACAACCATACAACAAGATAAGCTTAAGATTTGGATCCGCGAGACATTACCACGTAGCACATCTGAGATTGATGAATGGATTGAAAAGACCTTTGAAGTCAGTTATACCCGCTCTGGCTTGATCAAGCTTTTGGGCCGTCTTGATATGGTGTACCGCAAGCCAGAGACCGTGCCGCGAGGTTTGGATGTTGCCAAACAAAAAGCTTTTATTGCCGCTTACGAGGACTTGCAAAACAACCTTGATCCAGATGAAACCGTGGTGTTTGTTGATGCTGTGCATCCAACCCATGAAGGGCGCGCCGCGGGATGCTGGGCTCCGAAGGATGTGAAGGCGGCCCTGCTGCAAACCTCGAAAAGAGATCGCCTCAATATCCATGGTGCTATAGACCTTGAAACCGGGCAAACCCGCATGATTAATGTGCTCACGGTAGATGCGCAGAGCACGATTAGCCTGCTGTCGTCTTTGGAAAAACGTTATCCTGACAAGCGCAAAATATCACCATGCGCGGATCGTGAAACATTGGCTGGCCAGAGATGGCTGCCGGGTCACATTGCACTTTGTTCCGGCGTATTGCCCACATTTAGCTCCGATTGAGCGGCTGTGGGGGCTGATGCATCGGAATGTGACGCACAATAAATGTTATAAAAAATTCAACGGTTTTTGCGAGACAATCCTGAAATTCCTAACCGAAGACGTGCCTAAAAACTGGCACATCTACTGTGATCAGGTAACTGATAATTTACGCGTCATAGATCCGCAGAATTTTCGGGTTCTCAAGGAAACTTAGTATATAAAGAAAACTAAGTCATTTTAATCAGATGCGCTAATGTCGAAATAAATTAAGAGAAAAACATGTTATCTATCAAACGACTATCCCATGAAGAGGCCCTTATATTGATTGCAGGCGCACGCGCCAAAGCAAATGAGATAGGTGTGCCAATGTGCATCTCTGTCGTCGATGAATCAGGTAATCTCATTGCTTTTGAACGTATGGATGGCGGCAAAGTTACCAGTATTAATATATCTCAAGATAAGGCATTTACAGCAGCTGCTGCACGAAAAGCAACTCATGAGTATAATGAGGTAAATAAACCTGGCAGTCTAGCCTTTGGTATTCACACAGAAGTTGGCGGGCGCCTAAGCTCTGTAGGTGGTGGCCTACCTGTTCAGATTGATGGAGACGTAGTCGGAGGAATTGGTTTGAGTTCTGGAACTCCAGCTCAGGATATGGAATGCGCACAAGCGGGGTTAGATTTTTTTGCTGAGAAAAGGGTTGGGTAAACAAGTACTTGATGAAAATTATATATACTTATCTCTTATAAGTGCATGTGCCGTAATATTGTGATGGAAGTAAAGTGCCAGGCATTAGAATATGCCTTGAGTGTACTGATGTTTTTTGTAATAAGTCTATAGAGGTTATAGTTTTGTTACCTGTAGGTGTAGTTTCTATTAGAGTTATTAGGCCACTTTTACTAGATGAAAATTTTACAACTTCAGTGCCATTGTTACCTATTAGATAGGCTTTTTTATCTATAAGAAACCTAAGAACTAATTTTTTTTGGTTTTTCTCAATTCTCATGCCATGAGCCGAGAATTTACGATAATTATCTTTTAATACGGCCATATGCGTATATTCGCATGTAAAACTTACCGCAGCATATGCCGTTTCAAAACTATATGCGAAGTAACTTGTAATTATAAAAGTGAAAATTTTGAG
>JBCCCO010000095.1:0-9735 GCA_039033475.1 Pseudomonadota bacterium | reverse complement strand
GCCACAAACAAAAGATGCAATACCCAACAAAATACAACTACTGAGTACATGCCCACATAGCTTAAAATATTTTCTTTCATCTAAAGGTACATTTGAAAATAATTTTTTAGGTTACGATTCTATATTCAGCAAAATTCAAAACTATTTCCTCACTTTTGCCTAATATAATAATTACCATCTGCGAGGTTTGGGCAGGCTAAAATTACGCAACATAACTCTGGGATCATTTATGATTTTTATTCGGAGCCTTTCATTTATTCTCATACTGCCTGCAATAATTGCAAGTGCTGCAAATGCACAAGTCAAAAATTTGGCAAATTCCAGAAAAAATCAGATTTTAGCGCAAGAGAATAAAGTTGCTCGTGTTTCTGCGACATATACCATCAGTTTTACCGGCATCGAGCTTGGGAAATATCACTTCTCTTCGATCTTATCTGGCCAACATTATGCACTGTCTGGCAAAACAAAATTACAATTATTTGGAAATTGGATGAAATGGACAGCAGATGTTAAAAGCTCAGGCTTTCGAGATGGCAGGTCTCTCAAACCTCATAAATTTGGTTATGTTTTTAAAGGACGTAAAAATAGAACAATGTCTGTCGTGTTCCCACAAACAAGCGAACAGAAAATCAGCATCACACCAAAAATTAAAAAGTCGTCTAAGCGTGTCACTTTAAAACCTGAGCATTTTGAAAATGTTTTTGATCCAATGACGGGGTTAGTGAGTTTAACGAGATACAATGCCCGAAATGCTGAGCCAGGTTTTTGCAACCGCCGTGTTCCTATTTTTGATGGCAAACAGCGTTATGACATTAAACTGACTTACAAGAGCAAAAAGATTATTGATGTTGGACAAAGAGGCAAGCGTACCGCTGTTGTCTGCACCGTCCAATACATTCCCATCGCAGGGCACAAAACCCATAAGAAAATGCATAAGTTTTATAAAGATAGAAAGCTAGATGTATTTTTTGTTCCGTTTTCCAATGCTCAAATGTATGTGCCTGTCCGGATTGAAGTCCCCACTCCTTTAGGAAACGCTGAAATCAATGCAACAAAATTTATCTTCGAAGATACCGGAAAGAAGAAAATAGCATTTATCAAATAATTGCCTTTATTGAATATCAAAAACACGGACTTCAACTTTCATTTCTCGACTTCCTCGCAGAACGGTTAATTTTGCCATATTGTTAATACCAGTTTTGGCCAATTCATTTGCTAGATCACTTACATTACTTACAGGCTTTCCATTGACTGCAAGAATAACATCTCCCAGTTCATCTGCACGGCGGTTAATCCCGCGAATACCCGCTTGGTCCGCAGCTCCGCCTGTTAAGACATCAATCACAATCACACCTTGAATGCCAAGTCGCGCCGAAAATTCTTCACTGCCTGCTCTAATACCAATTCCAGGACGCGCAGCTCTACCATTTTTAATCAGCTGTGGCACAATACGATTAACGGTATCTACGGGAACAGCAAAACCGATGCCTGTGCTTGCCCCTGTGGGAGAAGCAATCGCAGTATTCACACCAATCAAACGCCCGGCTGAATCCAACAGTGGCCCCCCCGAATTGCCTGGATTAATAGCTGCATCGGTTTGAATGACCCCTGTGATATCACGCCCTGATGATGTTGGCAGATCTCGACCAACAGCACTTACAATACCTGTGGTTAAGCTGCGGTTTAAGCCAAAGGGATTGCCAATCGCAAAAACTGCTTGGCCAATTTTAAGATTAGTAGAGCGGCCAACAGGAATTGGCCGCAATTCACCTGGCGCGACAGACACCCTTAGCACAGCAAGATCATGATCAGCTGAACTGCCAATAACACTGGCCCGCGCCGCAGTCCCGCTATCAAAACGAACAAACACCTGATCAGCTCCCCTGATCACATGATGATTCGTAATAATATGCCCTGCTTTGTCCCAGACAAATCCCGAGCCCGTACCTTGTTGTGTTTGTCGCCGACCAAGAAAATCTAAACTGCGCTTAACTGGATATATATACGCAACAGAAGGAGCTGCATTTTCAAACAAAGTGACGGCTGTTTTTTCAAAGACAGCCAAATCACCGCGAGGAGTTATTGCACGAGGCTGTTTTTCACTTAACAAGGCCACTTGAAAAAATCGCCCCCCAAACCAAAGCAGAGCGATAATAACAATAAGCACAAAGAAAAATCTTCGCAGGGGAGTTTTCAGCATAGGTGCCGCCACATTCATTACGATTTTATTTTACGACTATATAACCGCAGATATGAATAAAGCTAGAGCAAAAACTGAAACCATTTTTATTTAGGCTAAGAACCTAAGCAACGGCCTGATTTGGACGAACAATGCGCCCATTAACAAAGTGAATACCGCACTCAACTTTATCAACACCACGCCAGCGCCCGGATCTTAAATCCTCACCAGCTTTAACAGGAGTTGTGCAAGGCACGCAGCCAATCGAAAAATACCCCTTGTCAACGAGAGGATGAGTAGGCAAGTTGTACTGCTTCATATAGTCTTGAATATCTTGAACAGTCCACCTGGCAGCCGGATTGATTTTAAACATATTACCGTCATGTTCAATAACATCGATTTTCTCTCGTGAGGTCGCTTGATAGCGCTTGCGACCAGTAATGACAGCGCTATAGCTCGACAATGCCTCCTCAAATGGCTGAACTTTCCGAAAATGACAGCACGCATCTGGATTTGCATGCCATAGATTACCTTCAGGGTCTTGCGTGTCTATCTCAGCTTTTGTTGGCTGTATAATTTGGATGTTGGTCAACCCAAGCTGAGCAGCCAAATTATCACGATACTGCAATGTTTCTGAAAATAACTTTCCTGTATCAATAAACAAAACAGGTGTTGATGGGTCAATTTGTGCAACCATGTGCAATAGAATTGCAGATTCTGCACCAAAAGATGAACTAACCGCAATTTTATTTTTAAAAATGGTGTTTATCACAGGATCCAGAAGGTCAGGCCCTTCAAGCAGGCCAAGCGACATAATGAGATCCTGTATATCAGATTGATCCGAAACTTCACTTTTCGACTGAAGCTCAGAAAAATGTGATATTTGCGAACCGGGTCTACTCATGTGTACATGAACCTTTTCATTGCCATGTTACATATAATAGTGATTTTAAAAAAATTTTCTATATTTCTTATATTTCCCTCGAAAGATAAAAAAATAATTCGAAATACAACACATATATGAGAATTTTTTCCCAAATGCAGCCGGGTAACCGGGATTGAATATTAAATAATTAACTGTATTTATAACCAATTCAAAATTACTATGGAAAATTGCAATGTTTTCTCTACGGACAGTTTCATAAATAATGGCATGGCAGAGAAATTGGCTAACGATAAGAAGCCTGGCCTGCCGCTTAGCGGCGGAAGGCCTAGTTCGATTTGAACTCAGAAATTAATCTCACCAGTAATTTGGGAATGGGAAATAGCTATAAACGTGAAACCCTCCGCCTCTTTTAAAAATTGAATAAAATTTTAGACAAAATCGTTTTTAATTCTCTCTTAAATTGTCTTAATTTGCCTCAGTGAAATTGAACCTTCCTCAAAATCTTTATGAGATCATCCCCTTAACCTAATGGTGAGCAGGGGATGAATTTATGAGCGTCAAAAGTCTAACAATATCAAAAGTATTCTGTCTGTTTATTTTATTTGGCATTTCAGGTACGGGCACAGCATTTTCAAATAGCCAGGCAATATGGGTAGACGGTCAGAATATCGTTTCGCCGTTTATGCGTGTTTACGGCTTGTCTTTACCACCTATCGGTCACGTCAGGTTTTGTGAAAACCATCCGCATGAGTGTAAACAGAAAGACAATTCTGTTCATGACAGGTTTGATTTGACATCTGAACGCTGGCAGCAATTGCAACAGGTCAATACGAAAGTCAACTCGAAAATTGAGCCTATTACGGATCAAGACCTGTATGGCAAATTAGAACATTGGACATACCCCCATGAGCTTAGAGGGGACTGTGAGGATTACGTTTTGCTGAAACGCCAAAAGCTTATTGAGTTAGGTTGGCCTGAAAGTTCACTTCTTATTACTGTTGTGCTTGATGAAAAAGGAGAAGGTCATGCGATATTGACAGCTCGCACATCACAAGGTGATTTTTTACTGGATAATAAGCACCAGTATATCTTGAGCTGGAACCAAGTTCCATACCGTTTCATCAAACGTCAATCGTATCGAAATCCCAAACTATGGGTTTCACTTTTACCAGCAGCAAAACATCAAAATATTGCCGCGACAAGCGATACAAAATAAGGGTCTTTTCTGGATGGGAGATAGCAAACAGCCAAACATAAAAATTTGGGTGTAAAGTTTAGGGTCCGGTTCCCCCTCCCCTCCCATCCCCGACCCATGCCGGACCCCGTGGAGCCAGCTCCCCCATTGCTGGCTCCACTTTTTACGTATTTCCATAAAATTTCAGGTCCTGAGCCTAACAAGATCCAATAAAAAAGAAATCGTGGAAAAATTCATCTTTAGAGCGCAAAGATGAAAAGAATCATATATTTGTCTTTATTTGAAAAACACTGAGTATAGTTTTGTACAGAAGACAAAAACTAGAGAACAAAAAAACGGTAAGACGATTAAAATAATAAATAAACGCACTCAGATACACAATTTTTTATTTTCTACAAAAATTGAGATTTAACACCTCCTATTAGCGCATGAAATGCAAATTGAGATAAATGGTCGGACACATATGAAAGGCAATTTAGCAACAGCTTTGGTCGATGAAAAGGAACCTCAACCTGCTCAAAATACGACAGAACAAACACTTGATGCCTTTTTAAAACTATGGGCAACGAGAACGCCCAATGCTTTAGCTTTGGCCGACGCTCCAAATCGTAGTGAATTTGCTATAGGGCAAGCGAAATCATTTACCTTTGCTGAGGTATACGAGATTTCCGGACAGCTGGCGAAACAGTTTAGGGAACATGGCCTAAACCCAGGGCATATTCTGGCGATTCAGCTTCCTAATATTGTTGAACTTCCAATTTTGGTTTTAGCTGCCTTGCGCGCAGGATTGATTGCATGTCCATTTCCCTTTTTATGGCGCCGCTACGAAATTGAACAAGCCCTGCGCCAGATCCCTGCAAGAGCTTTCATGACCGTTGGGGATTTTGACGGTTTTTCTCATAGCGAAATGATGTGTGAACTCGCTTTTGATAACCTAGGCGTGCGTTTTATTTATGGTGTGGGACCAAAACAAGCTGATGGGGTTACATCGCTGGATTACTTCTTCAATAAAGATACCATGCGTCCCCCACAAAATGATGAAGAGCATAACCTCCATACATCACAGTTAGATAATCCCGCTTTAATCACATGGTCAATGCGCCCAGGTCTTGGGTTACAACCTATTTATCGCAACCATAGAGAATTAATTGCATCTGGCTTAATGCACGTTCTTGAATTGGGCCTCAATCCATCTGATCGTTTGCTTAATCCTTATCCCCTTACGGGTTTAATCGGACTGGCCGGTATTTTTGTCCCTTCACTTTTAATTGGGGCCTCAGTCGTCCAACATCATCCCTTTAATTATAATGCATTCGTTGAACAAATGCATAATGAGAAAGTTAATTATGCCGCAGCTCCGGCAGCGGTATTGCAAACACTCCAGCAAGACAATGTCTTATCACAAGTTCAAGACCATTTGCGAAGTTTTGGCTGTGTTTGGCAAATCCCTCATGAGAAGCAAGTTGACCGTAAAAGTGTTGGATCACTTCCGATGCCAATATATGATATTCGCAACTTACATGAGACTGCAATTTATATTTCAAAGCGCGATGAGAATACCCCGAAAGGGGAGATTAAACTTGGAGACTTCCGCTCTAAAGATCCTGATGGGAAAGAAATGCGCCTGTTCGAAACCCGTTTTAAAGGACGCATGCGATCAGGGCAATCTAAAAACTCTGGTACGTCCTCTCAATCTCACCGCTTTTCTGGCACTCTGTTTGTGCGCGGCGTTTCTGTACCGAAAGGTTCTGGTATTGAAGCTCAGGAAAAGAAAAAAGGGATTTTTGCATCATATGACGACTGGGTCAATACTGGGATACAGTGTTACGTCGGTCATGACAGCACACGTATGGACCGCGTATGTTGCGAGGCAGATGAGAATGTTCTATATCACGGCGGTACAATGATTTTTGCCGATGAATTGGATAAAATTTACGGTGGTTTTGATGGTTTTTCCGATGCTGCGGTTTTCACCTATCCGGATCCTGTTCTAGGCCAGCGCTTGTTTGCCGCCATTGTTCCAGAAAACCCTCAAATGTTTCAGAAAAAAGATTTTGATAACTACTTATCCCATCTTGGCATTGCCCCTTATAAATTTCCCGAACAACTCATTATCGTAGACAAAATACCAAAAAACAACGATAACAAGGTTTTACGCGAAGAAATTATTAATACACATTTAGAAACCATTGCAGGCAATTGATAAATAAAAAAATATATTTTCTTCATTTAAAGCCGTTGCGATTTATATAAAAATCTTCAGAAAATGTCACATATTTGCTGACTAACACTTTATAATTCATGAAATTTTAAGTCCCATTACAGCATAAACAAAATACATTGATCGCTAATACATAGAAAAACGTTTCAATGTCCAAAATTTTTTCATATGAAAATTTTGAAATAAAGATAATAAATTTTCACTTGGGGATATGAATATGTCGAGTGCTGCAAGAATCTTGATTATCGGAGAACAGAAAGACAAGGAAAATGACTTGTCTACGGCCCTTCATACAAAGGGTTTTGAGACATATACGGGCAGCATCACAGAAAGTGCCGCAGAAGTTTCTGGCAAACGACGGCCAGATATTGTCGTGCTGAATATGGACTCAGATGAGGCGCAATCTAATCCTAAAGCTTTTCTTGCACTCGCACGCACGTTGAAACACAGCTCTTTGTCAAGCCGCATGCGAGTGCTTATGGTTGGTACAAATGCAACCGATAATCTTGAAGGTGTTGAAAAAAATCTTGATGATCTCTTGCTTGGCCCGATTAAAACATTGCAAGTGTGCCATCGCATTAATTCCTTGATACGCCTTAATACAATGCATGAAGAGCTTGTGCGCCGGCTAAATACATCAGCTAAATATGGTGTTGATGCCCCTCCCCCTATTTTGGTACCTCAGACGATTGATGATGCTAAAATTCTTTTTATGGGTGATGCAAAAGGTTATGCTTCTATTGAAAATGCGCTCTATAAAACCACAACATTAATTGGAGCTCTCACTTTTAATACCGCAATCGACTACCTCAACAGATCTTCCTTCGATACTATTCTCATAGATGCGGGTGACAAACCGGAAAACTACATGGAATTTGCACGTGATATTCGGCGCAATTCTCAGTTTTTTAATTTGCCCATTTTGATGCTGGTAAATAAAGATGTGTTAGAGGATCCGACAACAGCTTATGACAATGGTATCACAGATATTATTGAGAAGCCTGTCAGCCAACAAGAGCTCAAACTGCGAGCGATGTCTCTCATTCGAGAGCACAGATTTCGGACGTCATTACGTCAAATCTACAAGACTTCAAAACACTTTGCCACAAATGATGCTTTAACGGGCCTGTATACGAGAGGCTTTATGTATGAGCACTTATCTGACATGATCCAGGATATACAAAAATCTAGTCAGACCTTTTCCCTTGCTGCAATCCGCATTAAAAACATGAAACAAATCAATGAAGTTTTAGGATATGCATCTGGAGACAGGTTGATCCGACAAATAGGCGAATTAATAAGTCTTCTTGTCCGTGGTGAAGATTTGGCATGTCGCTATTCTAGTCGTCGTTTTGTTATTATTTTACCCGATACATCTGCAAAAATGACCACTAATGCGTTAAAGCGAATTATAGGCGTAGTGCATCATACTGAATTTGCAATCCAAGGTTACAACCACCCGGTATCTGTTGCACTAGACACGGGTATCACTGGATATCAAGATGGAGATACCCCCGACAGTATCATTGAGCGGACATGGCGCACGCTATAGCTGTTTTCAAAAAGTCTCATTAATTTTGAATTGGCTCTGCATGAAAGACGAGACTGTACTTTCGTAAGAAAAATTTAAGTTATGAAGTGCTAATGATAAATATTATTAAATATATTCTGTTGAAAATTGATATATCCATATAATTAACATGTAAAAATTCTACTTCATTCGTGTAATTATATTTACCGAATTAATAGTTAGGTCTATTGACAGTTCAAATGAAGTGATAAGCAGGAAAGTTATGTCGTTGCGTATTCGTCAGTATAGATCTGGAAATAATTTGGATTTGCCATATCAGGCAAGCTTGCTTAACCAAAGTGGTCATATTCAACAATGTTTTCATTATTGGAAAGGCGCTTCAGGCAAACGTTATTTACATACCGTTTATTCTCTTCTGGATTGCCCCAGCTTACCAAAATGTAATTACATCATGGTACACCATCATTCTGACGATATAAAACAGCCTTTGCGCATAGGACGCACCGTTGAAGACGCAAGTTCTTTGAATTTGGCATATCTGAGACAAAAAGCGGCGCAACTTGGTGCCAATGAAATTCATATCCACCTACTGGCAAACACAGCAGGGGAGCGCTTTCTCCATGAGATGGATTTACGCGCAGGGCTATTTTTACATTTAAGTGCAAATCACGCAGGCGAACCTCCACATCAAAAACGTGCGGTCTAGCAAAGACTTCTCAAGCAATAATGTCAGGAAATAATTGGTCTTCTAATTCAGAAATTTGATCTTTAAGAAATAATTTTTTCTTTTTCAATCTTTTCAATTGCAACAGGTCACCCGACCCTACAGTTTCAAGCACGGCTATTGCGCTATCCAAATCACGATGCTCTTGCCTCAATCGCACCAATGTCTGATGAAGTTCATCTTTGCTCATTATTTGTTTTTAGACTTCTTTATCAGCTCTATCAATTTGCCAACATTGCGGTTTATCATCAAAAATTGATACGTTAGCATAGCATAAATAACTTCCGAGCTAAGATAATATTATGAAATATTTATCATTTATTTATATGTGAACCTTTAAACTTTTAGATAGAATTGTAAGGATGCTCTGAATTATGCCCTTTGAGAATATAGCAGCAAAGCTATAGATGCTTTGTTTTCAGTTGTTTTGCTATTCAAACTCTCACTCTCTCTCAAATACCAGAGCAATACATTTTAGGTGGATTTACTTAAAGGTGGAAGAATTTCTCGCCCTTAAAAACTTAAGGCATATCTAATGAATCCATTAAGGTTATTGGGTCGTGAGAAGGATTGCACGCCTGCGGGAGGTACTAGCACCGGGAAAACCTGCATCCACAACATCCACTGCAGTGGAATATAGCCTAAATCATTGGCTGTCGCTATAATGGATCGGAAATGATATCCGTTGGAATCATTTGGAGGGCAGCTTCTTCCGACATCATCTTCAGTCCGAGTGCCTTCATAAGGTTGAAGCGCAATGGTCCACGGAAAGGATCTGCTGTCTCACGGTCAGGCGTTCCATTGAGTTGCTGAAGGGAGGTTTCACTCTGACATTCGAAGGTACCAAAACCCACATCCGCTCAGGACGGACACGTCACACTACGCTTCATTGGCGAACTCCGAGGCATGCTGGACTTCGCGGTTGCCGACTCGGGCCAGGGCATCCCCCCTTACGTCGCTTCGCGGCTCTTCCGCGAGGAGGTGACCACGGGCGCCGAG
>JBCCCO010000094.1:0-9797 GCA_039033475.1 Pseudomonadota bacterium | reverse complement strand
GGGGTATCTATATCTTAGCAACATCTATAATTTCTATAATCGGATAAAATAATATATAAAGGATTTGGCGTTGTATTCGTAAAATGCTTTCATTTGTTTTTGAAAGAATGCAAATGGAGGCTTTGCAATAATTCGCCAGCAAATTTTTATCGACCTAAAAATCACTGAAAGCCTCTCTCATTTGGTGTCCGCTTCTCGAATTTTAAGAAAATGAGCATCATGCCCTATTTTCCAAGATGTAGACACTTTTTCAGAACACCTCTCGTTTATATATTCCCTTTAAGTTTCATAGCTCTATTAAGCCTTGCTCTCACAGAACCCGTTTTTGCACAGCAAGTAACTATCGGCCTTGGAGAAAATACCAGCGTTACCGAACGCGCTGTTCAACTTATAGCCCTTATTACGGTTATAAGCTTAGCACCATCGATTTTGGTAATGGTGACTTCGTTTACCCGGATCGTTGTTGTTTTGTCTTTACTGCGCACAGCCATTGGCATCCAACAATCCCCCCCAAATGCCGTTATTACTAGCCTAGCTTTATTTCTTACGTTCTTTATTATGACACCAGTTTTTCAATCTGCATATGATACAGGAATACAGCCCCTTATTTCTGAACAAATCGAGCTTCCAGAGGCTTTTAATCTTGCCTCCAAACCGTTTCATGCTTTTATGCTACGGCATGTGCGAGAAAAAGATTTAGGCCTATTTTTAGATTTAGCGGGTGGAGAGCGGCCAGAAAAACCTGAGAATGTTAGTTTGCAAGTTCTGATTCCGGCTTTTATGATTTCGGAGTTGAAGCGTGCTTTTGAAATTGGCTTTTTACTTTTTGTACCATTTGTCGTTATTGATTTGGTAGTAGCCTCAGTTTTGATGTCAATGGGTATGATGATGCTCCCCCCTATCTTGATTTCACTCCCCTTTAAGCTGATTTTCTTTGTGCTTGTTGATGGCTGGCATATGGTGGCAGGAAGTTTGGTTAAAAGCTTTGGCAGTTAAATTCTAACCGCTCCATAGTTACAAGTTTTAAACTTACAAGCCCCATCCTCAGAAATAAAATAAAGTGTTTTATTTCAATTTTTAGAAAAATAGAATATTACTTTGTACAAGATATGTAAGATTAAATATAAGTTATTTAAATCTTAATTTTCACAGAAGTGACATGCACGTGATGTATTATTTCTGTTGAGATGATTAAGGCTTAGGTCATTTTGTGAGTTTAACTAACAAGATAGGAATGGCATAGTGAGCACCATTTCATCACCACCTGAGGCATTTCCAGCCCTTGTTCTTAATGCTGACTATCAGCCTTTAAGTTATTATCCTTTGTCGCTGTGGAGTTGGCAAGAAACCGTTAAAGCTGTCTTTCTTGAGCGCGTTAATATTGTTGCGGAATATGAAAAATGCGTGAATAGCCCCAGCTTCCAGATGAAACTACCAAGCGTTGTTTCTCTAAAAAAATATATCAAGCCCGCGCTTTATCCAGCATTTACACGCTTTAATGTATTTTTAAGAGACTGCTTTACTTGTCAATATTGCAGCTCTAAGGAAGATTTAACATTTGACCATCTCATCCCGAGATCTCGCGGCGGCCTAACGCGATGGGACAATGTCGTGACAGCCTGCGCGCCATGTAATCTTCGCAAAGGTGGCCAGATGCCAAAGACCGCTGGAATGATACCGCGGCAAATGCCCTATCGCCCGACAGTTCATCAACTGCATAGCAATGGACGTCTTTTTCCGCCTAATTATTTGCATGACAGCTGGATGGATTATCTTTATTGGGATACCGAACTCGAACCTTAAGTCGGTCCGAGTTCGGCAAAGATGTATTTTCCGCGGGGAAGCGAAACTTTACATTCAATATTAAAGTGAAAAACTCGAGAATACGATATACTTAATTTCTCATCAACACTCTAATTACTCAACTCAACACTTACTAAAATTACTCAACGCAACACTAATCTTAACGCAATACAAGTTATACTCTTACTCTACAAACTCTACGCAAGAACTCTAACTAATCAAAAAAATACTCTCTACGCATAACGCAACCTACGCACAACGCAACAACACTTTAACATACTCAAACGCTTACTTGATACTCAACAACACACAAGCTAAACTTACGCCTTAGCTTTACTCAACTCATACTCTGAACTAGAACTTTCTGAACGGCAACGAGACACAAAATATCGCTCAGAATACGCAAACTGGGATTACAAATACTAATAACTTTTATAACAAATCATATATTTACGACTATTTTGTAACAACTCACTACATTTGCATACTAGACTTTAAACTTATGACATTTTACCAGTTGACACTGCTTATACATTACTAAATGGTTGGCAAACACATTCAAAAGAATTTTGGCAATGTTACGCGGGGACATTTGTAATACATGCCATCTCTGTCTTGCTGTATGAACGTGTTTGCCAAACTGTAAAACTCCTCATATTTTCCAAAAATCTCTTCTATTTGCTTGAGTGTGCAGACTACTTTTTCCATTTTAAGAGTGCTGCCTGTTCATTTTCAATTGGCAACGGCTTGCTTAAATAAATTCAATTGTTCAGCATCTTGCCACTCATACGCTTCAACATTATCGTTACTAGACTCACACTTACTCGCTTTAAACTCAACTTTTTGATTATCTCCGGAATGGTTTGCAAGAACCCTAGAGATAATTTTATTCACTTCAACGCCTATAGGTATAAAACCATGTTCTTCACTCATTTATACTTCTCTCTGCTAACTCTCTGGCACTCCAAATAAGGTTTTATTTTTATTTTAATAAGTAATATTTTTTTAATACTTAACCTTACTTGATTTACATTTGAAGCTATGATTGTGGTTAGATTGTGAACAGCTTCTGACGATATCAGGGCAATTTTCAATCCGTTGTTTTATATGGCTTTTTTCTGTGAGAACTTTAAAGTCAACGACAGAACCATAAATATTATATGGCCTCTTGTGTTTTATTTACAACTAGCAAGAAAAAAATTATTCTAATTTTATGTGGATAACTTGAAATAAACTGACAAAAGCTGCGTAAGATTTTAGCAGAAAACTAGTCCGTATATTCACACTCTTTGGAAGGGTGCTAATTGAAATAGTAGCCCCTTAGAGCAATAGCAAAACTTAAAACAGCAAGCCCAAATGAAATCAGCATATTATAACCTGCAAATGACAACCCTAAAAATCGCCATGGCGCTTCATTGCAAAGCACAATGCGCTGTGAGTTAATGCGGTCGATTAAACTTCCCGAAGCCTCACTTATAGCACCAGAACACTCTGCCGGACCAAGCCAGAACTGCCATTCAACTCCAGCATGGTATAAACCTAACCCACTGTTATAAAGATAAAAAAATCCAACAAGAGAAATAAGGACAAGAGCGATTTTCCGCATCGATAATTTAAGGGCAAGAAGTGCAATCATGCATACCCCTATAGCAAAATAATAGGCCCATCTTTGTTGTAAACACAAAGGACAAGGAGCATAACCGCCAATCAATTCAAAGCCCCATGCCGTAGCCAAAACGGCGACACTTAAAACAAATAGAGCAACAATAAAATAGGAGGGCTTGTGTGCAATCATTATGGCGTTCGCAATATTTTTATATTTTACATGCATCAACCAAGACTTAATATAAAGATTGGCAATATTCAAATCATCTCTTCTGCGATGGTCTCAATATCATCAGAAAGCGGCCTATCCTGATCAAGGAAGTCCGCTTTTCCTCTTGTAAATTCTCTGACAGATTGTGCTGTTTCTGAAAATTCAGACAGTTCATACTGCCGTCTTCCAGGCACTTTTCCCTCGATTAATAAGTCCATGGCTTGGCTAACGCACAAAGCTTGAATAGCTAAAATGCGAAAAATATCATGCAATATGGAATCGGTTGATCGTGCAGCTATCGTGCCCATACTTACCACATCCTGATTGTTGCCATTTGTTGGAATAGACTGGATGGATACCGGATGAGCCGAACTCCGCAGTTCTGCCAACAGCGCGGTTGCTGTCACTTGTGCGCCCATAAACCCACTGTGCAACCCAGTTGTGTTGGGCTGTAAAAATGCAGGCAAACCTTTATTCAATTTTTCATCCGTCAAACACGCCACTTGACGCTCGGCAAGAATAGCAATTTTGATCAACGCTGTTTTTAGGGCATCACTTGCAAACGCCACATGCTGACCGTAAAAATTACCACCATGCAATGCGTATGGCGCTTCAGTTTGAAACAGAGGATTATCTGTTGTCGAATTAATTTCTGTTTCCACCATGCGTTCATGAAAATCAATCATATCATGCACAGCACCTAAAATTTGCGGCACGCATCTGATTGTATAGGGGTCCTGCGGTGGCACTTCAATTTTATGAACCTCTGTAGCATTATCTGTTTGCTCAAAAATATCGCTTATATATGTATTTGACAGGCGTTCTTTTTGAATAAGCTGACTGCTCCGTATATATTCATTCAGCCTAGACGTGATAAGACTTTGCCCCATATGAGGCCGCGCAATAGCAAATTCTGGATGCCATGCTTCCGCTTGTCCTTGAAGCAGCTCAGCATGAGATACTGACAGTTTGACTGACCATTCCAATAATTGTTTTGCTGACTTATGATTAAGTGCAGCAATCCCACTCATTGCAGAGGTGCCATTCACAAGAGCCAAACCATCGCGCCCCTCAAGAGAAAAGGGCGTTAAATCAAGCAATGCCAAAGTTTCTTTGGCAGGTTGTTTATAGCCTTGCGGTGTAATAAATGCTCCCTCTCCCATGAGAGCCAAAGCCATATGCGCACAAGGGGTGAGATCACCACTTGCCCCAACCGTCCCTTTTTGCGGAACCCAAGGCGCCAACCCATAATTCAAACAACGTACAATCAGCTCAACCAATGCCATGGAAGCACCGGACCACCCCCTTGTGATAGATACCAACCGGTCCAGCATAACAGCGCGTGCGGCCTGCCAATTCAAAGGCTCCCCAACACCCGTTGCCAAATGATAGATCAAATTACGTTGTAAATCCTGGATATTTTCCGTACTCATCAAACGGTTTGCAAGTGGTCCAAAGCCGGTTGTAATTCCATAAACAACGCGTTTCTCGTCAATGCATTGTGCCAGACTTGCATAAGATTTTTCAACTTTGTTCCAAATATCAGGAGCAAGCTCCACATCTTTATCGCCAGAGCAAACGGAACAAAAATCATCGAGTGCTATGAAGGTTGAGAGAATAACTTTCTCTTTAGCAAGAGAGTTACCCTCAAATCTATCAGTGTGTGCCATTACAAGGTCCGAAAAGATTATCTAGAAAAGTCATGTAAAAACCATGTTAATGTTATTGTAGCACTATAAAAATACGATTAATTAAGTATAATAATAATATGAAATTCTAGAAATCATTTAAAAGGATTGTTTATTTAAAAATATTAACAAAATAAATATTTTTTCAAGGAAAGTATTGATGTCAAATTCTAAAAAAAAAATAACAGACCCGCGAGACAAAGAAAGCGGACCTGAGCTTGCCTTCAATCCTTTCATAGACTATTGGCGTGGTATGGCGAATATAATGGCAACCCAGGGGAAAGCCTTCCAAGTCAACACGACACCAGATGAAAAATCACATCCCAAAAAGAACGCCTCTTTCATGTCAAACTCAAAACCGAATAGCTCTGCAATCGCTCCTACAGCTTTAAACAAAGTTACAAAAACTCCATTTTGGGAGCATAAAATTGAGGATTTACAAGGCTCTTCAGCTCTTGAGAAATTTGCAAAAGCCCGCATGCAAACCATAAAGCTTAATAATCTAAATGCGGAGCAATTGCGCTTCCGTGGCAAGTTGATTCTTTTTGCAAATACAGAAGCGGAAGAGAAATTTCCGTCTCAAGATATTCGGGTGTTTTACAAATATAAAGATCACTTTGTACTGCAAATTAGAACATACGCTACAGCGAAAAACGATCAAGGCATCTCCCAATGTTACCCCTGCGAAACCATAGATGCTCTATATGATGCAATAGAAACGTATAATGCTAAAACGGTTATAGAATACAGCAATAGCCAGCATGGGGAAAATGATAGCCAAAATGATATATTAGCCGATTTGAATGATAAACTGGTTTTAGGTACTGTGATCGAAAATTATAAAAGCCTTGCCGGTGATGTGCTTTATGAACTAAATAAGCTCTTTGCGTCAGAACTCTAAAGTCTCGTTGCTCTGCTGCCTAACCGACAACCAGTCAATATCTTTACCAAACTCATTCTTAGGAAGTTGAGTTCCAAATGTTAAATGATTAGGCCGCTCTGGTGCGGACAAATGCTGCTGACAATAAGCAGTGATATTCCGCCTCGCCAACTCTTGATCATCACAACCTTCTTTAAGCACAATAAAAGCAGCCAAACGTTTGCGCGCCTCATCGCCTTGCCTGGTCATAGGTCGTACAACACATTCAGAAATTGAAGGATGCTCGTTTAGGCAAACTTTAACACGATCAGGAAAAACATTAACCCCGCCAATTTGAATCGCATTATCGTTACGTTTCCCCACCTGAAAATAATTTCCCTTATCCGCCTCATGCCCCTCATGCCAAGTTATCTCATCGTTTAAAGTCATTGTTTGCGGACCATCACCATCAATCGTCTTAATCAAACTTCTAGCATTATTGCCTCTATCCCAATCTGGAAACAGAGTATAAAATGTTTGGTCAAATGTCCGGTATCCAACTCCTGCCGTTTCTGAAGATCCATAAATCTCAAATAAATTATGCAACCCTTTTTGTTGCAATGCAGACTTTAAATCGGCAGGCATCGGCGCTGTTGATGTCACCCCGATCAGATCGCCCGGAAAAGTATCACACATTTTCGCCAGCCCATCCCAAAGATAAGGTGTGGCAATAATTAAATCGCCAGATACAATCTTTTTGGGCCATACTCCTGGCCCCCAACCGCGCGCATCGACGACATCAAGCTTCAATTTTTGCGGCAATAAAACTGTAAACAAAAACCCAAAGATGTGATGTGCTGGAACAAAAGCAACAAGACGCTTTCGGTTAGGAAATAGGCTCGCTAAAAATTCAACTTCTTGGGCAAGCGCTGATATATGATGCGTGCATGGCTTTGGATCACCCGTACTGCCTGAGGTGTGAAACGTGATACGCTCGGATTTAATAGACAGAGAATGTTCAATAATCTCGCACCATTCACCCAAGGTGGGTTTCAGCAAAAGATAATCTTCTGCCCCTACCTCATGCAAATGAAAATATTTGTTGAGTTTGACCGCAAAATCAATGCGCGCAAGAGAGTCAAAACCAATACCCTCTTCATTAATTCTGGTCTCTGGCCCCCATTGTGCGCTTTCTTCGACAGAAACGCTGCGACCAGTTTGCACTTGAAGTTCTTCGACAAGAAGTGCGGCAAAAAGTCGAAAAATATTGCCGCACTCTAATGGTCCTTGATCAAGATCTTGCATAAATATAATAGTCTTATTAGTGACTGTTAAGTTGGTACAACAACTCTCCAGCGAGATCTTTAAATTGATTGCGAGCTTCCTCTATACGAATTTTAAGAGCAATCCCTTCCAAAGCCAACAAGCTTAAAGGCATGTCATCGCCTTCCAAAGAAACATTATTTGAAATATCCCCAGCAGGGTCATAATGCTCAAGAAAGCTTGAAAGCTCTTCAATTGAAGACACTTCAAAGACAGAATTACGATCTTTAAACTTACCGTTTTTGTTAAACATTTTAATCTCAACGATATACTGCCCTTCGTGAGAGCGATATACGTTTAACTCATACCATAAAGCTGGACCAACACTATGACTTGTAGAGGTGCAGATTTCTGAACCTGAAAAAGTATAGGGACGCTGGCCAGTTCTCTTCAGTGAAAAACGGTTCTCACGAAAAGAAGATGGTGTTGAAATCACAGATGCATCTCCTTGATCAGAGGAGACAGACACTGATCCGTCATTGTCAGAGTAAACACTTACAGATGACATTTTAGTTCCTTTCTCATGAATTGACCTTACGAAGCGTTGTATTTTTTGCGTTTTGCAATAAAAGCTGAGACACAATATTTTGGTACGCTTTCTGACGTTGATCCGCTGTTTTTTGGTAAGAGAGATACGTATCTCTCAAAGCATGCTGCTTTATATTTTCCAGGTTCTCCATAGGAAAAACAAATCTACCGTTTGGATCAAAATCGTTAAGCTTGACAAGCAAGTCTTCCATTGTGTCTGCCTCGAGCACAGTGTTTGAAGGCAAACACGCATTTGAAGAGTTACGTATCGTTATTTGAGCAACAAATCCTTTGTTGTCCGTTTCCCAGATCCGCAATCCTGGCGATCCAAGAGAATTTGAGTTGTGATGTGTCTCACTTTTAAGCAAAAGCATTCCATTAAAAGTAAAGGGCCGCTTACCGCTGCGCTTCACTTTAACTGGGGCATAAGAAACAGGTGCAGAAAACTCTAGGCCGACACGATCCTGTGCCGCCAAAGAAACGGGCTCTTTTTCATTCTGTTGAGCCTGTTGTTTGAACTCAGAACTAAGATTAACTGAGGTCATAATCTGGCACCTTCACCTAAAATACGAGCTTCATAAAACAATTAAGTTATATTGAATTACCGTTTACACGCGTTTCACGAACAACCAGCACTGATCTCCTGAAGGAGCTGATTTCATGTGAATACGAACTTTAACTGGGCTCATTTTATAATCGAACTCATAGTCAAGCATTGTGTTCACACTGCCTGTTTGAGAAAATTGCAAGAATAAACCATGAAACTTCTTTCCTTTTGCACAAGGTGCAATATCATTAAAGAAGTTTTTACCGATAACGTCATCAACGCTACGGCCTGAAATCAAGCCTTCTGCTTGGTTGTATTTGATGATTTTGCCTGTGCGATCTAGCAAAACAGCACCGAACGCAAGATTTTCAGCACGCTGAGGCTCTTTTTGTAAGATGTTATCAACATCATTACTACCGAAAGGGATAATTTCCATTTTTACTACTCCGTTAAATTAGATTGACCAAAAATATATTACAATTCAGGGCTAATTATTTTTCTTCATTCACAAGGAATGAATTGCTACGGGTCATCGCCATGTTGTGGATGCGATCACCAAAGCTGGTTTGCTCTTCAGCTTGTGTGTTTCGCGATACCCAGCGATAATCCATGTCACCAAGTGAAACAACGCACTGAGGTACAACCTCAAAACGATTGTTTTTGTTATATTTGATCGCATCGATTTGAACGGACATTTCATCACCGCCTTCACCGATTTCTTGCATGAGCTGCAATTCGTCAATATCCCCATCTGTTTTTGTTTTTTCGATGCGTCTGATAATATCAGCAGCAGCCTCAAAAACCCATTCAGCATATGGAGCACGAATTCTTATCCCATAGTCAGGATATGTTAGCTCAAAGCGGCCATCTAATTTGTTCAAACGCGCAAGGACGTTATCTGTCACTTTGATTCTCCTCTTTGATTGACCCAAGTTTATAAACTTGTAGGCGACACTCAAATTGCAGAATATCCCATGCACCCAGCAAAGGTTAGGTGATGGACATTAATCAAAAAAAGAACCCCTACCCCTCAGCACGAATGTTCCATTCATCACTAAGATAAGTTGAAGCTTCCTCTATTTGCACTAATACAGCGCCAGGGGTGTAGCCGCTCAGAAGATGAATGAGAGTATAGGTGGGAAACGTCATGAAAGAACATGGGAGGTGGGAGCATCCCATACTCATTGGATGGATGATTTGGCTGAACATGGAGAAAAGGATTTAGCCAAGAAT
>JBCCCO010000093.1:0-9997 GCA_039033475.1 Pseudomonadota bacterium | reverse complement strand
TCCCAGGCCAGCATTTCACCTTCGGTTAAAGTATCACCGACTTCTTCGACATCAATGATATTGATCGTTACTGTTTGTTGTACAGACACACCGCCATTATATGCTTCGATGGTGACGGTATATGTATCCTGCATTTCAAAGTCTGCTGTGTTGTCTCTTCTAAAATAGAGACGGCCTTGTGTGTCTATCTCAAAATTACTGATATCTGAAACACTGTATAATAAAGAGGTGCTTTCATTATTCGTTGCAGCAACTTGATAGATTGGGGTTTCATCCGGAGTATTTTCATCGACATCTATTGTGACTGACACACCATCATTAAAAAAGAGACCTTCTTCGGTGTTGACAACCTTAATTAATACATCTTGATATTGCGTGTTAATACCATCAGACACAGCTATTATGATACGATGTGAGCTATCGTCTTCATAATCAAGGCTTTGACCAGCTGCGAGCGTTACTTTACCTGTTGTGCTGTCAATTTCGAACAGGTTATTAGGGGTTTCAGCTAGCGAATATATCAGATTACCTTGTGCTTCATTCTCAAAAACCGTTTGATAAATCACATCATCTTCGCTTGCGCTTTCAGGGACGGTAACTGTGGCGCTTGAGACAAATCGAAACGTATCAACTGTTACTGTTTCACCCATGTAGGAGATGTCAGCTGTATCATGCAGAGTGTTTTCTGAAAAAATTTCATCTCCGGTTACAGCCTCTAGAAAACCCGTTTCATCGCCTGGTGTATTTATAAATCCTAAAAGGTGCTCTGCAAGGCGTCCGATTTCATTAACAAAAATTTCCGCATCAGTTAGACCTCCCTCATGCCCATCAGCTAATTTATCGTCATTCCAGAATATATAGATCTTGCCACTATCGTCTTGGTGCACACCAGAAACGACATCTTGCATATCTATATTGTTCGCACTGGTCTCGCTGGATCTGATAAGCTCAACGCCATTTCCGCCAGTCCAACGGTTTAAGGCATTGCCCTTACCATCCAGCCATTCTAGTAAGTCCATCCGAAGATCCTCAACATCTTGAGGGGCGTAAGGAGTAATTGTCGCATTGCCATAAACATTTTCGAAGGTTCTGGCCCAACTTGCCTCATCGCTTAACGTATTGAGCAGCTCATCATAGGCATTGCTATTTTGAAATTGAGAAACGGTATCTAGAACAGATGACAAAGGTGCTACCTTTCATAGTTCCCGCCAGTATTTAATGTTATGCTATAGCGATGCCGCTCGCCGTAGGGACCCTTCAGAGGCCTCAGGTAAAGATTAAGAAAGGGCGATGCATCTAAACTTATTGCTGTTGATTTATGTTAGATCTAAGAAAGTAATTACAAACTTTCCTACGCACGCATTGTATTCAAAAGATTGGTGCTTTATGCACGAGTGTACTTTTTATATTTTTTAGAATGCACATATAGTTCGCATATGAATAAAATGCTTCTTAAGTATGCAATGATTATGAGGGTTTTTGCTATAACATGTCAATGTGCAGATAATACGTACGTATATATTTTGAATTTTATGCGTACTATAACGTAAAAATATGCAAACTTGGTTTATCCTTAGAATATTGTGATTTATTCTCTTCAGATAATTGCATCCAGAAGGCACTTCTGTCATATTTTCTGATATAAACTCAAACTGTGTAAATTGAGCGTTTTATGCTTCAAATTTTTAAATAGTTTCTCGAAATTTATCAGCATCATCTATAAGCTCAAGAAGATCTTCGTGAAAAAAATAGCCCTTTATATGCCAGACTTTTATGGAGGTGGAGCGGAACGCGTGTTTTGCACACTTGCAAATGGGTTAGCGCATAAATATCAAGTGCTTTTGTTTGTTGATTTTAACAGAGGTCCTAACGCTAAAACTCTTTCTCATTCAATAAAAGTTGTCGAACTAGCACAAAAAAATAATCTAAAATCTACTTTTAGTCTTATTAAGAAACTGCGCATTCATCGGCCAGATTTTATCATCAGTGGCATAGGTCTAAGTAATATCAAATCTTTTTTGGCGCTTATTCTGCTTGGGCAAGCGAGAAAATTGATCCTAACGTATCACTGTTTGTTTTCCCGAGATATTGGTTGGGGCTCTAAACTCACTTATTATTTCGCATTTTTTTTAACCCGCTTCTCATTGAAGACAATATGTGTGTCGCAAGATATTAAAAGCGAGTTATGTAAAAAATATTATAGTTCCGCCAAAAAGCTAACAGTTATTTCTAACCCGTTTGATATTAAACACATTCAGGATAAATCAAATCAATGGCAAGATCTTGATGAGATAACAGCGCAAACAGAATCTCCTATAGTTTTAGCCATTGGGCGCCTTGTGCCTGAAAAGGGTTATGATGTTTTAATTAAAGCTTTTGCTCGTTTAAAAAAACAGATGCCATGTCAGCTGATTTTTTTAGGCCAAGGTGAATTAAAAGACAAATTAATAAGATTGACTTATGAGTTGGGAGTTGACGAAGATGTGCAATTTCTTGGTTATGTTGATAACCCGTTTGTATATCTAAAAAAAGCCGCAGTTCATGCAATTTCTTCCCATTGTGAAGGGTTTGGCAATACAATTGTTGAATCTCTTATTGTTGGTACGCCTGTTGTCAGCACCAACTGCCCTGGTGGACCGAAAGAGATTTTAGATCGTGGAAAATATGGTGCGCTTACTAAAACAGGTAGCATAGAAGAATTATCCGATGCTATTAGAAATGCCATTCTAAAGCCACCTGAGAAAGAGTTTTTATTGGCAAGAGGGCGAGAGTTTTCCGTCCAGAATATTGTAGAGCGCTATGAACACCTTATAGTGGAATAAAAATTTCATCCACATCACTCTAATCACACCATAAATCATCGCTGTTGTTTTGTCTGCGAATCTGGTTTGTTTTTGTATAAAAATACATGAGGAGAGAATGGCAAATTTTAGAACGCATATCGGTATAGGAACAATCGCAACAGGTTTTTTGGCAACAATAACGATGGCCGCAGCTGTTGTTACTCCAAATCAGGTTATGTCTCTTGCTCTTGCCGGAGCGTTAGGAAGTGTTCTTCCAGATATTGATTTACAGCGTTCTCGTTCATCAAGAGCAATTTTTTTTGTTTTAGCTTTATTTTTTTCATTTTGTGCTCTCTTTTCTTATGGTTGGAAATATTCTATTTTGGAGATGTGGCTGATTTGGTTAGCGGTCTTTTTAGGCGTCAGGTATATTGGGCAGGCTCTATTCCATAGATTTGCAGTACACCGAGGTGTTTTCCATAGCATCTTGGCTGGTGTGTTCTTTATGTTTGCTGCTACGGTAATATGTTATCATATTTTAGATGTGAGTGCTGAGTTATCTTGGCTCGCTGGTTTTTTTGTTCTATTTGGTTATATTGTACATTTGCTGTTGGATGAAATTTATAGTGTAGATTTTGATAACACGCGTATTAAGCGGTCATTTGGAAGTGCATTTAAGCTTTATGAATACAAAAGTATAGGTGCATCTTTAGCGATGTTGGTAGCTGCTATTTTGGCATTTTATATTGCACCTTCTTCTGAGGCGTTTATCAAATCAGTCAGCTCTGAAGATATGTGGCTTTTTGTTTGGCAAAAACTATTGCCTGATAATGGCTTGTTTGGTTGGCAGGATCAATTGCAAAAAATGATCGCTTTTTTTTACGAAAATAGCTCAGATATCGAGCCTAATTTGTAAAATTCACAGAGACACTTTGCCTTGGTCGTGCATAAAACGTATCGCTTAATACCATAGGACCTGTAACATAATAGGATACGGGAGAGGAGTAGGTGTACTGAACCTCGGCAACAATGACGCTGGAGTTCTCTTCTGTGATTGTTGCCGGCATTCCAGGTATTGTAGCACCTTGTGCATGTGCATTTCCTGCTGTATTACTAACTGACCAATCTACAGATTGATTGTTGTTTTGGTCAGAAACAACACTGCTAATCGTAATGATTGTGCTTGTATTATCATACGGCTCCATAATTGCCTGAGCAATGTTGAAAATGTCATCAATATCATTTTGTGAAACCTCAGATGATTGAGAAACCAAATCAGCCGCAGAACTTGCAACTGAAGTGACTTTTCGGTCCACACTCAGAGCTTGACCCATTTCAACAGAGCCCATGTATAACATAACCAGAACAGGAACAATCATTGCAAATTCTGTTGCGGCCACGCCTCGTGTTTGTTTGTAAAATTGACGCTTGTAAATTCCTTTGTTCAGAATATTTTGCAATTTTCTAATAAAGGAGGATCTTTTATGGGGCATGATTAGGTATTCCATTAAAATGGTTCATTTTTAAATGTTATCGTTGAAACCAACAGGCGGTTTCCATTTCCCATATTGCTTAGGCCATTACCTGGAAAACTTAGTGTAATATCCCATTCAAGGTAAGCCCTTAGCAAAATAATATCTCCGCCTGCGGTATTGGCTTCAAATGTAAAATCATCTCGTAAGTCACCATTGATGTCTATAGGATCATTATTTGCGTTTTCCATATAAGTACCTGCAGATTGAAAGCTGGGAAAACTCCGCAATTCAAGTTTTAGTAAATTATTGCAGTTAAACAAAGAGTTGACATTTTGGCAGACCGCTGTTCGAAATTGAGTTTCTGTCATGCTAGCCCCTTGAGCTTGTCCTGTTTTTACCAAGCGTGAGGTCTGTTCAACAGAATTTTCTAGTGCAAGTGATCCAAAAAATACGAGACCAACTTCAAGTATGGCAAAAACGATGGCAAAGAAGGGGAGGGCTATAATTCCGAATTCAACGGCGGTAACCCCGGATTGTTTTTTGCATAACTTTTGAAGGAGGAAATAAAGAAAGTAACTTTTCCTGTGCTTTTTTGCTGTCACAGTACTCATCGCTAATGACATCCTATACTCAATTTCAAACCACAATATGTATTTGCATCTAAACTTTAAAACATAAAGCATTGATATGTATTTACAGAAGAAGCACTCACACAAATTAAGATAATACAATTGAGCTTTCAAGACTGTTAAAAAGAACAATAAAAACAAGAGAGAAATGTTAACTGGTTATTTTTTGGTTAATTTATATTAAATCACGATATAAAAAGCTATTTATAGGTCCTGAGCTTGAGAACTGTTTTACAAAATTAATTCTTTAATCCGTTATGAAATTTCTAAAATATTTTAAGTAATAATTTAATATTTTCAGCTTAAGTCATTTCATAATAGCGTTAGTTTTAAATTAAAAATGAATTAATCTTCACCAAAAAGTTAATTTACAATGCCGCATCCATTATCACTAAAAACCGTAGATTACCCTATGCATAAAATAACAGTTGATCGCAGACGATATCAAAGAGTGCGCATTAACTTGTTGGGTCGTTTTATGCGGGAGAATAAGAATGAGTATCCATGCCGTTTGCTTAATATTTCTCCTGGAAGTGTGGCATTAATGGCTCCTGTTGCAGGAGAGCTTGATGAATCTATTATTGTTTACTTTGATCACTTAGGTCGTATTGAGGGACGATTAACGCGCGTTTTTGAAGGAGGATTTGCTCTTGTGCTGAATGCCTCTCTCTATAAAAGAGAGAAACTTGCAGAGCAACTGACATGGCTTGCAAATCGTTCAAGCTTAAATTTGGTGGATGATCGTAAACATGATCGTGTTATGCCAAATAATGTGTTGCAAACACTTGCATTTCCTGATGGCAATAAGCGTCAATGCCGTATTCTTGATGTGTCTATAAGTGGGGCTTCTGTAGCTTTGAAGGATCGTCCAGAAATCGGTCTTGAAATTATGTTAGGGCGTATGCGTGGTAAGGTTGTTCGTCATCACAAACAAGGCATTGGTATTGAATTTATGGATATTCAAAACCCTAATGCGCTGCGTAAACACTTTGGTTAAAACAATATATTTTCATGTGGTTTAAAGGCTAACTGATTTTAGCCTTGTTTCGCGAGCGCTGTTGCGGCTTCATCCTCAAGTAGGTTTTCAGTTTCCATCGCGTGTTTACGTGTTCTCCAGAAACGAATAACACGTTTTGCATCCTCTGGCTGAAATCTGTTATAGATTGTTATCAGCGGAAGTAATTTTGTAGGATGCGGTGCAATATTTGTTAGCGAGGATGTTGCAATTTCCTTAAATGTGATCGGACTAAACTTAGTCGCTTTGCAAACAACAACAAGTGACTTTCCGGTTTTATCTTCTATAACCCGCCTTGCCGTTGTCACATCGAGCTCTGCGATTTTAGCCAATGCAAGTAGAAACTCAAGAGGTTGTTTTTCTTTTAGAAACCTTACAAGAAGGGCCTCATTAAGTGCTCCACTTTCGGCCATGCGGTCAATTCTCTCTTGCACAAGCTGGGCATGCTGTAAGGTGAAATCTCCAGTAATAGTTTCTATTAAAGGTTCAATGGTTTCTTTATCATAGCCCGAATTATCAAGAATTTTCTGTTTTAGATTCTCTGCAACATGAGAATATAAACTTATAATAACGTTTTCAGAAACATCATTGCGATCTATAAGTGGCTCTTGCAGCTGCTCTGAACTTTGTGCGCGTATGGCTATTTTTTGTACAGTTTCATTTGCAAATTGTGCCTTAGCATTTCGCAGTAAGCTCTCAACTGTATCGTCATCGCCTCGCTCCACAATAACATCAGATAATGCTTCTCCGATGTCTTCACGTTTCGTGATTGCAATCAAGTGTTGTTGATCTTTTTCTTTTGAGATTTCGATTAAGTCTTGTTGTGTCAGGACAGAACTTTGGGTCAAAATAGGTTGTGCAACAGCAATATCATCACTCGCTAAAGCACGCACAACAATATGAGGCGCATCATTTTCTGGTGCCAAACGTTTCGCGAGCTCTTCCCGGACCTGGTTTTCAAGATCATAAGCAAGCTCATACATAATCTCGCCAAAATAATGAGACTGCTGTTCACTATAATCTGTTGGATCTGCTAGAAAGAGGTCTGTGACTTTACGTAAAAGATGTCTGCGCTTCTCGCTAGACGTCTCTCTGGCCAGGTCTACAAGAGCTTCTAAATCTGCTAAATCACTTTTCATGGCTATGTACGCTAATTTACTTGTGGAAATAGAGAAAAACATTGATGGAATGAAAGAATTATGTTTTCCCGCTTCCTCTTACTACGACCCACAGTATGGCAAAAATGCTTTAATATCTCGTAAGCAAAAGCAAAAATATTTTATTTAGGTGTCCAAATATATTGCTATTTTTAACTTTTTTTTAGTTTTAAATTTCTGACCATTTGGGGTGCTACATGCCCCCAAATGGTTATTGAGAATTTGGATTAAGATTTGTTTCTGCTTGATCAACTTTGACTGTTTCATTCAAAACAACTGGGGTTGAGCTTGAAGCCCGCCAGCGCTTTATGACGGCTTTGAGAAATTCTTCGTTACCAATTTGCTGGCGCCATTTTTCTGTAAAGGGAGCTGTGCGTCCTTTTGGCATTGAAGCTGGATCGAGTTCTGAAAGTCGGATGCGGGCGGATAAGGTCATGCCATCTCCAAATGCGATGGCTTCACGCGTTCCAAGTGAAGGTAGAAATTCAAGTAAGCCAGATGCTGCATCAGCCACTGCGGCACTTACAATTTGCTGGTCTCTCTCATTTGACATGCGCATTGCAAAAACGGTGTTACATTGTGAAAGAATTGTTGGGTCAAGCTCAGAAGGGCGCTGACTAATAATGCATAAAGAGACGCCATATTTGCGCCCCTCTTTGGCAATACGGGCAATGGAGCGCCGAGTTGGTTCAAAACCCAGTTCCGTATCAACTGGAATATAACGGTGTGCTTCTTCGCACACCAAGGTTATTGGAATAAGACCATCACTCCAGAGAGCAAAATCAAATGTCATGCGACATAATACCGATACCACAACATTAACAACTTCAGATGGTAGGCCAGTGAGTTGCAAGATTGTGATAGGTTTGTCTTGTACAGGTATGCGAAATAACCGTGCAAGAACATCGGCCATATGATCTTGTACAGTTAAACTTCCAAACATAAAGCTGTAACGTGGATCTTGGGTCAGAGATTCTATGCGATTTTTGAGCTGGGTATGTGACCAGGCATTCTTTTTAAAATCCAATTTTCCCATACGCTCATTTATTAAGCGTAACAGGTCTGAAATACGGTATGGGCTTGGGGTATCAACAGAGTATCCAATATTATCTGAATTGGTTTTGCGTAAAAGAGTTGATGATTTTTCAGTGTTGTTATTTCCATAAAGCGTTTTAGCAACAGGAATAAGTTCAGACAAAATTTCTATTTGTGTTTCTTTATCACTTTTATCTTTAACGAGGATTTCGATAATTTCTTCAAATGTCAGTAGCCAGAATGGTAAATGAAGATCAGAAGGGCTAATCACTTCTGCATTATCTTTAAATGAAGAGGCATATTCATTATGAGGGTCAAGAAGAAGGATATGGGCCTGAGAATTTTCCTTCAAAATTTCCTGGAATATTAATGCAACGGTGCATGACTTTCCCGTTCCAGTACTTCCCAGAACAGCGAAATGTTTGCCGAGAAGTTCATCCACGCGAACCATTGCAGGAATATTAGGATCTTGTGTTAACTGTCCAATAGAGACTGAATTATCAATATTTGTACTGTAAATGAGTTCTAATTCGTGGCTTGCTGCAATGTAGACTTTATCTCCAAGGTTAGGATAAAGTGTAACACCTCGGCTGAATTTCATTTGTTCGCCAGATTTGTTAGGTCCTAGCTCCCCAACAAGTTCGACTTCTGCAATCCAGACTTCTTGCTGTTCTGTACTATTTTGTGATGGTACAGGAATGCTTAATCCAGATATCAAGCCAAAGACAATAGAGTTTGTTGTATCAATGCGGACAACAGCCCCCATCTCTGGGCGCGCTATATTGGCTTGTGCTTCATTAATAGATTGAGCATCAAGCATAATAATAGCTTCCGAGCCTGTAACTGACACGATGCGGCCAATAGATGCAGGTGTCGCTTTTCTTCTTTCTACGAATTGGTCATCAATATGCTCAATATTTTGCTTATGAAGCATATACCCTCACTTTTTAATTATGATATATATTTTATATGTCTGTGTAGTCATAAAATTTGAATGCAATTAGATTTATTGCGTCTTTCTATTGTTGTTGGGATATTGGCAAGCATACAATTATAGTCGTGCCTTTATGTTTGGTGCTTTCAACGCGAAAAGTGCCGTTATGCAGTTCAACCAGGGCTTTCGAAATAGGAAGACCCAACCCTGTTCCGCCATGGCTTCTTCTAAATGAGGTCTCTACTTGCCCAAAAGGTGTTAGCGCTACTTTAATCTCTTCAGGTGTCATACCAGGTCCAGTATCTTGGATTTCTATGCAGATTTTATTATCCTCACAAGCTTTGCCGTTGACTGTGATACTACCGTTCTCAGGGGTGAATTTAACGGCATTGCTCAGTAGGTTCGAAAAAATTTGCTTAAGTTTAACAGGCTCACCAAAAATAATTGGTAGATCACGGGAGATATCATTGTTTAGCTCGATAGCCTTTTCTTCAATAGGCACTTTAACAAGTGTTAGGCAGGCGTTCAGGACCTCTTGCATCAAGACTTTCTCGGGGTTAATGGTTTCCTTTTCCGCTTGGATTTTTGATAAGTCCAGCAAATCATTAATAATATCTAAAAGGTGCTGAGATGTGTCATTGATATAGTTTGAATATTCTTCTATTTTTTCAAAATCTAATTTGTTTTTTTTGGTATCTGACATGAGCTTCGAAAAGCCAATGATTGCATTTAGTGGGGTGCGCAACTCATGACTCATGTTCGCTATGAAGTATGACTTTGCTGAATTAATGCGTTCTGCTTCTACCCGCTTTGCCCGTTCTGCGATATGAGCGCGATGTCTGAGCATGGTATTCCCAAGACTATCAGCATACGCTTTCAAAAGTGGTGCTTTTTTTTGTTGTGTATTAAAACTTCTACGCATGTTAAGAAATCTGCCGCCAGAGTATAATTATAGTATAAAACTCTTAG
>JBCCCO010000092.1:0-10324 GCA_039033475.1 Pseudomonadota bacterium | reverse complement strand
GTTTGGGAGAGCACATTTAATGAAATCCCATTCCAAATCTGTCATATCAAAACGTGACATCAATACTTCCCCCATATAAAATAAGGGAAATGAATCATATTCGCTTGATTGTGTAAACTATTTTATGAGTACGCTGCCTAGGGCACATCAAGCAAAAGTGGATGCCTGTTTTGTATAAAAAGATATGCGTTATCAATAAATTAGTCTGTATCTGAAGAAGCTAGACCGCCATTATAAACACGGAACTCTCGATTATCCTTGGTTATGACGGTGTAATCTCTATTGTCGAATGATACCACATTATTATACGAGAGAGAGGTTTTCTGGGTGGCTTTGACAACGTTCGGTGAGGTTTGCAAACTATGGTGCTTATCTTCGTAAGTATCTGGCCAAAACAAACGCACCGCAGAAAGACTTACTTTTTCAATTTGTGAAACCCCAAGCCAATAAGGGTGAGATCCCGCAATCATCGTTCCCAGGATACGGCGAATAACATTATCCTGATACAGCAGCGGTAATAACAGCGTTTCATAACTGATAGTTTGGCCATTTTTTGCCACAGCTAAAAAATCGCATACTCCGACAGCGGCATCTTTTGTCACGCAATCTGTTAAACTCATGAGTGCTTGACGGTCATCATAAGCCCAAAGATCCAGAAAATGCGTATGTTTGAGCTCGCGACCAAAATGGCTGCAAATTTTTGTTCCAGCCAAGCGGAATTTATAAGAGTGAACCTGCTCATGTTCCAAGATGAATGTCTCAGACAAGACTTTGCAAATATCAGATGGATCAATCTGGAACCGATGCGGTGCTAGGTTGCCTTCTCGTAACGAATTCCAATATTTATAAAGTTCAATATTTTTTTGTTGTTTTACTTTGTTTAATAAATACATGACACGGCCTTGCGCCAAATTTGTTGATAACGAATATGCTCTCAAACTTGCAAATGACAAAATTAAAGGAATTCAAAAAGGTATTGCACTTACGTGTTGAAGCCTCTAACCTTCAAAAGGTTAGCAGGAGGCATGCCAACGTGGATTAGTGTTTTGGCTATTTATTTGAAATTGGCTTTGGAGTTTTGCTAAAATCATTTATTTTCATATAGATACGCCATTAACTGTATTATAAATATTCTGTTTTAAAGCTCATTGGGGTGGGATCAAAGGGCGTTTAATTTACCATAACAAATAAACACCCTTTTTGTGTGCTGTTAATTGTTCAAATTTCATGGATATAGGTGTCTGGTGTATCATAGTGAACCCGTCTTTAATTTGCCCAGAAGCGTTCTTCTGATGCTTGGGGTGTTGTTTGGCATCCATATAGTACGTATTTTTCTGCCTCCCACACTTGATAATGAAATTTTGTATGCGCTCGCATTCATTCCTGCCCGGTTTACCCATATTTTTCCTGATACCGCCTGGGGGGATATTCAAAGTGTTACATCATGGCTGACTTATATGTTCATCCATAATGATTGGACCCACCTTATTATGAATTCAGCCGGGCTTCTTATATTTGGAAGCGCTGTTGCCATGCGCATAGGCCATATAAACTTTCTAATATTTTCAGCGGTATGCGGTATTGTTGGTGCTCTTGTTCACTTGATGGCTTATTGGGGCGATATATCCCCTGTCATTGGCGCATCAGCTGCGATTTCAGGTCATATTGCGGGCGCGATACGTTTTTTATATGGGGCTGTGCGTAATCATCAATTGTCTATCATGCGATCTCACCCAAAAAATGTAAGATTGCTCACACTCAAACAGTGTTTTACAGATTTCCGATTGCTGTTGTTTGTCGCAATTTGGGTAATATCAAATATCATGTTTGCGGCAATTGGCTATGGCACAGATGCACATTCTTCAATTGCATGGGAAGCTCATTTAGGTGGTTTTTTTGCTGGACTGTTTTTATTTGGCGCATTCGATAACACCCCTCACGCGGTTAAACCGGTCATTCATAGTCCACAAGAAGAAAAAGAATGATAAGGCATATTTATAAATCACTCTTTTGCTTCGCACGACCTTCGTCCACAAGTTGTTTGGTCGCCGTTTCAACTCTATGCTGCAAAACCTTCATAAATTCTTTGCGCGACAAACCAGGTAAAATTGGTTCTAAAAATGCAACGATGATTGTTCCAGAATGACGCATTTGGCTATGACGCGGCCAATATAATCCTGAATTTAATGCAATTGGCACGCAAGGTACGCCTAGCTCATGATACAATAAAGATATACCGGATTTATAATCAGCCGGTGCATCCACTTTCTTTCGTGTTCCTTCTGGGAAAATAAGAATTTGTCGCTTGTCCTCAATACGCCTTTTTGCGTGGCGCACCATATGACGCAGAGCACTTGGACCAGTTTCTCGCTTAATTCCAATCATACCAAATTTTCTTGAGAACCAGCCATGAAATGGGATATGAAACAATTCAGCTTTTTGTATGGTTACGGGGTCAGCAAACATTGGAATTAACGCAAAAGTCTCCCATGTGGAATGATGTTTAGATGCGACAAGAGCGGGTCCGGCGCTCAAATTTTCTTGTCCTCTCACTTCGAAATCAATACCAACAACCGTTTTTGTTAGCCAACAGCATACTCGTGCATGGGTCCGCAAACCAGCCATTGCCAAAGACCGTGGGCATAGTAACAGCGGACTGCCAAGCACTACAAATAAAGCCGTTACTATATAAAAGAGCAAATTAAAAAGTTTTGAGCGCAGCATTGTTTCAAACCAAAATGTGATATTTCTTATTTTTATTGTCTCTCACATGTCTTATTATAACTCATGCAATTATACAACACGCTCTATATGCAGGATATCCGATCATGACCCTTGAACTGCTCACATCAGAACAAATGAAGGAGGCTGATAGACTGGCCATCAAATCGGGGATCAGCAGTTTAGAGCTTATGGAAAACGCGGGACTGTCCGTTTTTCAAACGCTACAACAGACATATCCCAAAGCGCAAAATATTTTGATTTTATGCGGACCTGGTAACAATGGCGGTGATGGCTTTGTGGTTGCCAGACACCTAAAGGAAATTGGCCTAAATGTTAAAGTTATGCTCTTTGGCCAACCGGATATGTTGCAAGGTGACGCAGCACATATGGCTCGAAAATGGGAGACTTGTGGCAATGAAAATGAAATCAATAACACTATAGAGGCATTAACGTCCGCAAACCTTCAATTGAGCTTAAACGATGATACCTTTACCATTGATCTTATTATAGATGCCATTTTTGGAACAGGCCTAAGCCGTTCCATTGAAGGGGATATGGCCAAATGTATTGATTTCATAAATATGGCCAAACCTCATGTTCTTGCGATAGATGTCCCAAGTGGTTTAGATGCGACAACAGGCCATATATTAGGAACAGCCATTCAAGCAGATACAACCGTTACGTTTTTTAGGCGCAAGATCGGCCATGTTCTCTATCCTGGTCGTGGCCTATGCTGGGATATCAAAGTGACGGACATTAGCATTGCTGAGGTGGTCTTAAAAGATATTGAATGTAACACTAAGCTCAATAGGCCTGAGCTTTGGTTAAATACTTACCCCTGGCCTACATTCAATATGCATAAATATGACCGGGGATACGCTATTGTGGTTTCAGGCCCGGCTCATGCCACCGGGGCTTCACGGCTGGCTGCAATGGCAGCATTGCGTGTAGGTACCGGGCTTGTGACTGTGGCCTCACCGCCAGAGGCTGTGCCCATTCATGCTTGCCACCTCACCTCGGTCATGCTTCATCCTATTGAAAACACGCAGGCTTTGTCTTGCCTTTTAGAAGATAAAAGGCGTAATGCAGTTCTTATAGGACCAGGCACTGGCATTGGTGCACAAACCCGCGCGTATGTTGAAGCTTGCTTGAACAGTGGTGTTCATGTTGTGCTGGATGCAGATGCGCTCACAAGTTTTGCTCAAGATCCTGATAGCCTTTTTGCTATGATCAAATCAAAACCTGAGCGCAACGTTGTTATGACACCGCATGAAGGAGAATTTAATCGCCTATTTCACGAAGATAGCTCACTCTCGGAAAAGTTAGCCTCATTACACACCAAAAGCTCAAAACGAGAACGCGCACGTCACGCCGCACAAAGGGCCGGATGCATTATCGCGCTTAAAGGCGCCGATACAGTCATTGCAACACCTGATGGTCAAGCGGCCATCAATGATAACGCTCCTCCTTGGCTGGCAACAGCTGGCACAGGAGATGTTTTGGCAGGCCTTATCACCGGATTGCTAGCGCAAGACATGCCTGCATTTGATGCCGTATGCGCTGGTGTTTGGTTGCATGGTGCCTGCGCAAACAAATTAGGAATGGGCATGATTGCTGAGGATATGCCAGATGCCCTGCCCCGCATTTTAAATGAAGATTTAAGCAACTATACTTCTGCTTGATTTTTATGACACGCTTGTCTCTGAACTTTATTCTATTCTTGTAAACGATAGCTGTTAAACCTTGCCATCTTATATTTTATACTGTTAAGCTAAGTTCATAAATAATTGCATGGTAAATAAATTGGCTGAAGGCCACAAGTGTGACCGCGCTGCTTAGCGGCGGAAGGCTTAGTGCCATTTGAACGCCAAAATTAATCCTACCATTAATTTTGGAAATAATTATAGTGTCCTCGCAGCTTCGTGTTATGTCAAAAATTTTATTCGTCCGTTTTCTACCCCAAATATATCTTACATTTATTGTCGCTCTCTGTTTTATTGTCTTTTATAAAACGAATGCACATTCACAAAATCTCCCCCCTCTGTTAGATCCTGTTACACTTATCACCGGGGAGTGGTCACCATATGTTACTGAATTTGATCCACATCATGGTCATGTTAGTAAGTTGGTTACGCAAACATTACGAGGTATGAATAAAAAGCCAAATTATGTTTTTTTTCCATTTTTTGCTGGGTATGAAAAAGCAAAGACAGCAGAGGCATATGCGACATTTCCATATTTTCACACCAAAGAGCGTGCCACGGATTTTTATTATTCTGACCCACTAGCACAAATCAATTATGTTGTGTTTATACGTTCTGACGATGCCAGCAAGTTCAGCGCAATCAAATCAGTTAAAGATCTAAAGAATTTTTCAACAGCAAAGGTTGCCGGTTATGCCTACGGTGCTTTAGATCCTTATATTAAATCTGTTGGGGAAGACGTACCTTCAGAAATTCAAGCGTTTCAAATGTTATTGCAAAATAAAGTAGATTACATTGCAGCAAGTGATGTGGTTGGGCAAAAACTGATTGAGCGTTATTTCTTCAAAGAACAACATCGTTTTCAGATTGTTAAAGTAAATGAGGCCTCCCCCCCAAAGGCAGAAAAAACAGGATCAACACACCTATCTTGGCCAATTGATATTCATGTGCTTTTTCCCAAAAGCAGATTGTCAGCACGCGCTGATCGTGATGCTTTTAATCAATCCTTGAAAAAGGTGCTGGCTACAGGATACCGACAAGTTTTACAAGAATTATATACCAAAGATGTAAAATCGAAATATGTCGTACGCTTATCTGACCCTGCGTCATTTGCATTGGTCACAGCGAAAGAAGACAAGAGTGATACAGAAACTCTGGTTATTCCTCGCGGCTCCAAAGCACTTGTTGTGGAATGGAGTAAAAATTTTTACAGCAAAGAAAACTCCACCGTACATAAACAAATGAATGCCTATACCCAGGTTAAACTTTTAAACGGGCCTTTGCAGGGGCGTGTGGTATGGGTGCAAAATATGTTTATTGAACTACCCGAAGAATAGAAAAGCCAAACAATAAGGAAACAAAAATGAAGTTTCGCTTTATGGGACCGTGTTTAACCCGAGTAAGCATTAAACCCGAACAAATTGTTAGTGCTCAAGAAAATTATCTTAAATTTTGGGATAAAATTATTCAATCTTTTAGCAACAATAAAAAAGGTGTTTCTTCAAAAAAACGTAGCCCGAAACGGGGAGAAGGTCATGTTCGTTTTTTTTGTGATGAAACCTCTGTACCGCATTCCCTCAAGTCTCTGGAAACACGTAGCGTCTTATACCAAACGGTTCTGGCTGATACTCCTATGTTGCCAGCCCATGCGGCTGAATTTTCGTTCGAGATTTCAGATGACTTATGGCGCAAAGCACATGACAAAATTATAGATAATGAGCACGCCTATTTTAAAGGCTTGTCAAAGAAGGATGTTAGCCTTATCAGCCATTGTTTTCATTGCATCTCAGAGCAAAATGCAATTAGATTATATTATTCCAACATAGCAATTTTGCAGTTTGATATACGTGTTGAACCAGACGTGTTTGAGAGCGCTCTCTCACAAGAGGGGCACGAAGCTACATTGAATGCCTTAGAATGGTTTGGGATTGAGTTGTTTCAAATTCTCGCAAAGGAAATTGAAAATGCTTTGAGCGTTATTCTAAGTAAACATACGCCAAAAGATCTAAAGAATGTAGTCACCATTGCCAAAGAGATCCCGCAAGGTTGGGCACCATTAATGCAAAATGGTTCTGCGAAAAATGTAAAATCGAAAGATCATGGCTCATATGCATTACATGGGCCAGTACTTTGGGTAACTCGCAGCTTGTTCTTTGAAAACACGCAAGAGATGCAACGAGATATCGCCCAAGATTTACTTACCAGTTGGCTGACCCCAGTGTCACAAACTGATTGGAGTGAAGCTATTTTAAATACAGGATATAGCATGCAATGGCTGCGTTATGGTTTTGATGAAAAAGCAATGTCAAAAGTACATTCCAATTTTGATGACGCATGGGAAAGCATGTTGTTTTCACAGTTTTTTTGGGCCGCCATGGAGACTGTAGAACATGAAATGTTTGCTGCACTGGGCAGACTAAAACTTGAATCAGCAAATGGAGTATCTTTAAAGAAATCTTACCAAGATTTATTAAGTGTACGAGACACTGCCGAGCTCACACTTGCACACTATGAACACCTAAAAAGATACCTCACCAGAACACGCGTTCAACTGGTGGAGCAGATTATGGAAGGATGGGGATTTAAGTCGCTTGTTAAAAATTTACGTGAGACAATTAAACTCTGTAACCAAAGGCACCAAATGCTTTTGCAACGGGCAAGTGCCCAGAACTCTCTATTCACTGACATCTTACTTTTTTTCATCGGCACAGTGGCCATAATTGAACTAATGATTACCATGTCAATTACAGGACGAACACTCTCTAGTGATGCGGCTTTGGGACTTCGCAATGAAGGTGAACTTGACGTATTGGGACTGTTATCAACTCTTCCTATGGATAGATTGCTACTATCATCTGTAATTATCATTGGCATTATTGTTTATTTCTACGTGCGCTATAGAGCAAGGCAAATGTTGTAAAAAAGAGTGTTCGGCACGTATAACCCCAATTTTTTAAATAGAGGTTATCCAAAAAACGAACGAAAATTACCTGTCTATTGCAACAAAACTAGAGAAAGAAAAACACCGATGCCTCATTTGTTTTGCTTTGGTTTAGGATATTCTGCAAAAGTTTTTGCCAAGCGATTGCTTCATAAAGGGTGGACACTCAGTGGCACATCGCGAACTGAAGAGGGACTGTCACGCCTAGAAGAAATGGGATTTCAGGGTATTCTGTTTGATGGCGAGCAACAATCAGATGTTGTCAGTGACGCGATATCGCAGGCAAGCCACATTCTGTGCTCCATTGCCCCGAGCGCAGGACTTGACCCTGCCCTCAAGTTTCATAAAAACGATCTTCAAAGCAAAACTTTCGACTGGATTGGCTATCTTTCAACTGTTGGCGTTTATGGCAATTGGGATGGTGCTTGGGTTGATGAAACAAGCGAGACCCGCCCGAAATCAGAGCGGAGCAAAAATCGTGTTGTTGCCGAAAATGAATGGCTGGAATTAGCTCGTAACAATAATTTACCGATACATATTTTTCGCATTGCCGGTATTTATGGACCAGGTCGCAACCCTATCAAGACCTTAAAGGAAGGACGCGGACGCCGCCTCAACAAACCAGGTCAAGTGTTCAACCGTATCCATGTTGATGATATTGCCAATGTTTTGGAAGCCTCTGTCGCATCCCCCAACCCCGGAGCCATATACAACGTCACAGACAATGAACCGGCACCGCCACAAGATGTGGTGAGTTATGCCGCACAGCTCCTGGCTATTGATCCGCCACCACTCATTCCCTTTGAAGAAGCAAATCTCACACCGATGGCACGCAGCTTTTATGGTGAAAATAAGCGCGTGCGCAATTCACGCATTATCGATGAATTAGGCGTATCGCTTTCTTATCCGACATACCGTGAGGGTTTGCAGGCGATACTTCGAAGCAACAGTTGATATACTGCTACATACGCATCGTAAGCTCGATAACGTTTGAATCAACCTACTGGAGTAAGTTCGATTCCTGTGTTGTTAGAAAGATCCTGAGCCTTTTCTACACCAACGATAAGCGTATCAGCGTTCGTGATCGTGATCGTTACGAAGTCATCAGCAGCTTCTGAGTAGATAGTTAACTCTCCAGCGGCTATAGCTTCTATACCGCCCTTGCTTAAAACAATTGTGCCATCCTCTGCGATTGATTCAATCCAACCTGTATTGCGTGAGAGAAGTTCGATGATGTTGTTAATATCTGCAAGGCCTGAGAGATCTACAACACCGCCATTCTGAGACGCATCAATGTCTGCTTCACCATCTTGAGCAACATAAGCAGATTGAGCAAGGGTGAAACCTTTAGCGAGGAGGTCTTCTGCGACTTCAGATGAGATAATAAGTTTCTCAGGATTGTAGAGGACTAACGGTTTGTATTCTTGTAAAAATATGCTCACATCAACTATAAAAGTAACAGAGTATTTACCATCACCGTTGTCGACAATGGCATCGTCTTCAATTTGTTCTTTTTGTAAAGCTATTGCAAGTATGTCAATTAAATGAGGCTCTTCATCTTCAAGAAGACTTACATCAACAACAGGAGCATCTATTGTGCCAGTCTCACCGGGCTGCACGACATAGGCAGCGGGGGTGAAACTGTTCTTCAGAAGTTCATCAGCAACTTCAGATGAAATTATAAATTTTTCTGCATTTTTTATATCTAGTTCATCAATCTCAACAAGCAAAATATTAACAAAATTAGGTTTAACAGTTACGGTATATGTACCATCCGCATTATATGTAAGGGGATCTTCAACCATCTCATTTCCGAGATATCGGATAAATGACGAACTAATAGACGCTGTTTGATCTTCAAGGAGACTTATATCAACAATGGGAGCATCTATTGTGCCAGTCTCACCGGGCTGCACGACATAAGGAGTAACAGTAAAACCATTATTTTCGAGGTTATCTATAACTTCCCGGGAAATAATCGCTTGATGTATATTTTTGAATTCCCAATCTCCAAAACCAAAAACACTCCCTTCAGCTGGGAAAGTCACAGTATATGTTCCGTCACCATTACTAATGACAGCACCATCAATAAATCCATAGTCTTTCTCATCCACAAATCTATCAATCATACTATTAATTTCATCTGGACTAACAAGACCTGTTAAATCAACAGTACCGTTATAGTCTGCAAGATCCACAGTACCTGCTTCACCTGGCGTTGCGATATAAGGATCAGGAGCCCACCCCTTCAAAGCTTTAGCAACGGATTCAGATACTTGGATAACTTCTATACCATCAATGGATACATTGTCTTTATCTGTACTTTGAGATTTAGTACTATCTTTCAAATGAACCAACCCTGTTTCGACATCAATGCGAACCACATTATAAGGCTTAATATCAAAAAATTCATAGAAACTTTCAGGGGTAAAGTCCAAATAACTCGCATTCAAAGTATCAAAACCATCGCCACCATAAGCTTTTAATTTCGAGCCATCCCCCACCCATATTTCATCATCACCAGTACCGCCATATGCCACGTCCACTATTTCCCCACTCACATCACGACCATAAGCGTAGCCACCAGCGTTTAAGCTATCATTGCCAGCACCGCCATACAAAGTATCTATCCCTACACCACCAAAAATTTTATCATCACCCTCTCGGCCAAATAGCTTATCATCTCCTTCGTAACCGGCTATATAGTCATTTCCTCTGAGAAAAGCTGCAGCAAAGGAATCCGAACCATTATCATTATTTTTCTCATCACCGAAAACTGCATTACCATCCCCGTTTCCTGCTGCTCCTCTTAAAATTGAAAAACCCTCAGAATATTCAACCTTCATAATAGCACTCCTTCTTTATATTTATTTTTTTTGGAGAGAATAACATATAAAACAACAATTTGATTTTTGGCGCAAAGAAGAAAAGGACAAAAGCTAAAAACTACCATCGG
>JBCCCO010000091.1:0-10566 GCA_039033475.1 Pseudomonadota bacterium | reverse complement strand
GGTTGGGCCGCTGTCGTCGATTGGCAAAGGATTGGGAAACATCACTCGAAAGCTCGCAAGCATGGGTAGTTATTGCTAACATTAGGATTTTAACACGCAGGCTCGCAAGATATTGTTATCAAACGTAAACTTTTGAGTCAGTCTCTTAGATATGTGCCATAGTATTATTGGCCAAGAATATGCCACAGCTTGAATGGCGCTGAGGCCTCAAAACTATAGAGCTGAAAGACAGGGCAGGTCACATCAAGCAAGTTTTCTTTTGCAATAGGATCATCTGGCAGGCGTGGAACATTTTCCAGAGCTACCAAGTCAACTAATGCATAGATCCGTGCACGTTCCAGATATGGAACTGCCACAAGGCCAACGCCGCGAATTTCGATCATTCCTTGAATCTGTTTTGGGCAACTGGCAATAAGATCTTCACCATTGCGGTGTATTAAAACTTGATCGTCAGCAACCAGTCGTCCGGTTTGCAATTGAAAATTTTGTGGTGCGGATATTCTAGGAAATGGTGTATGAATAAAGCGTAAGGCAAGGTCAGATTTTCCAGATCCAGAGGCTCCTCTAAGCACAATGGCTTTGTCATCAATAGCAATACAGGTCCCATGCATTTGGATAGATTTTTTAGATGAGATGATGTCCTTGTCGGTGGCCATAAATTATTTTCGAGACATATTGAATTTCTGTTTCCGATGTGCAATAGGCAAACTTACGACAAAACGCGCGCCTAAAGATGCTCGAGTATCATTATTGTCAGCGTTATGTTGATTGGCCTCTTGAGAATAACGATTTTCTGCCCAAATTTTTCCGCCATGAGCAATTACTATCTGGCGAGAAATATTTAAGCCCAGACCCGAATTTTCTCCAAAACTTTCTTCACCAGGTCGGTCAGTATAAAAGCGGTTGAATATTTTTTCGATGTTATCTTCAGGTATTCCAGGGCCTTGATCTTCAACAATGATTCGAATATGACTCTGAGTACGTTTTAAACAGACCCAGACCCGTTCTTTTTGTTTAATAAAAGAAATCGCATTATCAAGCAGATTATTGAGGACCTGTCCCAAACGACCATCATGGCCATGAACAATGTAGGTGCTATGATCTTGGTCATTATCTTCAATATGAATTTCAATCTTGGGCATTTTACTGCGGTGGATATCATTAAAAATATTGACCACAGTTTCCACCAGGGTCACAATATTTACTGGCGCAGTATCGCCTTTTGCCAGTTCTGCATCTAACCGCGAAGCATCTGAAATATCTGTGATAAGACGGTTTAATCGGCCGACATCGTTGCGAATGATATCAACCAAATGCGCTCTATCTTCCTCAGTTTTTGCAATTTCTAACGTTTCTGCCGCACTTTTAAGAGATGTCATCGGGTTTTTGAGTTCGTGGGACACATCTGCGGCAAAACATTCTATCGCATCAATTCTTGCATAAAGTGCGCTCGTCATCTCACGTAGTGTTTTAGACAAATATCCAATCTCATCTTTACGATAAGTCAGATTTGGAATTTCCTCGCGTGCTTTTATACTTTTGCGTACACGCTCAGCCCCTGCTGCGAGCCGTCGCATGGGTCTCGCAATCGTGCCAGCAAGATACATGGATAGCAAAATTGTGACAAAAAGGGCGATAAAAGCAACGCGAAATATTTCAAGCCGCGCTCCACTTACGGCATCGTCAATTTCTCCAGCGCGTGTAGAGAGCAAAAGAGCACCATGCAACAAACCAAAATGTTTTATTGGAACGGCAACGCTTACGATTGTTTCGTGACTATCATTAACGCGCAAGATTCGTGTAGATGTTCCCGTTAGTGCTGTAATGACTTCCGGGTAAGCTCTGCCATTTGCCTTTCCAATGTCTTTATATAGGGGAAGGTCAACGCCCCATAGTGAATGCCAAACATAATGGAATGTTTTGAGAAAAACGCTTTTCTCTCTTGGATTTTGTGCTCGGGCTTCTTTCCTTACAATCTGGCCTTTGGAATAAAAATCATCACTATCCAAAATTAGCTCTCCATCAGAACGGTATATTCTGGCACGTGTATTAGTGGGTTCTAAAAGGTAGCGAATAATGGGGCCAATGTTCTCAGGATTAATAGGAAACTCTAAATTTGATAAAGCATGGCGAGAGGCTTCTGGTTTTAGCGGCTTATCTTGGGCATTAAACAAATCTTCAAGATCTGATAGGCTATTTTGACTAACAGAGGGAGTTGAAGTGGTTGCAATGGCAACAGCAATGATTTCGCCGTGTGCTTCAAGATTGCGAACATTAGATTCTATTAGACTATTGCGAAACTCGTTGAGATAAAAAACACCGCTCGTAAAAATAATTAAGCCAAGCACATTAATGAGAACGATGCGCTGCCATAAGCTTACAAAAAATCGGTGAAATCCGAAAGCTCTCAACGCTTTGCGGTATAGGATATGAAACTGTATTAAAAAGCTCTGTGCCCTATCTTTTATTCTAGAGGCGGGCGGCCAGTTCTTATCTGTCTCTACAGCCATGACGCTACACTGTGTTTTCTTAAGACGGTCCGTAAAATAACAGAACAGACAGGTGTTATATTTTTATTATATCATGTACTTTGCGATAAACAAACAAATCCATCTTTGCAGGCAAAAGCAATATCACGCATGTAGCCTGAAATAATGTGACCTGGTTCAAAGTTATGTTCTTGCTTCCAGCAAAGAGCAGATTTAATTTGTGTCAGTTTGCCATGAATTTTAACATTCACGCCATATCGTCCGTAAGCTCTCACCATCGTATCAATTTCGTCAACACTCATATTCCAGTTGATCTCACGATCAGTTAAACTCTTCTTTTGCCAATAACTTCCACCTGTTTGTGGAGTTGCATTCTGCCAATGGTGCTCAAAGTCAGCTGTAAGCTTATCAGCCATTTGTGTCGCCGCAATAATATTTTTGATTGTAAGAGTATCGTGCGTATCAGTGTTCTCTAAAGGCCATTCCTGTTGTATCAAGATATCACCTTCATCGAATTTATCTGTCAATTTATGGAATGTTACACCAGATTTTGTTTGATTACGTAAAATAGATCCAGGGACAGGTTCTGCACCGCGTCCTTCTGGCAAGGGCGAGGGATGGATGTTAAAATGATATTTAGGAAGGCAATCGACAGGTATTTTATGCGCATGCATACCAACGATGAGCAACTCTAATCCTTGTTCATCTATCAGTTTTTGCAAATCTGAATTTTCGACTTTGTTTCCGAGAATAGGTGCATTGACGTGCTCACAAAGCTTACGAATTTTTTTATTACTGGAGTAAACATTATCGCGCTCTGAAAGCCAAGCACCCACCAAGGTATAGCCCTTACTCACGAAAACTTTAAAGCATTCAAAGTAGTGATCGTCTCCCACCAATGCAAACTTCATTTGTAATCCATATTCAGTTTATTGTTAAAGATGATTTCTCTAAAGTCTAAGTATTAACAAAACCTAATAATCCTAGCTTTCTTTAAAACGATACCCCACACCATACAAGGTCTCTATTACATCAAAATCATCATCTACGACTTTAAATTTTTTGCGAAGTCGTTTGATATGGCTGTCTATGGTGCGGTCATCAACATAGACTTGATCATCATAAGCTGCATCCATTAAGGCATCACGGCTTTTAACGACACCAGGGCGTTGCGCAAGAGATTGTAAAATAAGAAATTCTGTTACTGTTAAAGTAACCGCTTTATTATCCCATGTACAAGTATGTCGCTCTGGGTCCATCAATAATTTTCCGCGCTCCAGTGTTTTTGCACTTGGTTGCTTAATGCCCGCGTCATCCTTTGGTTGAGATCTTCGCAAAATGGCTTTGACGCGTTCAACAATAAGGCGTTGTGAAAATGGTTTTGATATATAATCATCCGCGCCCATCTTAAGGCCGAACAGTTCATCTATCTCTTCATCTTTTGATGTCAGAAAGATAACTGGCAACTCAGATTTTTGGCGGACGCGCCTAAGGAGTTCCATGCCATCCATCCGTGGCATTTTAATATCAAAAATAGCCATATCCGGGGGATCCGCCATTAAACCATCGAAGGCGGATTCACCATCATTATACATTTGAATTTTATATCCCTCAGCTTCCAAAACCATTCTTAAAGAAGCCAAGATGTTCCGATCATCATCTACAAGAGCAATTGTTGCCATATTTTTTATACTTCAGGTGTTTCATTTTTGTCAGATAAGACTGTAATTATAATAGCTCTCTACATACTTATTGAGGAGGTGAAAGTCAATTTTATAACAGCTTCTGGGAGATTTGTGTAAACTTCAACAGGCCTTAACGAATTTCTTTCAATTAAGCTTAATTTCGTCGCGTGTTGCATTATGATAAATAAACTGTGGGTATGGCATCTTGTTTGCTTATCAAAACTAATGATTGCATTTACATTAAGTATTTTGTTACCTTGGAATTTTTTAAATATTGATCTTGATATAATTCACTAAGTTGAATAAAAAGCTGCATTGAAAAAATAACATAACACAACGTAATTCATGATTTGGAGTATCTCAAGTGGTGTCAGTATCACTCAAAATGAATGAGCCTTATTTCCCGACAATTCCACTCGAAAATGTTGGTAAATTGTACAAAAACACACCTGTGTCACAGCTCATAGAGCAAGCGATACAAAGGCATGAGGGGGAGTTCTCATCATCTGGGGCTTTGGTCGTAAAAACTGGCCGCCATACAGGCCGCTCCGCGCAAGATAAGTTCGTTGTACGCGATGCCATAACTGAGGATACCGTTTGGTGGGACAATACCAAAGCCATTTCGCCAGGATCATTCGATATCCTCTTGCAAGATTTTACAGAGCACTTGGAAGGTAAAGAAGTATTTGTTCAGGATTTGTATGCCGGAGCCGATCCTGCTCATCGTTTGTCAACGCGCGTTATTACAGAATATGCTTGGCATGCGCTTTTTATCCGTAATCTTTTGCGGCGTCCTGATGAGCAAGATCTAGAGAGTTTTGAGGCTGAATTTACAATTATAAACCTACCAAGTTTTCAAGCTGATGTTGAACGGCACGGCGTGCGCACAGACACCGTTATCGCCTGTGATTTTACACGTAAGTTGGTGCTTATAGGTGGGACATCTTACGCCGGTGAAATTAAAAAATCTGTTTTCTCCTACTTAAACTTTAGTCTACCTGAAAAAGCTGTCATGCCAATGCACTGTTCTGCAAATGTGGGGCAGCATGACGATGTTGCTGTATTTTTTGGTCTTTCAGGCACAGGAAAAACCACACTTTCTGCAGATCCAAAACGGACGTTGCTTGGTGATGATGAGCATGGCTGGTCTGAAAATGGCGTCTATAATTTTGAAGGCGGGTGTTATGCAAAAACAATCAACTTGTGTGCAAATGCAGAGCCTGAAATCTATGCTGCAAGCAATAAATTTGGAACCGTTTTAGAAAATGTTGTTTTGCATGGAACTTCACGCCAGCCAGATTTTTGCAACAACAGCTTAACAGAGAATACACGCTCTGCGTATCCATTACATTATATCGCAAATGCAAGCTCAGTTGGGCAAGCAGGTCATCCAAAAAATATTATCATGTTAACCGCAGATGCATTTGGTGTGCTACCGCCGATTGCAAAGCTCACCCCAGATCAGGCGATGTATCACTTTTTATCCGGGTATACTGCAAAAGTTGCTGGTACAGAAAAAGGCGTTGATGGGGTTTCTGCAACATTTTCAACGTGTTTTGGCGCTCCATTTATGCCAAGACATCCTTGTGATTATGGGAATTTATTGCGGGATCTTATTGCAGAGCACAATGTGGATTGTTGGCTCGTTAACACAGGTTGGACTGCAGGGGCTTATGGTGTTGGGCATCGTATGCCAATTGCCGTGACCAGAGCGCTATTGGATGCAGTACTAACTGGCGCTCTAAAGCAAGAAGAGATGTGCATGGATACACTATTTGGTTTTGAAGTTCCTATGTCAGTCGAGGGCGTTGAGAAAAGCGTTCTAACACCGCGCGAAACTTGGGATGATCCCCATGAATATGATATTCAGGCGCACCAGCTTGTGAAGATGTTTCGAGAAAACTTTAGACAATTCGAAGAAATGGTTGACTCGGAAGTTTGTTTGGCAGCTCCAGTATTATCACAAGCTGCAGAATAGATTTAAATTTTTCATGGACAGATTTTATGCCTTACTGTGAATAACCGCAGTAAGGTCTTTTTTTATTTACTACTTCGCATTACATCTCTCTTTACAAACAGATCTATGTCTGAATACAAATATTATTGATATGAATGCTTCAAATAAAGGTGTGGTTGCAGCAGGTCATGCCGTTACTGCACAAGCAGCAGCTGATATACTGAGTGCAGGTGGTAATGCATTTGATGCAGCTGTTGCGGCAATGGCAGCGGCCTGTGTATGTGAACCGGTACTTGCATCGCTTGGCGGCGGTGGTTTTCTCATGGCTCATCAAGCCGGAACAGGTGAAACGGAGCTTTATGATTTTTTTGCACAGACACCACGCCTTAAAGCAGATTTAAAAGACATTGAATTTAAAGCGATACACGCTGATTTCGGTCCTGCAACTCAGGAATTCCATATTGGGGCTGGAACAAGTGCTGTTCCTGGTGTCATTCCTGGACTGTTTGCAATTCATAATAATTTATGTACGAGACCCATCCATGAGCTTTTCCAGCCCGCAATTCAGGCTGCGCAACAAGGTGTAACTATTGATAAATTTAATGCCTATTTGCTCACCGTTGTGGCGCCTATTTTGACCTACACATCAGAAGTTGCAGGATATTTTGCGCCAGATGGCCAACTTTTGAAACAACAAGAGACATACAAAAATCCAGAATTGGCAGAGTGCTTTGAAATCCTCGGCTCGCAGGGGCTAAGGGCGGCAAGTGATGGACCAATAGCACAAGCTATGCTCTCACAAAGTAAAGACTTGGGTGGGCAGTTAACATCAGATGATTTAAAAGAGTACCAAGTCATAAAACGAAAACCGCTGAAGTGGGAGTATAATAAAAGTACCCTGGCATTAAATCCTGCACCAGCGGCAAGCGGAACTTTGATTGCATTTGGCTTGGGACTTATCGAAAAAGAATACAGTACTACGCCTTTGTCTGCTCATGAATATGCTGACATTTTGCAAAAGACAAATGCCGCGCGTGAAACATTGCAAGTAACGACAGAACAGCGAGTCAGTTTAGATAAGCTAACGCAAAGTCTTGAGACCATTCAGACCCATCAAAAAGCAACCCGTGGTACAACTCATATCAGCATCATTGATCAAAAGGGCAATGCTGTAGCGGTCACTTTAAGCAATGGTGAAGGAAATGGACGTATTGTCGAAAATTGCGGCTTTATGCTCAACAATATGCTTGGAGAAGAGGATGTCAATCCTGCTGGTCTGCAAAAATGGTCTCCAGGCACGCGCCTTTCCAGTATGATGGCGCCTACTATAATACAACAAGAAAATGGTGATATTACTGCTCTTGGTTCAGGAGGTTCTAACCGTATTCGTAGTGCAATTCTTCAGGTGATTGTTGGTCTGATTCAAGGGAAATCGTTACAGCAAGCCATTGAACGTCCACGTCTACACGTCGAGAAATGCGATGCTGTAAACTATGAAGCACTGTTTGATCAAGAAGAGGAGAGGCAGCTATTGGCACAATTTCCAAATGCTAAGGCTTGGCCAGAGGTAAATCTATTTTTTGGTGGCGTTCATGCTGTTAAGCGTAAGATAGAGGGATGTTTAGAAGGGGCTGGCGATCCTCGGCGGTCAGGTGTTCACATTATCGCTGAGTGAAGCTTGATTGTATAAGTTTTACAATTCTCAACAGCGTATTATAAAACACTGAATTATTGAATAAGATTTTGGGGGTGTTGAGGTACATGGCTGATTTTTCTTTATAGGCTATCTCTAAAAATTATAGGCTTTTAGAGATGGACTTAACCTATTGTTTTAAATTATGAATTCTCAATTTTTCTTCGCATAACTTGTGGTCTTGCCTCTTTAAGAGAATGAGCAAGCGCAGCTTGGTGGCGCATAATATTAACAATCTGCAAAGGTTTAAGGGGTTTGAGAGCACGAGACTTCGCGCCTCTTTTATAATGACGGTACAGTACATAGCAATTGGTCATCAGGCGTTCAGGTGAATCCCATTCAGCAAAAACCTGACGCGAGAAATCTTGTGATAATGCAATATCAAATGCTACCTTTTTGGGCCCCATACCAACTGCAAAGCGTCGATGAGCCTCTCTCGAGACATAGATCCAATAATCCTTAACAAGTTGCACACCATTTTTTTGAGTGATAGGACCATGTCCAGGAACAATTGTCTCGACATCCATAGCAAGGATTTGATCCAGCACTCTAATCCAGTTCGCAACTGGGCCAGCCCACATCACCGGCGTACTATTGATGAACAAAATATCTGACGCAAATAGCACCTTGCTATCTGGAATATAGACCATGACGTCACCGAGGGTATGAGCCGGCCCAACATCCATCAATTCGATACGGCGGTTGTCCAGAACAACCGACATCCGTTTCTTAAAACTCTCTTTTGCGGGGGTGAAAATAATATCTGTAAAATCATAAGGTGCACCCATTTGACGAAACCAGTGCCCGACATTCCGGGCATTACGAAATGGTAGCAAAGAAAATATTCGCCCCAATGAATGAAACAATCGCATTTGTCTTGGATGATGATGCGACATTTCTTTGAGAGCAGCCGCACTTGTTATTCGTCTTGCCTGGTGTAAAAGTTGATTACCCCAAAAATGATCCCCATCTGCATGCGTATTAACGACAATTTCAATCGGCGCCATAATCGTGAGATTTTGCATAGCATCCAGCATTTCCGAGGTATACTTCAGGTCCCATAATGTATCGACTAATAACGAGCGTTGCTGGCCAACAATAAGCCCTGCATTGGCCTCCCCCCAGGATCCATTTGGCACTAACCAAGCATATATTTGATTACCAAGATCATATAAGCCCTCTTCGTAGAAAGGAGACTCACCGTAGCGCGTTTTTGGTCTTTCGGTCGGTAAAATGCAAGGATGCTTGATTTTATATTTTGCAGGAGCTGGTGCACTCATAAGGATATGCTCAAGGATCTGTTATAACGCTCTAATGTAGAATCGTTATATGTGAAGCTTGAATATATGCTAATTTTATTACATCTATAATGCAATATAGTGAGATCTATAAAATAACGTATTGTGAAAAGACTTTGATATAAAATAGCCTATTTTAGAAATTCACAAGCGATAATATTATGAAACTATGGAATTGAAATTTCCAATTTTATTATGTAAATTCTCTTTAAATACACAGACTTTCGGCAGACTAAAAGCAAAACTGACTGGTATGGTATTGCTAGATTTCCGCATCACTTTATTAGCCATACCGAAAGTTGTGTTATTTAAATACGTTACACTTCTAGAGCATGTCACTTTTAAATAAATTAACCTCACATGCCCTAAATTTTAGGACAGAACAACCTTCCCACTTTTAAGCCAATTTGCTTAAAAGTAGATTGCTCTAAGCACACATTCTATTTTCTTCAGAAAAGGCTGATAATCTTCTTGAGAAAATAGTTTGTGCAGGTTGAACCTGCTTACGCATAAACGCGACCGGTAAATCAACATCCATAGGCGTTGTCATAATTCCGTGCGAAGAAATTTTATAATTCAAACACTTATAAAACGGAACTGCATTAATATTGGACTGTACGCTAAAGTGATCGAAACCAGCTTGTACGGCACGTTTCTCAGCATTTTTTACAAGAATTTTCCCAATACCCATAGTGTGAAATAAAGGACGGACAAAAACCTTTTTAATGCGCGCTGTACGTCCATTATCGTCTGCCGGACACCACCCTGCTGTCCCGACTATCTCGTCATCAATCAAAGCACAATACATATTGCATGATAAAATTTTCTCGATATAAGCCTGAGAAACTATCATATCTATATGTGCCTTAACCTCATCCTCTGAATGCTTATCACCAGCTAGAATTTCAAAAGCTGTTTTATGGACATAGCGTACAGAGGCAATATCATCTAATTCAACCGGCCTCAGTTGAATTATATCAAGTAAGTTAGATTTTGAATACATGATTACGCTCACAATTTTACCAACACCAAACCAATCAGTCTCTACAATTTGCTGTTCAATCAGGCCGAAAATGAGGCTTCTTTGCAGCAATTTTGTATATCCAAAATGTTATCTACATTTTTATTTATAGAAATTAAGTTTTTTCAGAAGTTTTGGTTAATAGATAGATTTATATTTGCGAAAAAACTAATGCTATGTTTAGGAATACTAATATAGTTCAATCTATAATTGCATTTAGTTTTCCGCCCTCCGATATCCTGATTGCATCTTTTTATAACTAAGACAGATAAAAAGTTGGTATAGCTCTGAGAGATAATGACCTCTTGGTTTCTTTTTCATGGAATATCCATAAGCAAAATCCGTTTTTCTCAAAGCATCAAATATAATACGGCGTAATAAATATTAATGATAATATTCTCAAAAAGACTATCAAGATATTCT
>JBCCCO010000090.1:0-11077 GCA_039033475.1 Pseudomonadota bacterium | reverse complement strand
TAAAAAACGTAATCTTGTCGAACGCTTCTTTGGCAGGCTGAAAAAATCATTTCGAAGAATTGCAACACGCTATGAGAAAAGTGTAAAAAATTTCATGGCACTCATAAAATTGGCTTCTATAAGATTATGGTGCGAATTTTATGAGTCCACTACCTAAGAAAAAATTAGCCTAAAGAGGAATTCAGGAAAGATCTTGTAACAAAGTATTAACAAATGATGTGAGGCCATAACAGCGGGTTCTTTTCAAACGCTCTGCATTTAAAATCGCTTGTAATTGGATTAAACTTTTATTCAGGTCATCATTTATAATAATATAATCGTATGCCTCCCAATGCTGCATCTCGGACTTAGCCCCTTGCATACGCTTTATGACCGTTTCTTCAGTATCTTGGCCACGAGACCGGAGCCGTTGCTCAAGTGTAGCCGCAGAAGGCGGGAGTATAAAAATACTTACCAGATCATTGCTAAGAATTTTTCGAAGTTGAGCACACCCCTGCCAGTCAATATCAAATAGAATATCTTTTCCGGAATTCAGGGCATCCTCTACAAAGTGACGTGGTGTTCCATAATAATGGTCAAACACCTCTGCCCACTCAAGAAATTCACCACGTTTCTGTTTTGCAAGAAATTCATCTTTGTTCAGGAAAATATAATCTTGACCGTCAACTTCTTTGGGTCTTTGAGGCCGAGTGGTCATTGAAATAGAAAGTGTTAGGTTTTGTTCTTTATCAAGCAGGCTGTGAGATAAAGTTGTTTTGCCGGCACCAGATGGAGAAGACAAGACAAACATCATACCTCGACGAGAAATAGAATCCACTCCATTACCTTTTCTATTCAATATTTTGAACCTGTTCGCGCATTTGATCAATAACAGCTTTCAACTCCAAACCAATGTGACTGACGTCATTATCTCCAGCTTTTGAACAAATTGTATTTGCTTCACGGTTAAATTCCTGAGTTAAGAAATCCAAACGCCTGCCAACCGGTTTTTCATCCGCCAAAAGATCGCGTGCAGCCGCAACATGTGATTTCAATCGATCGATTTCTTCTTCTATATCGGCTTTGGCTGCGAGTAATATAGCCTCTTGATGCAAACGCTCTTCACTAAATTGAGAAGACGCCTCAATTTCAAAAAGGCGATTAATCTGATGTTCAATATGTTTTTTGATAACACTCGGAAGCCGCGCCGGAGCTTGTTCCAGTCTTTGGATAAATTTTTCGATATTATCAATTTGACCTTTTATTGCGTCTTCTAATCGGCTGCCTTCTGCTACTTTTGCCTGCTTTAATTCCATTAAGACTTGAGAAAAGTTCTCCATAATGGCCTGCATAAGTTCTGACTTATCTGTGTTGTCAACTTCAGGCTCACGAAACTCTAGCACCCCCTTTAATGCCAAAATACCATCAAGACGTGCCGTTTCAACTTCAAATTTATCTTGGACTTCTTTGGCTGCGAACAAGATTTGCTCCAAAGCACTGTGATTAAGCTTGATATCACCAGGAGTATCCTCTCGCTTGATATTCAGAAGCACTGTGCAATTCCCCCGGGCAATATATTTTGCACATGTATCGCGTAAGGTTTTTTCTAAAAATTCGTATCCTTGCGGTAATCGAAAGCGCATGTCCAGCCCACGCCCATTTAATGTCCGAACCTCCCAATGCCACGATGTCGTCTTATGGCTTCCATCAGATCGAGCAAAACCCGTCATACTTTTCAATGGCATAGTGGACCCAGTTTTAAAAATTTCAGTTTCAAATTATTGCAACGAAGAGAGCTGATCCTTTTTTACTTCGGCTTACGCAGAGGTAACGGAATATTCGATACTGGCTGGTCTAAGGACAATGGGGATGTCGCCTTCTCGGCTTTTTGCCTTGCTCTTATTTCTTTTTCTATCACACGCCACTTTGCCACATTGGCACGGTGCCCTTTTAAGGTTTGTGCAAAAGCATGCCCCCCTGTGCCGTCAGCCACAAAATATAAATCTTTTGTCACAGCTGGATTGAGTACAGCTTCAATAGCCGCACGCCCTGGATTGGCGATTGGAGTTGGTGGTAAAGCTGGAATTTGATATGTATTATATGGTGTTTTTTGCCGAATTTCACTTCGCAGTATTGGCCTTCCCAAAGATCCTTGCCCACCTACAAGCCCATAAATAATGGTTGGATCTGATTGCAAGCGCATTCCGCGTTTCAAACGATTGATAAAAACCCCCGCGACACGCGCGCGCTCATCTCCTCGCCCAGTTTCTTTTTCTACAATAGATGCAAGTATCAGAGCCTCATCTATTGTTTTAACGGGAAGGCCAGTAGCTCTCTTCCCCCAAAGACGGGTCACAAACTTCTGCTGCTCTGCTTGTAAACGCCGCACAAGATCCTGACGATTGGTGTCACGTGAGAATTTATAAGTATCAGGCAGCAAGCTACCCTCTGGCGGAACCGCAACAACCTGACCGGATAGATTAGGGTGCACGTTGATTTTCTCTACGATTTGCTGACTGGTCAATCCTTCAGGCAAAGTTAATTGATACAGGATCGGCTTTCCTGTTGTTAGCTTTTCAAGGACGCGACTCATACTCGCTGCTTTAGGAATTTCATACTCACCAAAACGCAAACCAGATTTTAAACGCTTTGGCTCTGTTCTTTTAAAGTATAAATAGCTTGCAATAAAAATGTGCTTGCTCGAAATAACCCCTTCATTTTCCAACTTGGTCGCGATCATGTTAACGCCCATTCCCTTAGGAATAACGACAACCGTTGGATAGGTCAGCGGGCCATCTTTATAAAATTGATATTTGGCATAATAGAAAACTGATGCTGTCAAAACAGTCACAATCAAGAAAATCGTAATAGCTGTATTAATGATTGAAAAAAAGGGATGCAGCTTTTTCCGCTTTTTAATATTTCTTGGAGCATTTGAGCGCCTTGAGGGCTCTAAAGCCTCAGACGGACTTGTGGTTCTTGCGTAGGAATACCCCATATTATAGCCAGGAGAACGCAATTGATCATGATATCTCGGATGAGGCGTGTTTTGATTTTGCTGCGAAAATTGCGTTTCTTTAAATAGATCTTCTGGTAAACCGTTGTTTCTATTTGCCATAATAGTTAAGCTTTGCTGGACTTGCCTGTCTTAAATTCTGGTTAAATTTAATACTGCCGGATCATAGAGCATAATTGAAAGTATGAAAACTATTACGCAAATATAACACCCAAATAAACTTAAAATCTTCACATCAAATCAGGAAAAACTAAGACAACCGAATCAAATACGTCAGAGGATTTAAGAGTTTAACTGCCTAAGTATAAGAGATGCATTGGTTCCACCAAAGCCGAATGAATTACTTAAGACAGTGCGGATTTCTTTTTCCTTGGCTTCATGAGGCACCAAGTCAATCGCTGTGTCAACAGATGGGTTATCAAGATTCAACGTTGGTGGAGCAATATTATCGCGAATCGAAAGAACAGAATATATTGCTTCAGCAGCACCTGCAGCCCCCAGCAAATGCCCAATCGCCGATTTTGTCGAAGACATTGCCATGTTCCGTCCATGATCTCCAAATATGCGCTCAACAGCTGCCAATTCAATTTCATCGCCCATAGGTGTTGATGTGCCATGAGCATTAATATAATCAATATCACTCGGATCTAACTTTGCCCGCTTTAAAGCTGCTGCCATGCAACGATACGCCCCATCGCCATCCTCCGCTGGTGCCGTAATATGGTATGCGTCTCCTGAGAGGCCATAGCCCACTACTTCTGCGTAAATATTAGCTCCGCGGGCTTTGGCATGTTCTAACTCTTCAAGAACAACAACACCAGCCCCTTCCCCCATAACAAAGCCATCGCGGTCTTTATCATAAGGGCGTGAGCCTCGTTGTGGCTCATCATTGAAATTGGTCGATAACGCCCGGCAAGCAGCAAACCCCGCAATAGAGAGACGGCAAACCGGAGACTCCGCACCGCCTGCAACCATGACATCTGCATCATCTAAGGCAACCAGCCGTGCAGCATCACCAATGGCATGAGAGCCCGTAGAGCATGCCGTAACAACGGAATGATTAGGGCCTTTTAGATTATGTCTGATAGATACTTGACCAGATGCTAAATTAATCAAACGACCAGGTATAAAAAATGGGCTAACCCGTCTGGGGCCTTTCTCAGCTAATAATAGAGATGTTTTCTCAATCCCTTCAAGGCCACCGATGCCTGAGCCAACTAAAACGCCAGAGCGAATTTGCTTCTCATATGTATCAGCTTCCCACCCAGAATCCTTCAAAGCCTCTTCTGCCGCACCGATGACATAAATTATAAAGTCATCAACCTTGCGCTGCTCTTTGAGGGGCATAAGCGCATCAGGATTAAAGGTCCCGTTCGTGCCATCGCCGCGTGGAATTTGACAGGCAATACGGCAAGATAAATCTGTCAGGTCAAAGTTTTCAATACGCCCGGCCGCATTATGACCTTCTAACAAACGAGACCAATTATGACTAACCCCGCAGCCTAAAGGGGTTACCATCCCCATCCCTGTTATGACAACACGTCTCATTTTAAGCTTTCACTATCACAATAAAAACTAGATAACGCAGTCTACATTATAGTTTGACGAGAGGCAGGCCCTAAAGCACCTGCTTCAATTTTCAAACGTGGCAAATTGCCGTTACTTTGCACATGTCTTATTGTATCTTTAAACAAGGTTTCTTCTTAAAAATTCAAAAGCAAGCAATGTGTCAAGCTTACTCTGCGGTTGCCTTTTCAAGAAACTGAACAGCATCCCCAACAGTCAAAATCGTTTCTGCTGCATCATCAGGAATTTCGCAACCAAATTCCTCTTCAAAAGCCATGACCAGCTCAACAGTATCTAAACTATCTGCACCAAGATCATCAATGAAACTTGCATTTTCTATGACTTTCTCAGCTTCTACACCAAGATTCTCAACAACAATCTTCTTAACACGATCTGCAATATCGCTCATTTTCGTCCTCACAGTCTTAATTCGTTATTTGTTTGGTTTTCAGTTAATTTTAAATACGGATGATATTTCGTACAATTATATGCACACTCAATCTGTTTTAGCACTTTTTTCTTTATACCATTAACGTCTTGTTCCAAAGGATTTTGTTTATGATTTTTTAATTTTTGCGCGAAAGATTGCGTTTCCTAGCATAGTTTATCTGTATTGGCTAGGGCCTATGGCATAGCCATACCGCCATTTACATTTAGTGTCTGCCCTGTGATATAATTGGCCTCTTGGCTTGCAAGAAACAGCGCAGAGCACGCAATATCTAAAGGTGTACCAAAAGTACCCGTCGGAATCATTTTAGCAATCATTTCGGTCTGCTTATCATTTAGCGAATCTGTCATTGGGGTTTCAATGAAGCCTGGAGCGATGCAGTTTGCTGTGATATTACGGCTTGCCACTTCTCTGGCAAGAGATTTGGTCATCCCGACCATGCCTGCCTTGGTAGCTGCATAATTTGCCTGCCCCGGATTGCCAATCACCCCACTGATGGATGCAATATTAACGATACGCCCATATTTACGACGCATCATACCGCGCAAAACTCCGCGTGTTAGAGTAAAAGTCGCTGTGAGATTAACGGCAATCACATCATCCCATTCTTCATCGGTCATTCGCATGAACAGATTATCACGGGTAACTCCAGCATTATTGATAAGAATATCAGTTTGCCCCAAAGCCTCATCTGAGCGCCCAGCAAGCTCGCTGACAGCTGTTCTATCTTTGAGATTACATGGCAAAATATGGACACGCTCTCCTAATTCTTCTGCGAGTGTTTGTAATTTTTCTTCGCGTGTTCCTGAAAGCGCAACCTGGGCACCTTGTCTATGAAGAGCTTTGGCAATTTCAGCGCCAATACCACCGGTCGCTCCCGTCACCAATGCCCCTTTTCCTGATAAATCAAACATTTACATCACTCCTTATCCCTGACAGCTTTTTTACAATTCGTTCCGTTGTATTGTTTATCTCTTTGATTAAAGCGATAATGCTTCCAAAGCGGCTGTTATATCCTCATCTTTTTCAATAGCTTTAGCATCAAGCGCACGTTCAATACGTCTTGCCAAACCTGTCAATACACGGCCTGAACCAATTTCAAAAACAGTCTGAATGCCATTTGCATACATATAGGCAACCGATTCGCGCCAGCGCACAACTCCTGTTACCTGTTCCACCAAACGTTGTCTTATATCATCTGGTTTGGTGATATCTTGTGCCAGCACATTACTTATCAATGGAACACCAGGAGATTTTATTTCCACTTCAGCCAACGCATCTTGCATAACATTCGCGGCTGGGGACATCAATTGACAATGGAAAGGAGCGCTGACTGGCAACATAACTGTACGCCGAGCGCCGCTTGTTTTGGCGATTTCAATGGCGCACTCAACTGCGACCTTATCACCACTAATTACGACTTGCCCAGGAGCATTATCGTTTGCAGCTTGGCAAACCCCACCGGTTTCCTTTGCGGCTTCGGCTGCAATCTCTTGAACCGGCTCAAAATCAAGCCCCAACAAAGCTGCCATTGCACCTTTACCGATTGGAACCGCCTCTTGCATTGCCCCACCGCGAATACGAAGCAATTTTGCAGTGTCGCCTAACCTAATGGCCTCAGCAGCAGCCAAAGCAGAATATTCGCCCAGAGAATGACCTGCGACATATTTCACCGAGCGAGTAAGATCAAATCCTTTTTCCTGCTGCAAAACGCGCAAAACAGCCATCGATACAGCCATTAGTGCAGGCTGAGCATTAGCCGTTAGGGTCAGCTCATCTGAGGGCCCTTCCCACATAATGGCCGATAATTTTTGATCGAGAGCATCATCGACCTCTGCAAAAACCTGCTTTGCGACGTCGTATTTTTCTGCCAACTCTAATCCCATGCCAACACTTTGACTGCCTTGACCTGGAAATGTAAATGCAATTGCCATCGTATCTCTTTGCTCAGTAATTTGCGAAACTTTCATACGTTGATAGTTGACGAAACAAACTTTTTTCCAACACGAAAGTCAAGCGTTTGAATCAAATTTTCTTCACTCAAAGCTAAATTTTCTCAATGCGAAACTGAAAAGCACTTGAAATCTGATAAGATTTGCGTATAAACAAATCCTACTTTGGTCCAGTTGGGGGCTGAACGGAAGACAGCAAAAGCTAATTCATCTTAATTATTTGCTTTTAAGGCTGTGAGATACTTTCGATTATCTTCTTCCCGTGTCCCTGCTCTTTCGAGCCTTACTATCCTTGAGCCTTTCATAACATTTGGCTCAAAAGGGGCTATGCGCTGGACAGTTGGTCAAATTTTATGAAAGGCAATACAATGCCCTTATACGAACACGTGTTTTTAGCACGACAAGACATATCTCAACAACAGGTTGAGGGGCTTCAGCAAACAATGCAATCCATTATTACTGATAATGGTGGTGAGGTAAGCAAAGTCGAGTACTGGGGACTAAGAAATCTCACATACAAGATCAAAAAGAATCGCAAAGCTCATTTTTCACTATTTAATATCTCGGCACCGCATGCAGCTGTTGCTGAGATGGAGCGGCAAATCCGCATTAATTCTGACGTTTTAAGATTTGTGACCCTACGTGTTGACGAACACGAAGAAGGCCCGTCGGTAATGATGCGTAATAAAGATGATAAAAGGCCCATCCGTAAAGAGCGGAAACCTTACCGGGGAAATAACCAAGGTGAGGACGATGGGCCACGTAAGTACAACACCAGAAAAGAGGAAGATGCCTCATGAGTGTCCCAGCGAATAATGTACGCCGTCCTTTTTATCGGCGCCGTAAAACGTGCCCGTTTTCAAGCGACCAAGCTCCAAAAATTGATTACAAAGATACCAAGTTGTTGCTGCGTTTTGTCTCTGAGAGAGGAAAAATTGTTCCTAGCCGGATTACAGCGGTTTCAGCAAAAAAACAGCGTGAACTCTCACGGGCCATAAAACGTGCCCGTTTCCTTGGCCTTTTGCCTTACTTGGTTGAAGGTTAAATTTTAAACAATCTGGTTGGGATGTTGTAAGTGTAAAGTGGTGATACCTGCAAATACCTTGAACATCTCTAACCGCTTGCTAAGCGGGACAGCTCAATTATGACATCGTCTCATATCATAGCCATTGCCGCCGGTTTGCTTGCCGCAAATTTTTATGTTGGTTATGCAAACGCATCAGTTTTTGCGCTCTTGTTTGTGATACTCACAGCACTACCTATTGCCGTTGTATCGATTGGCTGGGGGCTCTATTTTGGACTAATAGCAAGCTTGATTGCATTGGTTCCAATCCTCATTCTCATAACCGACTTTTTGTCAATTGCCAGTTTTAAATATGCATTAGGTTTTTTTACTTTTTTTTGTATTCCATCTTTGATACTGGCACACTTATTTTATCTAAGCCGACCGGTTGACACATCTGCACCCCAAGCAGTTCCTCCACAAAATGTAGGCACAGACCAAGCCGCAAATACTGAACAAGATATCTCCTATGAATGGTATCCAACTGGGCATCTTGTAATGTGGATGTCTGTTATGGCGGGTGTGCTCACATGTGCTTTTTTATTCCAGTTCGCCGATGGCATAACAGATTACTTAAAAAAAATTGATACCATCTGGGAGCACGTATTTTCAAAACTTTTCACCCAAATGTCAGGAGAACCGCTGAGCCAGGAAGCCATTGCGGACTTGAAGCAAAATCTAGCCATTAGCATTCCAACCGCGCTTTCATTGGCTTTATTTTTTCTTATTTACAGTAATTTTTGGATCGCAGCTAAAATCGTACAGGGTCTTCAAAAGCTCAATCGACCTTTGCCTAATTTCATGACGATTGAGTTTCCGGGCAACTTTTTTATCGCATTCATAGTCTCAATTTTGGCCGCCACATTTCTTGTGGGATATTTAAAATTCTTTGCCATCGCATTTTTATCGGCTTTTACAACGGCATACTTTTTTATGGGCCTAATGGTCATTCATGCCATTCTTGAAGGCTCACAATTTAAAACCTTTACTCTCTTTTCGCTTTATTTTCTTTTGCTTGTTTTTGGATGGCTGGGCTTGGTTCTTGTCATTATTGGCTTAGCAGAACCCATCATCAATTTAAGAGGAAAAGCACCCCCTTCTTCTTCATCATAAATTAATAGATGAAGGAACAGAAATATTACAAACAATAAAAATTTAAGGAGCACAAAATGGAAATTATTTTATTAGAAAGAATTGGAAAACTCGGCCAAATGGGCGATCAAGTTACCGTAAAAGATGGATACGCCAGAAACTTCTTGTTACCTCAAGGAAAAGCTCTGCGAGCCACAAAAAATAATATTGAGCGGTTCAATCAGGACAAAGCGCAGCTTGAAGCACGAAATCTTGAACTGAAAAAAGAAGCTGAAGACGTTGCCAACAGAGTGGCTGATAACAGCTTTATTGTCATACGACAAGCCAGCGAATCTGGACAGCTATATGGTTCTGTTTCAACTCGCGATATTGCAGAAATTATCACAGCAGGTGGTTGCAGCATCTCACGCAACCAAGTCTTACTTGACCGCCCCATTAAAACACTCGGCTTACATCAAGTACGCTTAAGCTTGCATCCTGAGGTTGATGTTAAAGTGATCGTTAATGTTGCACGCTCAGAAGAAGAAGCAGAATTGCAAACCAAAGGGGAAGATGTCACCGCGTTGCGTGATGCTAAAGAAGAGGAAGAACCTGAAGTCGAGATCGAAGAGATGTTTGAAGAAGGGGCATTAAAACAAGAGGCTGAAGAGACATCTGACACGGAAGAAAAAACAGAAGAATAACTCATCAAACAGCAGGCCGTGCTTTAGAGCGATTCAACCTGAATTGAATTCAATTCAGGTTGTAAAATTGCTCGTTATTAAAAGACTACAGCTTGTCAGATGAGGCGTAGCCGAAATTGACATGCTGTAAGCTCAAGACCTATAAAGAGCAACCATTCTGCGCAAGAGAATTTATTTTCTGAACAGGAGGGAAGATGTTATTTATAAGCCCTGAGCCTAAACATCTCTCAGAATTCTTAGAGCAAGGTCCGCACCTTCGATATCCTTTACGATATAGATCATGAATAGAAATATGGCGATCAAAGATAAATAGCAAGCTCCGGTCAAAATGATGCCATCGCGATTAAGCGGTGGTTTTTGCTCTAATTTTCCCTCATCAATTTGACGGCTCTCCATATAAACTTCGAAGATGCCTAAGCCAAACAAAATTGCGACGAAATATATATTCATATAATACGCAAGCGCAAAAACAAGTCCGCCAGTTAAAAGCAGAAATAAGATTTGTGCGCTTGGTATGGATGAGACCAACAAAGACCGTGACATACGCCCGCCATCCAAGGGGTAAATGGGTAAGAGATTAAATAGATTGACCAAACCAATAAAACCGATTAGAGCAGCCCATACCGTTTCACCAGTTACAAAATATAAAACCGCAGGCGGAAGAGCGCTTAAAATACCAAATGTAGGTCCCATTGCTGTGATGTAGACATCCTGCCATTCATGTTGTGATCGTTCACCAATAGCAGCTCCACCAAACAGTGGAATAAAATAAAACCCAGGGGTTGGCATTCCCGTCTTACGCATGGCCCAAACATGCCCCATTTCGTGTATCCCAATGGTCCACATAATGCCCAAAGCAAACTCCCAGGTCAGAAGGTAGGAGTAAGTCGCAAATGTTGCACCAGCCAAAAGCAATTTGACACTTTTGAAAATTTTAAAAAGCTTGAGCAAAAGAAAAAAAATACTGCCAGCTTGTCTTGTGAGTGACTGCAACATAAAAGAGCCTTGTTTTGTTAACTTGTTATGTATCCAATTTAAAATGATCTTATTTTTGACATATAAAACCAGCCACCGTCATTCCCGCGAAGGCGCACTACTGTCCGGGATTTTAGGGAGTGAGTCAATGTGCATAGCAGACCATACCTTGAATTCAGGCGATAAATCAAATTTTCCGACTTTGATTTGGAGGTCTGTTATGCCCTATAGGATTAGCGCGTTTGCGCGGCTTTTGGAACCGATAAACCGCAGGGATTTGAATAATATTGTGAAGAGGCATGG
>JBCCCO010000089.1:0-11390 GCA_039033475.1 Pseudomonadota bacterium | reverse complement strand
GAAATTTAATGGATTAACTGACGAAAAATTCATTCTGCATCTCTCCGAAACGCAGTGGAGATTTAACTATAGACAGGACGATATTTATCAAATACTCCTAAAATTATTAAGACAAAAACCTTTGTAATCTTGTCTAGACCCAAGATTTTTTTATTATTCAGGTGTTTTTGGGAGCACCTATGTGGATTCATTATCTAAGTGACATCAGTCGTAATCAGTTTGAAGAGATCGGCCCTGTTCTAGCGTAACAGCCTGATCTTTAATACTTGGCTGAAAGGTCATTTTTTATGGAATTAGAGCATGTCAAATGAATTCATCTTAACACATATTCATATACAAGATGTTGATGGATACGCAGATCGCCACTGGTTGCCGGGTCATGGATCTGTTCCGTGGCATGCCGTTTTTTCAGCCTTGGCAAAACTTACAAGTAACCCAAGACTTATTATTGAATTGGCAGATTTGAAACGGGTACAAGAAGCAGCAACATGTTTTAAAAACCAAGGCTTAGCCTTTTAGTTTGCATATATATGGTAATTCTCGAAGCTTGTAATTGAGGTCCATCCCATAACCCACAACAAATATATCTTCGCATTCAAACGCATGGAAATCAGCTTCCACGGGAACAGTGCGTTGCACACGTTTATTCAATAAAACACAGGTTTGCACCGTTTCAGCCTGACGTTGTTGAAAATATGTTTTTGCAAAATTTAATGTGCGTCCGCTTTCTAATATATCGTCAACAATCAACACATGCCGGTTTTTAATTTCGGAGCGGACGTTACTTGATATTGTGATGGCCCCCGAAGATGTTTGCTGGCCATGATAACTCGACAACCCGAGAAAATCGATTTCAGGTGACATCCCCGTTTTATGCAAAGCTCTCATAAGGTCGGAGGCAAACATAAAACCGCCAGTTAAAATTGGTATAATTAACAGGTCATTCTTTTGGTTTTTGGAAATCAAACCTGCGAGGTCATGAATACGTTTTGAAATGTCATTTTCATTAAAAATGACTTCCATTGAGGAGGAAATGAGTTCACTCATAGCATTATTATCAATCAATGAGCATATCTACGAAAATGGTTTCTTAGCAAAACGTACTTGTAATTTTTTAGCCTCAACAGGGGGCATATGAAAATGAAAGCTAAAATTAAGTCGGCGCTGGCCTGGAAGTCTTTTACTGTCAACACGCCTTGCCATATGATACAGCTCGTTACCGTCATCATCAACAAACACAAAGACAACCGTTGGTATTTTGATATTGTCATCAGAAACATTCACAATTGTGCCACTCACCTTCAAGGAGGGCTGACCTTGTTTTGTGCTGGAGGTATAATTAATAGACTTAAATTCTAGAGAGCGTACATTTACATCAACACCGACCAGATTATATATATGGACGGCACCAGGCAAAGCTTTAACAATGCCAATGCTAAATATATAAAAAGCGCTTAAGATAACGACAACAGAAAGACCAAGTCCAGCCCAACCAGTAGCAAGTTTTGCTAGATTTGCCTTAATGGCATTGATTTTATGAGGTTCAGGAGGAAGGGACTGAGTGGGATCTTGTTTGGCCCAAGGTATTTCACCTGGATCATCATCCATCAGTTCGACAGGATTTTCAGCTCTATCAAGAGATGGGTTTTCTTTCTTAAGAGATAAGTCTTCACCAGACGAAGGTTCTTCTTGTGTAAAACCATCATCAATGTCTTCAACTTCATCCTCTTGAGTCTCTTCAGGAGGTTCTTGTGTTACGGAGGGTTCTTCTAATTCAGCAAAAGCTTCTACAAGTTCTGTCTCCCCCCCTTCTGTCTCAACTTCACCCTCTTGCCAGTTTTCTAACTCAATCTCTTCTTCTTCATCATAGGTGATTTGTACATCATCTTCAAAATCGTCTTCTGTAGCATCTGGCTCATCGCCTCGAAATTCAAGTTCCTCTGAAACAATAGGTTTTTGAGGCGGGATGATATCAATATTATCATCAATGACTTCAACATCTGAGTCTGTGCCCTCATCAAGGCTGTCAGTGTCATCAACTTCTGGCTCAATCTCTGAAGCTATCTCACTTTCTGGCTCAGAATCTTCTGGCTCAAGGCCATCTTCTTGTGGCATAGCGTGCCAAATGTGAGAACACTTTGCGCAGCGCACCTTGCGTCCCTCAGGAGGAAGGGCCGCTGAAGTTTCGTAACATGTTCCACAATTTTTACACTCAAGTACTGTCTGATCTGAATTCATGTCATTTCATACATTTAAATCGCTTTAATTATCTATATACTACTCAATAATGTTTAGTATTCAAAAAAGTATATGCGTATCTGAAAACCTCATCGTACTTTTTGCCTGTGGTATTTTTTATTGTGCTTGGCTATAAGTTTATACAATTATAATATAGCAGTTGCCTTCAGCTATAGTGTATTTTTATTTTTCATATTAATATATTTGTTCTGATATCAATTTTATACTAAGCATTTAATTTTCAATAAAAAGAACATTTGGATTTTGCATCCACTTTCTCTATATATAACAAAACTTAAAATATTTAAAACATACATCGCAGCGTGCAACAAAATAGCGTGTGCCTAGACCTAAAATTAAATTAATCTCAAAAAGATAAATGATAAACGTAAAGGTATTTATACTGTGATACGTATGGAAAATATTGGGATTAGTTATGAAACAGGCCCTGATGTTTTAAAACATGTTAATATTCATATTCAACCTGGCAGCTTTCACTTTTTAACAGGCCCATCGGGGGCAGGAAAAACCACCCTTCTCAGGTTGGTTTTTATGTCTATGCATCCCACAGATGGAAAGATCCACCTCTTTGGACAAAACGTTACCTGGGTCAAACCTGCCCGGCGAGCCCAGCTCCGCCGCCGCATTGGCATTGTTTTTCAAGATTTTCGCTTACTTGATCATCTCACCACATGGGAGAATGTCGCACTGCCTTTAAGAGTGTTAGGAAAACGTATTTCAGATTATAAAGAAGATGTAACAGATCTCTTGCAGTGGGTTGGTCTTGGAGATCGGATGTATGCGTATCCACACATTCTCTCTGGCGGAGAGAAGCAACGCGCAGCTATCGCACGCGCCGTGATTGGAAAACCTGAGCTTTTGCTTGCAGATGAACCTACAGGAAACGTTGATCCACAAATGGCGCAACGGCTTTTAAGGCTCTTTATTGAACTCAACCGCCTTGGAACTTCTGTAATTATTGCGACGCACGACCATCAACTTATGAAACAATATCAAGCGCCACGTTTGGAACTTAATGATGGTTTTATAAATGTAATTGGATAATATAGCTCTATGAAACAAGGTCAGCATCCACAGCCTTTGCAAACACCATTACCAACAAACAAAGCGTTTGGCCAAAGTTCTAGTGCGTTCTATGCACCAGCGCGCCAAACACGCGCAGCTGCTCCAATTGTCCCTGCTGGCTCTGTCACAGGCAGATCGTTAACAATCGTGATCGCCATCATGTGCTTTCTTGGATGCCTTATGGCCGGCGCGGTGTATATTGTAAACCAATCCGCAGCGGCTTGGTTCGACGATATCGCTAGTGAGGTTACTGTTCAGGTCAAACCGATTGGGGCGACAGATATGGATAAGCGCGTCAGACAAGTCTCACTCTATCTTTCTAAACATCCTGGAATAAAGAGCGTAAACCCGTTGAGCCTAGAGAGATCTGCTGCGTTATTAGAGCCTTGGCTTGGCCGTATTAATGTGCTCTCAACACTCCCCGTGCCCAGATTAATCGCAGTTCAAGTTAATCGCTCATCTCCACCTAATATTTCAACGCTCACTCAAAACTTAGAAAATAGTTTCAATGGTGTTATTTTAGATGACCATCGCCATTGGCAAACTCAAATCAGAACGGTAACAAGGTCGTTAGCTCTTGGTGGAATAACAGTGCTGTTTCTCATGGGGGCCGCGACCACAGCGATTATTGTATCAGCAACCAGAAGCGCCCTATCCTCAAATCGCGAAATCGTTGAAGTCCTGCATTTTGTGGGGGCTACAGATACATTCATTGCCCGGGAATTTGAGAAGCATTTTTTAGCCCTCGGGATCCGAGCCGGATTGATTGGAGCGCTTTGCGCTGCTGTTGTTTTTACCATTATGCCTTTTATTATTCAGCTTGTTGGTGGAAATGCTGTAACCTTAGCAGAAATTCGCCGCCTTTTAGGCTCTGCAACACTTGACTTTCCAGGCTATCTTCTATTGATAGCTGTTGTTATTGTTATTGCGGCACTGTGTATGCTGACATCACGTTACGGAGTGTATCGCATATTAAACACGCAAAATTAAGCTTGATATGCCTCTATGAAAATACAATTTCTTTCACGTGTTGCCCTTATATTTATAGCTTTAAGCACGCTTCTATTATGCACTGGCTTTTTTATATTTATCCGTTTTATTACTCCCGAAAAACCTAAATCGGTCAAAAACGCGCAGGCCATTGTTGCCTTAACAGGAGGACCTCAACGTATTGAAGAGGCAGTTTTTTTGCTATCTCAGGGTAAAGCTGAAAGGCTTTTGATTAGTGGGGTCAACGCTGAAACATCTCGTCAGGACCTCAAACGCCAATTGCCGAAATACGAAAAATTTTTTCTATGCTGTATTGATCTTGGGCACATTGCACGTAATACTATAGGCAATGCTTTGGAAACTCGCAATTGGGTTAAAACCAAAGGTTTTTCATCTCTGATTGTTGTGACGGCAAGCTATCACATGCCTCGCTCAATCATAGAGTTACGCAGGGCTATGCCGAATGTAGAGCTTATCCCATACCCTGTTAATCCTAACAAACTTCACATTGATGAAATTTGGTCATATCCAGGAACGCTTTGGCTTGTGTTCAAAGAATATATCAAAACACTTCCTGCTTTGGCACGGCTTTGCATCTCGAAGTTGTAGGTTTATACGATAACTTCGGATTTTGACCCTACCCCCGAGATCTGAACCAAGTTTGAGTTAGGGCTTTCGTTGATGTAATCATAACTGAAAATCAATATTCAATATACTCTTACATAAACGCGATCAACGCGGCCTTCTGCATCAATCACAGTGAGACGAATAAACCCATTATGGTTTGGATGCCAGAATGTTTGTCGTTTTTGAGAAGGTCGGCCAATCGGTTTGCCATCAACTAGCCAGGTTAGAGGCAATGTTCCGCCGTGTGCTTTTAAAGCAATCGGTAGGTCTTTGCCCTCACGGTTTGTCAATATTTCAAGTTCGGACTTATTTGGCGGAAAGGCTATACGTAATTGATTTCTGATGGAGCCTTTTTGTGTGCCCTTATATCTGAGGTCAAAATTTTGCAGGGGCGCAGGCAATTGTGTTATCCCGACTTGTAAGGCAGAGGCAGGTGGGTTTGGGAGTGGCGTGGGGTTTGGACTTATGCGTTTGAATGTATCAAATAACAAAGGAGCGGCTGATGATAATCCTAATAGCCCCGGCGTTGAAGAGTTATCCGGACGCCCAATCCACACTGCAACCACGTGACGCCCATCAAAACCAACTGACCAGGCATCCCTGTATCCGTAAGATGTTCCCGTTTTAAAAGCAATTGTTCCGCCTTTTGCATTTTTGGGAGCGCGGACACCCTTAAGGATATCGGCAACATACCAGGCTGCTTTTTTTGAAAGAATTTGCACTGTTTGTTTGTTTTTAACTGGCCTATCTAACGTCTTTGAGCGCTGTAAATATCGAAACTGTATTGGTTCGCCGCCTCTTGGAAACGCACTGTAGAGTTGCGCCAATTCCTTTAATTTTATACCAATGCCACCAAGAGCAATTGATAAATTGGTTGGAATATCACGTTTCAAACCCGCAAGCTTAAATCGTGCAACAAGCCGCGCTGGGCCAATTTCAGCCAGTAATTTGACAACTGGGATATTGAGCGATGTTTGTAATGCCTGACGCATACTAAGCGTCCCGTAGTACATTTTATCAAAGTTTTCTGGTGCGTAATCATCAAATCTGACTGGAGCATCTTCAATTAAAGTTTCCGGGTGCGCTATGCCAGCATCAAACGCTAAACCATAGACAAAAGGTTTTAAGGCTGAGCCCGGGGAGCGAACGGCCTGTACCATATCAATCGCGCCAAAGCGTTGATAATCAAGATATCCAGCTGAGCCAACATATGCCAAAATCTCTCCAGATTTGTGATTGGCCACCAAAAGAGCTGTTGAAAGTTTAGGCCCGAGTGTTTTGACGTAATTTGCAGATAATGTTTCCAACGAGGTTTGTAAATTTCTATCTATTGTAAATTGGTGATGCTTCTTATGAGGAGCCTGGGCAATAACAGCATCTGAAAGATGAGCTGCATATAATGGGAATGGTAGGCGCTCGTTAGGTACCTCGCGGCGCATTGCGTGTTTGACATCGCTTGAAGATAACACTTTAAAACGTCTCATACGCTTTAAGACACGATTTCGGCCATGTTTCGCTTGTTTTGGATGACGGTCAGGTCTACGCGCCGTAGGTGCTTGGGGTAAAGCGACCAAAAGTGCAGCCTCATGCGGGGAGAGCCTTTTTGGTTCTTTATTGTAGTATGCTAGAGTTGCTGCTCTAACACCTTCGATGTTTCCACCATATGGTGCAAGCGTGAAATACATTTGCAGAATTTGATCTTTGCTAAATTGTCGCTCGAGTTGGATCGCACGGATAATTTGGATTAATTTTCTCATTAGTGTTCGCTCGTGCCGCCCTTCAAGCAAACGCACCACTTGCATGGTTATCGTGGAGCCGCCAGAGACAACACGCCTATATTTTAACACTTGCCATGTTGCTCTGACTAATGCCAAAGGGTCTACCCCAAAATGAGAGTGGTAGCGCTTATCTTCGTAAGCTAAGAGCACTTTGATGAGTTGAGGGTCAATATCCTCTAATTTAACGGGCAAACGCCAGATACCATTTTTTGTCGCATAGGCTCTGAGTAACCGCCCTTTCCTGTCGGTTACAACAACGGAGACATTTTCGAGAGCTTTTAACGAAAGTGGCTCAAGTGTATATGCAAGAAATAATGTACCTACGATAATTCCTGTCATTACAGTAAAACTGATGATGACCCGTGCATAGGAAAGTTTTTTTATGTTTTTACGCATAAGTTATTTTTATAATTAATACGAACCTTCGCTAAGGCCGACTTATATTATGGCTTCCCAAATCTCTGCGAATATGATTCAAGATTACGAACAGAACGGGGAGTTTTGTCATGGGAAAAGCAATTTCTATTTCATCAGAATATACAGCAGATGAGGTACGTGGGTTTGCCAAATCCAGTACAGATGTAACACAATGCCGCCGTTTGCTAGCGCTTTCTGTAATACTTGATGGGGCTTCGCGCTCCGAAGCAGCGAAGGTTAACGGTGGAGCGTTTTGATGTTTAAAATGCACTTTTCTTATCTATGACTATGGTTAAAAACGTTTTATTGCGACAACAGATCCATAAATCTCTGCAATACGTTTTACAGCAATTTCAAGGGGTTCAATAACAGTTTGCATGTGATAGCCGTTTGCATGTAACAGGTTGGTATTATCAGTCATAATACCCACATGCCCTTTCCAAAAAACCAAATCTCCACGTTTAAGGTGCGTTTTCGGATTAATATTTGGCAAAGCTGTTCCGAGGGTATGCAATTGCATATCGCTATCACGCGGAGCGGAGGTATGGCCTGATGCATGTAATGCAAGTTGTACCAACCCAGAGCAGTCTATACCAAAATAGGTGCAGCCGCCCCATAAATAAGGCGTATATTTAAAGTTCTCTGCAAAATGAACAAAGTCACCGCACTCGTTTTCAAGGTGTGATGTATGGGCAGCATAAATGTAAGTGTTCTCAGAGGTTTTAACGAACTTTTCCGTCACCTCAGTGATGTTGATAGATGCATTGAGGGTTAAGGTTTCTAGGGGCGGCGTTTTAATATCAGGTGCCGGATAGACAAATGTGCTTGGAGCAGTAATGCAATGAGTAACTTCTGCAATGTCTGAGGATAAGCAGTTTTCGGGAATATACCCCACATAGCCATCTGTTTGCAATTGAGCCCAAGCCCAGCCCTCTTTAATCTCAAAGACATTGACTATATGGCCATATAACGCTTGCGTATCGAGAGGTGCATCAAAGCGAGGGGCTCTGCGCACAGGCGCATAGTTTGCAGCGACCTGGTAAGGTGCGGGTTTAACATAGCGTTCAGCCTTGATGCGATCTTGTAACGCAATATCAGCAAGATCAGTACGATAGGCAAAAAGGCGAGAATCTAGCGACTGTGACATAAAAAAATACGTTATTTTGCATATATGCGCTCAAGAGTTTCAAAAACAGCGCGCGCTCCTTGAGGTTCTCCACCTTTTGGTCTTCCAGGCTTGGCATTGGGGGTCCAACCGTAAAGATCAAAATGGCTATACATTGTCTTCTTTGGTACAAAATGTTTGAGAAACAAAGCAGCCGTAATAGCCCCTGCAAAGCCACCGCTGGATATATGATTTACATCAGCTATATTGCTGCTTAGCAAAGAATCATAAGGTTGCCAAAACGGTAATCGCCATACCGGGTCCGCCCATTCCATGGATGAAGAAATAACCTTTTCTGAAAAATTATCATCGCTACAGAAGAATGCAGGTAAATCAGCGCCCAATGCCACTCTGGCTGCTCCGGTTAAAGTGGCAAAGGTCATAATATGCTCAGGATTTTCTTCACTAGCTAAGGCAAGCGCATCGGCAAGTACCAAACGCCCCTCTGCGTCTGTATTACCAATTTCTACATTCATTCCCTGGCGACTTGGTAAAATATCGCCAGGCCGAAAAGCATTGCCAGCAATGCTATTTTCAGCAGCAGGTATCAGAACGCGAAGTTGGATAGGGAGTTGGGCTGACATAATCATATGAGCCAGAGCAAGAGTTGTTGCAGCTCCACCCATATCTTTTTTCATGAGCAGCATGTGATTGCCTGTTTTGATATTTAAACCTCCGGTATCAAAACAGATCCCTTTACCTATTAATGTGACCAAAGGGTTGGTTTTATCCCCCCAATGCATATTCATTAACCTGGGAGCGCGAGTGCTGGCTTTGCCGACTGCGTGAATGAGAGGAAAGTTTTCTTTAAGTAATTTATCACCTACGCATACTTTGAGTTTTGCTTTGTGGTATTTGGCAAGGTCACGGCAGACAGTTTCTAATTCTTCCGGACCAAAATGATTCGCGGGCGTATTAATTATATCCCGGCCCATCCACATCGCTTCTGCCTGGGCAAGACTACGCTCTCTATCGACGTTTTTTGGGAGCTTTAGAGTAATAGTTTTGGATGTTGGTGAAGATAAATAATTTTGAAATTTATAACATCCCAATAACCATGAAAGAACGGCAAAGTTCTCATCACCATACTCTCCGACAAGCTCATAGTTGCCATTAGGCAAGTTGGGTGGTAATTGCCCGAAAGAGAGTGTTGTCCGCGAGTTATGATCCATCTGCTCAGGCACAAAAACAACGCCATCTAACCCGCCTTTATCATCTGGAATGAGAGCATAATTTTTCGCTTTTTGCGACCATTCACGATTTTTTAGCCAGTCTTTTTGAGTGTCATTGAGGTATGGAATATTTATTTTTTTTGATGATGGCTGAACACACCAGATAGGTATTGTTTTTTTGCGACTTGTCGCGTCAATCAATAGTTCGGATAAATCTTTAATATATGTCATATAAGGTTTCGTTAATAAAAAGGTTTACTGTTTTGCTTTAGAGTTTTGCTTGCAAAGTGGAAAAATTTTTTTACTTTAGGGGTGTTAGTTTTTTTATTGTTTTTCCCACATCTATTGTAAAAATACAAGCTTGACATCTTGCTATGCAAATTACACTGTACGGGCAAGTGTCCGAGCAGCATGAAAGATTCTTAATGGTTAAGGTGAACAATCAGTATAGTCAGGTTATTCAAAAAGTATACCGTGCAAGAATATTTTTTATTTTTTGCATGCTATTTGTTTTTACTCTGACGGGCTGCTCCAAAGTAACGCTTATCCAGAGACTAGCCAAAGATGCACAAGAAGCCGAAAAGCAAGAAACGGCATTTGAAGAAGGCAATAAAGACTGGAGTAAAGACTTTATCAAATCTCCCAAAGATCCTGATATTGCTTTGCATTATGCCAAGTCTCTCATTCGAAATAATGAAAAGAATAAAGCGTTTCAAGTTTTGCAAACAGGGTTGCAATATAATCCTAAAAATGAACTTTTGGTTTCTGAGTACGCACGGCTTGCGATCAAGCTTAAAAAATTAGAACTGGCAGAGCAATCAATTCACAGCATTGAAGCACCTACTGATTGGCGCTTAATTTCTGCGAAAGGAACGCTTTATGCAAAAAATGGAGCCCATAAAAATGCCCAAAAAGAATTCCAGAAAGCGTTAAAAATAAAACCTGACGAGCCGACTGTTCTTAATAATCTTGCACTAAGTTATGCTTTAAATGGCAATCCTGGTAAGGCTGAATCTTTGTTAAGAAATGTTATTCAAAAAGGACAAGCGACTGATCAAATAAAACAGAACTTAGCTCTCGTTCTAAGTTTGCAAGGGCGTTTTAAGGATGCAAAAGCTTTGGCTGTTACGACAATGCCAGAGGTTGCTGCTCAAGATGAAATTAATTATTTTAGAAAGCTGGTTAAAAAACCCGTTATTGTTGAGAACTCAGATGTGCCTAGTAATATAGTTCAATCTGCTAGCTTTGAATTGCCGCAACAGAAAAAAAGGGATGATATCAACATTCAAAGCGATAAAGTGCCACAAACCAAGCAACAATAGGTATGCAGCCTAAACTAAATCGCTTGTTTCATCGTCTTCATCTGGGTCAGATTTTTGCCTTCGCTTAGAACTTGTTTGTTTTTTCTGTTTTTTTGCAGCGCTGCGCGATTTCTCACTCTCAATTATGTGTTTGCGAATCCCATCATTCCGAAAAAATTGCGAGGCGCTAGCCGTCTTTTGATTACGTAAAACTGATTGCTGTGCGTTTTGAGGGGCGTTCTCATTCGAATTTGCTATGTTTCTGGTTTCACGCGTCAAGGCACTTGAAAACTGTGTTCCAAGTGATGCTTCTGTATTAGACACCGAGGCAGGGTTAACTACTTGCTGATTTACACCCGAAATGGTCATAACAAATCTACCTTATTATCCAGAAAATACCATAATCGTAAAATATTTTCAAATTAAGACACACTGAATCAAGAAATCGCATGTTTGGGCGTCTGCATGGTTTATAATTTCATTTTTATATTCATCAAAAAAATATTTTTCTAAAATTATTGTCTGCTGATGCGGCTGTAGCGCACGGGCGACTTCAGGAAGGTCGACTTCATGGGGTGGCCTTCACAATCATAGTAGCCATCTTGCTCGCCATTGG
>JBCCCO010000088.1:0-11523 GCA_039033475.1 Pseudomonadota bacterium | reverse complement strand
ACGCTATTGGGGGAGACGGTTCTGGGCAAGGGGGTATTTCTGTACAACTTCTGGAAACGTAACAAATGAAATCATCCTCAATTACATTGAAAATCATACCGAAGATAAACCTACCGGCTTATAGCCGGTAGTGGTTTAGTGATAAAAATTATACGTAAGTACATACACACTTGATTGGAAATGAATAATGCTTTTTCCAGAAGAACAAACATCTCCTCACCTTATATGGAACCCCAGTAGAAAAGCTGGCCTGAAGAGACTGCAAGAATTCTCTCCTTTCATGGGCAGATCATATGCTTCTAAGCGAAATTATGACTTTGGTCCTGAAAATCGTTCATATGTTTCTGCGCTTTCTCCATGGATTAGCCATAGATTAATCCTTGAGGAAGAAGCGCTCAAGGCAGCATTGAGCAAGCATAGCTTTTCTTCTGTAGAAAAATTTGTTCAAGAAGTTTTTTGGCGTGGATATTTCAAGGGCTGGTTAGAACAACATCCGCATGTTTGGGTGGATTACAAGTCAAACCTCAAGAATTACATAGAACGATTAGATAATGATGAAAGCCTTAAAAGTAACTACGAAAAAGCTGTAAAAGAACGAACTGGTATTGAGTGTTTTGATTTTTGGTCGAATGAGCTTATCGAATTTGGCTATCTTCACAACCATACACGTATGTGGTTTGCTAGCATTTGGATTTTCATGCTTCGACTTCCCTGGGAGCTTGGTGCAGATTTCTTCTATCGTAACTTATTAGATGGTGATGCTGCTTCAAACACTCTAAGTTGGCGGTGGGTTGCAGGTTTACATACAAAAGGCAAAACATATCTAGCTCGCGCGTCGAATATAGAGTGTTATACTGAAGGCCGCTTCAATCCAATAGACCCTCAAGATTTTTATGCTGAATGGAAGTGGGATGGTATTCGTGTACAATTGGTTTTTGATAATAACACCAAAAGACTATTTTCTAGAACAGGTGATGATATTTCACACACGCTTCCAGACGTTTTAGAAAGCTTAAATGGATCTGCAGTATTAGATGGCGAACTTTTAGTAGGGCATGATTTTACGCCACTTCCCTTTAATTGTTTGCAACAACGGCTCAATCGTAAAACCGTTGTGAAAAAGCATCTGGATCAATACCCTGCTTATATTTGCGTATATGATGTTTTATTTGATGGTGATGAGGATGTGCGTGAACGACCTCTTACAAGTCGGCGTCAGAAAATGGAGACGTGGTTTTCTAAAAATGAAAATACAAGGTTGACGATATCTGACACAATCTCTTTTTCGTCTTGGAACGAGTTGAGTGATATCCGTCTTAAAGGTGCAGAAATTCATGGCCATGAAGGCATTATGCTGAAACGAAAAGAGAGTTTTTATGAGGCTGGCCGCCCTAAAGGGCCATGGTTCAAATGGAAGCGAGATCCAAAACTTGTAGATGCCATTTTGATGTATGGCCAACGTGGACACGGCAAACGCAGTTCATTTTATTCTGACTATACATTTGGAGTATGGCATGAGGAGGAGATTGTTCCCATAGGCAAAGCATATTCCGGTTTTACCGATGAAGAATTAAAACAACTCGATAAATGGGTGAGAGCCAATACGCTTAATCGTTTTGGCCCTGTGCGAGAAGTCAAAAAAGAAATCGTTCTCGAAATAGCTTTTGATAGCGCTCATCACAGCACACGCCATAAATCTGGCTTAGCTTTACTTTTCCCGCGTATTAATCGTATCAGATGGGATAAGCCTGTAAACGAAGTTGAGCCTTTGCAAGCAATTCTGAAAGCTTTAAATTTAGATGATAAGTGAAAATAAACACCTGATACATTAGACTAATTATCAAACTCTCCCGTATAATAGGAAACAGTTTTAAGGGAAAATTTGACATGACGACTCTTCGCCTTATCCTTGGTGATCAATTAAATGAAACGATTTCATCTTTGTCTGATTGCGACAAAGCTAACGATATTATTTTGATATGTGAAGTTTGGGATGAAGCAACTTATGTCAAACATCATAAGAAGAAAATTGCTTTTTTATTTTCTGCCATGCGGCACTATGCCAAAGACCTTGAAGGAAAAGGTTATACTGTTGACTATATTAAGCTAGATGACAAAAATAATAGTGGATCTTTTTCAGGAGAGGTCAAGCGAGCTATCAAACGTCATAAAATAAAGAAGATTGTTGTTACATTTCCTGGCGAATATCGTGTGCTTCAAGAGATAGAAAACTGGGAAGACAGTTTTAGAATTTCAGTAGATATCCGAGCTGACAATCGTTTTTTTTGTTCTCTAGATGAATTTCAAAGCTGGGTAGTAGAGCGAAGACAATTGCGTATGGAGTATTTCTACCGCGAGATGCGCAAAAAACATAACATACTCATGGAAGGTGGTCAGCCTGAAGGTGGGAAATGGAATTATGATGCAGACAATCGCAAACCATCAAAAGATGGATTAAAAATTCCTTCGACTTTCAAGCAAAATATTGATGATATCACGAAGGATGTTTTATCTCTTGTGAAGAAACGCTTTGCAGATCATTTTGGAGACCTTGAACCTTTTCATTTTGCGGTAACACGGGCGCAAGCTTTAAAAGCACTTAAGAAATTTATTAATGAACGTCTTTTCCATTTTGGTGACTATCAGGACGCCATGATTGAAAATGAGCCTTGGATGTATCATTCCCATTTAAGCTTTTACCTAAACTGTGGATTGCTCATGCCAATGGAATGCGTTGAACTCGCAGAACAAGCTTATCGCAATAATAAAGCACCTCTAAATGCTGTTGAAGGGTTTATTCGACAAATCATGGGATGGCGTGAATATATACGCGGGATCTATTGGCTTAAAATGCCAGAATATAAAGATGAAAATTTCTTTGAGGCACAACGCAAACTGCCAAAGGCTTATTGGTCTGGACAAACACAAATGAATTGTATCAGACAATGTGTGTTAGAAACCAAACAAAATGCATACGCTCATCATATTCAACGATTGATGGTTTTGGGAAACTTTGCATTGCTTGCAGGCATTGATCCGGCAGAGGTGAATGAGTGGTATTTGATTGTTTATGCAGATGCTTATGAGTGGGTCGAGTTGCCAAATGTCACGGGTATGATTTTATTTGCGGATGGCGGTTATCTGGCCAGCAAGCCTTACGCTGCGGGAGGAAGCTACATTAATAAAATGTCAAATTACTGTAAAAACTGTAGCTACAAAGTAACAAAGAAAAATGGTCCTGATGCTTGTCCTTTCAATTATCTCTATTGGCATTTTCTAATGCGTAACAAAGACAAGCTTGCCAATAACCAACGTATTGGCATGATGTATAAAACGTTAGAGCGTATGGATCCAGAAAAGAAAAACGCGATACAAAGTGATGCTACCAAATTTTTAAGTGCTCTTGAAAAAGATGAGATTGTCTGAATATGAAAATGCGTAAAAAATCAGATCTGCCAGAAAAAATTTGTGCATATTGCAAACGTTCTTTTGCGTGGCGCAAGAAGTGGGAGCAGGTTTGGGATGACGTGCGACATTGTTCAGATAGATGTCGAAAAGAGGTTAAATCAGGAAAGAAGCATCATAAATCTTCCTAGAACTTGTTGAGGTTTGTCAGTAGATGCAAAAATTGCAAAAGAGGCAATTTTACATATCACATTTAACTTCACGAGTTTTGCTCTTGCTGCAGCGCAAGTTGGCAATGGTTGAGGCGGCTAAATTTCCAATTTGCAAATGTTTTATAAGAAAAGTTTGCGATTTGATAAATCACAGGGAGAGATGTAACTCTAGCGAGAATGCGCCAGTACTTCAATTGTTTCCAGATCAAGATAAATGAATCAACCCCTTTATGGAGACGACCATTTGCATCTTTGGCATGAAGACTTTTTAAACCTTCAGCCAGACTTATACCTTCTTTTTCAAGGTCTTTTGATGAAAGCGTTATGTCTTTCCACTCGAAAATTCCTTTTGGCGCAATTTTCTTGTAGTACTTAATTTCTTTGGCGCATAATCCGCATTTACCATCATAAAATACTGTAATCATTGTCCTAATCATATCTGAGTTCCGTTGCTTTACCATGAAATATATAATACGCAAGAGCCGTGTAACCGATCAGAATCGGTAGCACGATCAGCGCTCCGATCAGCATAATAAAGAGGGATGCAGGGGCCGCTGCTGCTTCGACAATCGTCATTTTTTCTGGAACAATATAGGGAAAGAAGCTGTGTGCTAACCCGACAAAACTTAGGATATAGATTGCAATGGTCAGAATAAAGGGGAGCCAACAATATTTATCTTGGGCGAAAGGCATTTTTCTCAGCAGCAGGTAAAGTGTGCCAATCAAAAGCCCTGTTGCAATAGGAATTGGTGCAAGGAACAAGATTTCAGGAAAGCTAAACCATTTTTCGAAAATACGCTTGCTTATGAGAGGGGTCGCAGCAGACACAGCAACAAGGCCAACAACTGAATTTATAAGATGATATTTGGCCCATGCGATGGCTTTGACTTGCAAACTGCCTTCACATTTCATGATTAGCCAACAGGCTCCAATCAGGCAATATGCTGAAGCGATAGCTACTGCAATCAAGCATGAGAACATAATACCAGAGAGGCTTTGATCAAAGCCAATAATATATGAGCCTAACATATAGCCCTGAGCCAAAGAGGCTAATAAGGAGCCATAAAAGAATTTGTTATTCCACCGCCATTTTTGTTGATATGGCACTTTCGCTCTGAAATCAAAGGCAACACCTCTAAAGATGAGGCCAAAAAGCATGATCGCTACAGGTAAATAAAGTTCTGTTAAAATGACCCCATGGGCTGCGGGGAAGGCAACAAGTAATAAGCCAACCCCAAGAATAAGCCAGGTTTCGTTTGCATCCCAAAAAGGGCCAATCGAAGCAATCATGCGGTCTTTCTCATGCCAATTGGCATTGTCAATCAGCATGCCGACGCCCAGGTCATAACCATCCAGAACTGCATAAATCAGCATGGATAGCCCCATTAAAAATGCGAAGGTGTAAGGCAACCAACTCCCATCTGCAATGGCTTGTTCAATCATGTTCTATCCTTTAATATTATTTCGCGGCAGCAATAGCTGTATGCCGCTCTCCCCCTTGGATTATTTGTCTTTCCGGGTCTCGCTCAGAACCATCTCCGGCTTTTCGTGCCATATGAAATAGCGTAACAATGTAAGCTATAGTTAGAAATGCGTATATGGAAAGGTACACGAGTAACGTGGATAAGACCATGCCCCCTGTTACAGGTCCTAGAGCCTCTTTTGTAGTCAGCACACCTTGTACAAGCCAGGGCTGACGGCCAATTTCTGTGACATACCAACCTGCAATTGTTGCGACAACACCTGAAAACGTCATACCGACCAAAGCGTATAGATATAATTTTGGTGTTTCTTTGTTACGCCAGAGAAGATAACACCCAACCCATGAAATGATTAACATCAATACACCAATGCCTACCATTAATCTAAACCCAAAAAATATAGGTTTGACCGGAGGGTGCGCTTCAAAGTCATTTAGGCCTTTTATCTCGCCATCTAAACTATGGGTTACAATAATGCTTGCAAGATAAGGGATTTCGATTGAAAAGTGATTTTTTCGCTCCGTTTCATCCGGAATGCCAAATAAAACCAATGGTGCTCCTTTTTGCGTCTCCCAAGCTCCTTCCATTGCAGCCAATTTGGCCGGCTGATATTCCTTTGTATTGATACCATGTTCATGACCTGCGATGACCTGTAGAGGCATCAGAATAGCAGCTAATACAATCGCTGTTGTTAGAGCTTTTCTGACAGATGATGCTCTGTCTCCTCGAAGCAAGCGATAAGCTGATATGCCCGCAATAAGGAAAGCTGTTGTTAAGCCAGATGCTAACAACATGTGGGTTAGGCGATATGGCATTGAAGGATTGAAAACTACTTCCCACCAACTTGTAACATGCGCCTGAAGTTGACCTGCATCATTTGCGATCATCTCAAAACCTGCGGGTGTGTGCATCCAACTGTTGAGCACGAGAATCCAAAACGCCGATGCTGTAGTTCCAACCGCAACGAGGACAGTAGCTGTTGTATGCAGCCAGCCGGGGACACGCCTAAAACCGAATAACATAATTCCAAGGAATGTCGCTTCGAGGAAGAAGGCGGTTAGAACTTCATAGGCTAGGAGAGGGCCTGCAATATTCCCGACAATTTCCATGAAGCCTGGCCAGTTTGTCCCAAACTGAAATGACATTGTCACGCCGCTGACGACACCTATTGCAAAACTCAGCGCAAAAACCTTCGTGAAGAAAAAGTAAGATTGCATCCACGCCTCATCTTGTGTTGCGTTGTAGCGAAGCTTGAAAAAAAGTAATACCCACCCCAATGCAATTGTGATTGATGGGAACATAATATGAAATGTAATGTTTGCTGCAAATTGAATGCGCGATAATAAAAACGGATCTAATTCCATTATGATATGCCCTTCTTCTGACTTTTTCCTCCGGGGATAATTTTAAGCTTATCTTTGTACTGATAGAGGTTGTATATTTTTGATCCCATTTTTAGTAAATTGACAAGCCTTTCTGTCTCCATTTTCTGTATGTCGTTGTACCAACCTGTCAGCATTTCAATAAGATCGTGCATTTCCTCCATTTTGCTTTGTGCGAATTTCTCTTCTTCAGATTTTGGTTTTTCTAATATGATTGAACGGAGCATCGTGAGTGTTGGTTCAATCTCGCGTTTTCGTCTTTCTTCCGCAAGATTGCGGACAATATCCCAGATATTTTCATGGGTTGCATAATAGTCTTTCCGGTCATGAGGCATATGCTTTAACATGACGAGATTCATGCTTGATAACTCTTTAATACCCATCGCAACATTGGAGCGGGAAAACCCCAGTGCCTCAACAATTTGGTCTGCATTGAGTGGTTTTTCTGACAGATAAAGAACTGCATAAATTTGTCCCACGGTGCGGTTTATGCCCCACCTAGACCCCATCTCACCAAAGTGAAGCACAAACGTTTGTATTAGTGGAGGTAGCTCCATGGTCTCTCCGAAAATATATTAAAACAAGATTGCTTTCTTTAATTTTCAGTATATACTGAAAATTTAGAAAATAATAGTAAATTTTGATGAGATTTAAAATCTAGGAATAAAATGTCGCTATGCAGATTAAAGATAAGCCAACTTTTAAGACAAAACCAAAGCCAATAACGTTCTTAGCAGAAGAGAGTGTTCAGCAGGCATTGGACGTGATGTGCGAGAAAAACATTGGGTCTATCATTGTCATTAATAAAGATGAAACCATTGCTGGAATTGTGACGGAACGTGACATGATGATCCGCGTTTTAGGGGCAAAGATTAATCCTGAAACAACACCGCTTTCACAAATCATGAGTAAAAATGTCAAAGTGGCTAATGAGACCGATGATCTGGTTGATTGGATGCAAACGATGTCACATGAACGCTTTCGTCATTTACCGATTGTTGATGCTGAAGGAAAGCTTGTTAATATGATGTCGCAGGGTGACTTTGTCGCATATACTTGGCCAGATTTATATGAAAAAGTAAAACAGGATTTGAAAGGCCGGTTAGGCAGATCTATGCAGACCTTGCTAATTATATTTGCTGTTGTTACGCTTGGATTGATTGCTTTTAATTTGTGATGGAAGAGAGTTAGCCACTAAAATATCAACTCTTAAGTACACAGCTCTCGCGCTCTTTCTGTTCTGATGCTTTAAAAATATGATTTGATTATTATCATATTTAAAGCCTATTTTCCATGGCTTTAAGTCCAATATTTATGCATCTGGGGGTTTAATTTTATGATAAGAACCTCACTCCCCATCCTCTTCTCGTCCCTGTATTGATAACGGCTCAGCCTGTAAGCCTTGCATTCCGCACCAGCGTACCAGAGCCTCTTCGCGGCCGTGGGTTACCCAAATGTCTTCAGCGCATGTTGCTTGAATGGTGCTTGTCAGCTCATTCCAATCTGCATGGTCAGAAATAACCAAAGGAAGTTCAACAAGGCTTTGCTTAGCGCGCTGTTTGACTGTCATCCAACCAGAGGCCATACAGACAACAGGGGCAGGTAAGCGCCTCGACCATCTGTCTTTCAAAGCAGATGGCGGTGCGATAACAATATGGCCTTTGAACTCATTCTTCACACGATCGAGGGCTTTGCGCAGATCCCCCAAATCAATGTTTTGAGATTGGTAATATTCGCAGAGCTTGACTTGCGCGCCGTGCAAATAAATTGGGGCATCGTATCCAGTATCTCGCAGCAGCTTGATCACACGTTGAGCTTTACCTAAAGCATATGCTCCAATCACATGACAGCGCTCTGAATTTGCTTTTACGGATTGAAGTAATTTTGTAATCTCCGCTTGCGGTTTTGGGTGCTGGAATACAGGTAGACCAAATGTTGCTTCGGTGACAAAAAGATCGCAAGGCACCAATTCAAAATGAACTGCGGTATTATCAGGCTGTGTTTTATAATCTCCTGTGATCACGGCGCGCTTTCCTTTATATTCAAGCAAGACCTGTGCGCTGCCAAGAATATGCCCTGCAGGATAGAGTGTTATTTTCACATCATCGATTGTGAGTGTTTCACCGTAGTTCAAAGATTGGAAAGTTTCCGCACAATATTCACCATAGCGAGTTTTCATGATGTCTATGGTTTGCGGTGTTGCAAGGACTTTGCTATGGCCAGATCTCGCATGGTCAGCATGGCCATGGGTAATAAACGCCCGATCGACCGGCTTGACCGGATCAATATAGGTTTTAATGGGGGCTATAAAAAGTTCATGATTCAACCAGTTCATGATACAAACTATAATGATTTGCCTGAAATTCTCCAGTCCCATCCTATAACGGAATGGTTAATGCAACGTGGCTGGATATATCACCCGCATCAATTGGAAACCTTACACGCTTCACAAAAAAGAAGAGATGTGTTGCTTTTTGCGCCTACAGGGGCAGGAAAGACGCTTGCAGGTTTTTTACCATCCCTCGTAGATTTGGTTGAGCAGGATTATCCTGAAAATCAACTTCATACACTTTATATAAGCTTTGTAATTGTATCATCTGTCATGGCATATCGCTCCTTTTATGGATATATGGATGTTTTGGAATCACACCCATGATAAGCCACCTTTAAATCATGCCATCACCAACTTTTGCGTATAGCTCGGAACCATGTGGTTTCAGATTTATGCATGGTAGCGCTTGCAGCTGCACATCCCGCTACAGGTAAAGAGATACACGCTGCAATCTGGATCACCGCCCTGACAATCGAATTTCGCAATAACTTCTTAAACGCCCGTCCGATTGCAGAGAAGATTTTGCCGAACGCTTGGCCGATGGCGCGGAACAGGCTTTTGAAGAAAAACCCTGTGGGATCTGTATAGCTGAGGGGGTTGTTGAGCACGTAGGAATACCGGTTTCCACGCCGCCAAAGTTTTCAAGCCCGACTGATTGTCCATCATAAAATTTTAACATATTGTAAAGGTTGAAAAGAATATGAACGGTACGGACTGGGTTCAAACCCAGTCCGGCGTGGGATTTTATCTACTTTTGAGGTTTTTGCCCATATGGTTCTGTGTAACGAATTAATTGCGTATTACATTTTGCGCTGAGTTGACCTACGACTTCTTGTGCTAGTTTGTCTTTTTTCATGACTGATAATTCTTTATAATTTCCAATAGTGAAGTTAATTCTAGATCCATTAATAAAGCTTCCGATAGACATAATCCAAGAATTGATATCGGATAAGTCTCCGTCTTTTTTTATAGCTAATATGTAAAAAGCACTGGTTCCTTCGTTCACTCTTTTCATCACTTGTCTGTCTTTTTCAATTACACGAAAATCCCATTTTTCTGAGATTTTTCGAATAGTATTTTCGACACAAGCTATATTTTGTGGATTAAAATCTCCCCGATACATTGCATGAGGTGGAGGAGCTGAGCCATCACCAGTACAAGCGCATAGCATAAACAAAATTGATAATAATAGACAATATCTCATATTTTTATCTTCCAAATCTATTCACGACATCTCGAACATTTGGTTTGAATAAGGATACACCTAAATTATTGTTGAAACCAGGGAGACGTCCACTACCTTGCCCTGTTACATTATAAAGTAGAGAGCTATCTGAAAAACGAACTGAATGCGTTACTGTGCCTGGATGGAAATTATGACCTTCAAGTGTTGTATTTATTGCAGTTCTGATATCTGGATATTCAACATGGTCAATTGGCTGATTTCCTAATGGTCTGAATAAACCATCAATTAGATTCTTAAAACCACCTCCCAGATCATTACTGCTAAATGGCACATCATTTTTATTAACATAATCAAACACTTTATCTGCAAGCGCTGAATTGCATCCTGATGTTGATACGCTACAGATTTCACCACTGATTACATACCTATGCTCACCTCTATATTTAAATATTGTATGTTCACCATCATCAACAGATTTCGAAATACTGATACGGTTGTTGATCCAGCGTGAGCGCAGTCTAGCAGCTGCTCCCCACTTATTATACATATTTGCAAACGCGGCAGTCACGGCTCCATTGGCACACTTGCCGCCTGCAATAACGGAAGCCCCACAGCCAGATGCTGCAACAATGAGAGTGTCTAGAAACTGGTTGCCTTGACTGATCGTATCAGAGACAAAACTCGTTGCCTTACCCAATGCCCCTGTTGCAAAGCCAACCAAGAAGTTACCGCCACGGGCCACTGACATTGCGCCGCCGACGACGCCATGAACCAAGCTTTTGCCAAGTTTAGAGAAGCCCGATATTGCTTTGGAAAGGCCGCCCCAGACCCCATCAACACCTTGCCAGATGCCATGAGAGACAAAGGCAAAGGCTGCTGCTTTCAATGCATCTGTTATTGATCCACCACCTGCAAGGGGCATGGTAGCGCTTGCAGCCGCACATCCCGCTACAGGTAAGGAGATACATGCTGCAATCTGGATCGCGGCCCGAACAATCGGGTTGCTGAGGAGTTTCTTAAACGCGCGTCCGATTGCAGAGAAGATTTTGCCGAACGCCTGGCCGATGGCGCGGAACAGGCTTTTAAAGAAAAAGCCGGTGGGATCCGTATAGCTGAGTGGGTTGTTGAGCACGTAGGAATACCGGTTCCAGTTTTGCAGGTTGTCAGTTTCTTGAACGTTAGGGTCAGCAGAAAGAAAACGTCCCAGTTCCGGATCGTAAATACGCCCGTTCATATGCACAAGGCCGACCGGGTCGAGCATCTCATGGCCGGTGAAGCCGCGCGTCGTAGTGCCGGTATCAAACACCATGATAGCTGCATCCATCATCACCTGCCAGTTGACCTCGCGCCGCTTGCCCCAAGCATCAAAGCTCATGCGCTGGATCACAACTCCGGCTTCATCGGTGATCGTATCGACCGAGCCCAAGTGATCGCGGTGCAGATATTCGGTACGCAAGGTGCCATCGCTACCCACATCCCGTGAGCGCGTCACCACGGCAAAGTCGCCGATATAAACCTTTTCGGT
>JBCCCO010000087.1:0-11687 GCA_039033475.1 Pseudomonadota bacterium | reverse complement strand
TTTAAAAACAATGAGTTATGCAGCTATCAAATATTATGAAAATACCTTCTAACATTGAATATATTGAGAAAATGTAGAATACAAAATCAAATATATAAAATTTTTAGTTTGTAACCCATTGAAATAAAAAAATTACTTTTCGGTCAGGCTCTTAGAATTCACACACCAATGCGGCGGATTTCCCATTGCAGCTCGATATTATGTTTTTCTTGGACGCGCTCACGCACTGTTTCGCCTAAAGTTTCCAAGTCATGTGCTGTCGCACCGCCAACATTGATCAAGAAATTACAGTGCTTTTCTGAAACTTGTGCACCGCCGATTTGCAACCCACGGCACCCCGCTTCATCAATTAATTTCCAGGCGCTTTGTTCCGGCGGGTTTTTAAAGGTTGATCCGCCTGTTCTGCTTTTGATTGGCTGATGCTCTTCACGGTATTGCGCAACCTGCTCCATCTCTTGATAAATGCTATCCTGTTCGCCCGGCTCGCCTTGCAACACGCAGTCAACAAAAACCCAATCCTTTGGTGCTGCACAGTGCCGATAAGAAAATCCCATATCCTCACAACTTAGAGTATGGATCTGCCCTGAGCGATCCAGAGCACGGACTTCGGTGACAAGACTTTTGATTTCAGAGCCATGAGCACCAGCATTCATCCGCAACGCTCCCCCTATGGAACCTGGTATTCCGCGCAAAAAAGCAAAACCACTGATTGCGTTTTCAGCAGCGGCTCGGGAAACTTTTACATCTGGCACGCCTGCGCCAACACGCAATTGTGCCTCATTTTGTGGCTCGATTTCATAAAACCCTTTGCCAAGACGAATGACAACACCTGGGATACCTCCATCACGCACAATGAGATTCGAGCCCAGGCCGATAAATGTTATCGGCAGGTCTTGCGGACAGTGTTTTAGAAAGTAGGCAAGATCTGCAATATTTGCAGGGACAAACAAAATTTGCGCCGGGCCGCCCACACGGAACCATGTCAAATCTGAGAGAGGAGCATTGACCCTGATACGACCTTGCACATCCGGCATGAGGCGCATTAATTCTCCTGAAATATCAGGAAAACTCACACACTCACCTCAATATTACGGGGTAACTCTTGTGTTTCAAGAGAGGTTAGTTGATCTGGCAGTGCATGCATCCATTCACTGATGCTTCCTGCACCAAGACCAATCACCAAATCACCAGGCATCACATTCTGTTTTAGCATTTGAGCTAGGTGATCATAACTTTGAACGCCAATCACACTGGTATGCCCTTTAGTTTTGATGCCTTGTAGCAGCTGCTCTTGGCCAAATTGGGCAGACGGCTTTTCTCCTGCGGCGAAAACCGGTGTGACAATGACACTGTCTGCATCTTTAAAACAGGTGCAGAACCCATCAAACAAATTTTGCAGGCGGCTATATCTATGAGGTTGCATCACAGCGATTACGCGGCCTTCAGAGACCTCTTTTGCAGCTGCTAAAATGGAGTTAATTTCAACCGGGTGATGAGCGTAATCGTCATAAAAAGAGGCACCATTCCAATGACCTGCATAACTGAAGCGACGTTTCACCCCAGAAAACTCTTGTAATGCATTGCGGATCGCATCTTCTTTAACACCTGTTTCTATTGCCACGGCAATAGCAGCTGTCGCATTCAAAGCATTATGGTGCCCTGGTGCTGAAAGTACGATGTTTTCCATTTTAACGCCTGAATGGCCATTCATTTTTCCACCGCAAACAATATCAAATACACATGAAGTGCCATGGTGTCTTAAATTTTCGAGACGAATATCTGCATCAGCGGCTATGCCATAAGTTATAATGCGTTTTGCGGCCCCTTGCCCTCGAACATGCTCTACCATTTGACGTACAACAGGGTGGTCAATTCCAGCAATCGCAAGGCCGTAAAATGGAATGTTATCGAAGAATCCTTGAAAAGCCTTTTGCATGTTTTCGGTGGAGCCATAAAAATCCAAGTGCTCTGGGTCAATATTGGTAACAATGCCAATTTGTGTTGGCAGCTTTAGAAATGTCCCGTCGGATTCATCTGCTTCAACGACCATCCATTCACTGTCCCCAATACGCGCATTTGATCCCCAACGATTCAACACTCCCCCATTGATCACAGTTGGGTCTAGCCCTCCTTCTTCAAGTACAGTGGCAACAAGTGATGTTGTGGTGGTCTTTCCGTGGGTTCCTGTCACCGAGATTGTATTCTTATTACGCATGATTTCTGCCAGCATTTCTGCTCGGCGAATGATTGGTAGCTTGCGCTCTAATGCTGCGGCATATTCGGGATTGTCTTTTTTGATAGCTGTTGAAACTACAACATACTTTGCGTTCTCAATATTCTCACGTGCATGACCAATATATGTCGTGATACCTTTTTCGGATAGTCGAAGAGTATTTGCGCTTTCTTTCATATCACTGCCCTGAACCATCAATCCACGGGCTTGCATCACCTCAGCAATAGCGCTCATTCCTATGCCCCCAATTCCAATGATATGGAATGGCCCTATCTCTAGCGGCAGCTGCATAACATTATCCTCATTGTTTGTTATTCTTTATTTTGGCTTACTAGGGCCTTAACGCCCCGAAAAGCTTAAAGCCCCTCAACCATATGTGCCAGTAAGTTTACTGCATCTGGCTCACCCATTTCTTTAGCGGCTCTTGCAGCGTGGGCGAGCCGAAAAGGCTCTGATAAGAATTTTGTAAGTTCTTTATTCAAGCGCTCTGCATCAAGCTCATCTTGCGGAATATAGCACGCTCCACCAGTATCTGTCAGCCGTTTTGCGTTTAACAGTTGATCATTATCCAGAGCATGTGGCAACGGCACCAATAATGAAGGGCGCCCCAAAACTGCCAATTCTGCTACACTTGACGCTCCCGAGCGGGCAATCACCAAATGAGACTGTGTAATATATTCTGCTAAATTCTCAAAAAATGGAGCTATATCAGCTGCTATTCCTGCATGGATGTATGCTTTTTCAACGCGAGCAGCATCTTCTTCCCGGCATTGTTGTACAATTTTTAATCTACGTCTCAGCTCTTGTGGCAACTGCGTCACCGCCTGTGGAACAACATCAGAAAAAAAGCGAGCCCCTTGGCTACCGCCAAAAACCAAAAGGTGAAAATCACCACCTGGTTGCGGTGAGGTGTAAGGTACAGAGCTCCATTCCCTAACAATATTGCGCACTGGATTTCCCGTAAAGTGAGACTTGGCCAAAAGCTCTCCAGTGATATATTTTGTGTCTTTAAAAGACATTGCTATAGTCGTTACAAATTTTGCAAAAAAGCGGTTTGCCCTGCCCATAACTGCGTTTTGCTCATGCACCGCGCAAGGAATTTTCCGCAAATATGATGCGACGAGCGGGGGAAATGTGGGATAACCACCAAAGCCCACAACGGCTTGCGGTCTGAGCCGCCCTAACAAACGCCATGTTGACCAGGTGCCCGAGACCAATTTCCAACCTGCTTGCAATATTGCAAAAGGTGAGCGACTGGCAAACGTTGCAGAATTCACAATATAAACATCACGACCAGGAAAATCACCGCGAAAACGCTCTCCTCGCTTGTCTGTAATGAGGTCAACAATATGATTTCTGCGGATTAATTCCTCTGCCAATGCAAAAGCAGGAAACAAATGCCCCCCTGTTCCACCTGCTGCCAAAATGACGTGTTTATTGCTCACGTACTTTATTCCTTTTTCTCTTTTTGACAATACAACCAACCACCACTATATCCATGATAAGTCAGGGATCTCTATGCGACTCGTATGAAATTCCAGCTTTCGCTGGAATGACGAACTGAGAGTATTATGATAAAAATACACTGTTCTATACTCAACCAGATCTAAATGTAGGTCTCTGGACGTTTACGGGTCAAGCCTAAAACCATACCCATTGCTAAGGCCGTTGCCATTAATGATGACCCACCGTAAGAAATAAAAGGTAATGTCATTCCTTTTGCAGGCAGCAAGCCAACATTGACCGATATGTTAATAATACATTGCAAGCCCAACAATATGATCAAACCAGAAATGGCAAAACGGTTAAACAAATCTCTCTCGCTAGCTGCATTTATCAAACCGCGCAATACAATAAAAGCGAATACCGACAGCAGCATAATACACGCGATAATGCCGTATTCCTCGGCTATGACCGCGTAGATAAAGTCTGTATGTGCATCTGGCAAAATATGCTTAAGTTTGCCCTCTCCTGGTCCAACTCCCCAAAAACCTCCTTCACGAAAAGACTGCAAAGCTCTCTGAATTTGATAATTCTCTCCCGACTCAGGGTTTAAAAAGCGGTCAATACGGATCTTGACATGAGGTAAGGCCACATAAGCAAGCACAAATGCTGAACACATCAAACCACTAAACAAACCAACCCAGCGCCACTGTAGCCCGCTGATAAAAAACAATCCCATCCATACGAGTGTGACCAAAAAGGCTTGCCCTATATCGGGCTGTAATACCAAAAGGGCAATAAAGACAAGATACCCTGTAATAACAAAAGGTGTTGCTGGCATGTCAGGGCGCAGATCTTTTTGTGTAAAAAACCAGGCAGAAACGACAATAAAAGCTGTTTTGACAAATTCGGAAGGTTGAAGAGAAAAACTCCCCCATTGCAACCAACGTTTTGCGCCGTTGACTTCCTGCCCAAATATCAGGATCCCACCCATAAGCAGCAAACCAAATACAAAAATAATTAAACACAATCGACGCATTTGTTTTGGACTGAGGAGGGAAATGACAAACAATAACAACAGTGTGGGTAGGAAAAACAGCATATGACGTTTGAAGAAGTAAAACGCTTCCAAATCATTTTTCAAAGCAATGGGGGGACTGGCGGCAAGAGAGACAAATAGACCTGTGCATATAATGATAAGTATAGCGCCTAGCATCAAACGGTCTATCGTAAACCACCATTCACTTAGTAAGCTTCGGTCTCTTCTGCTTAGCCTCATGACAGACTTTCACGTATTTGTTATTTATAGGTCCTGAGCCTAAATTTGGGACATGTCTATATTGGCCGATTCGCACGCAGCTTGTAAGGTATTGCGCAGCAAACATGCAATTGTCATTGGTCCCACACCACCTGGTACTGGGGTTATGGCAGAGGCAATATTGGCAACTTCATCAAAGGCAACATCGCCTACCAATTTTGTTTTGCCTTCCCCTTTTTCAGGAGCTGGCACACGGTTTATCCCAACATCAATGACGATGGTCCCTGGTTTGACATGATCGGCTGTGATCATCTCTGGCCTGCCCACAGCGGCAATGAGAATATCAGCTTGTTTGGTTATGGCTGCGAGATCCTTTGTTCTGGAATGAGCCACACTTACCGTACAGTTTTCCTGGAGTAGCAACTGCACCATAGGTTTACCAACGATGTTAGAGCGGCCAACAATGACAGCATGGGCACCGGCTAGATTTGCCCTTACTTGCTTTATCAGCATTACAGAACCAAGCGGTGTACATGGCACAAAACATGGCTGGCCAATGCAAAGCTTGCCCACATTCACGGAATGAAAGCCATCTACATCTTTCTCTGGGCGAATATGATTAAGAACCTCAGAGCTTTCAATTTGATCTGGCAGAGGCAACTGAACCAGAATACCATGCACTTTATCATCCTGATTCAATTCATTGATATGGCTTAAAAGTTCAGACTGAGAACAGGTTTGCGGCAATTGAATTACACGGGAGGTCATACCCAGCTGTTCTGTAAATTTTGCTTTATTGCGCACATACACCTGACTGGCCGGGTTCTCACCGACCAAAATCACCGTCAGACCAGGTATGATATTATGTTGTGATTTTAGACTACCAACGGCAGTGCCCACTTTTTCGCGGACACTCTGTGCAAGCGCTTTACCATCAATTATTTGCGCTAAGGCCATATGCTTTGCTCCTTATTACTTTTAGGCGCAGGACCTAAGGAACAACGGGGAGAACATAAAATTGTAAATACATTTGTATGACATAAATTAGCAAAAATAGGAAAACCGGAGAAATATCAATTCCACCTAAATCTGGTAAAATACGGTGTAAAATTCTGCGAATGGGCCTTAGAGCTGGTTCGGTAATTTTATAGAGAAACTCTCCTACCATACCAACAAAGCGATTGCCTGAATTAATGACATTAAACGCATAAAGCCAGGAGAAAATAATGCTGAAAATAAGGATCCAAATATATATATCTAGAAGCATAATTAAGGCTTGAATGATTGGCTTCATTAAATAGGTCCCATTGTTTTTGAATACTTTTCATTGGTTTATCGGACCCAACAAACAAGTGCAACTCTTAAAATTTCGTTTTCTTGTTATTGGGAAGTTAATATACCAATCAATAATTTACTTTCTCGAGGAATGGCCTACCAGCTTCCGTAGGATTGAGAAGGTTTGATTATCAAAGTGTTATCTAGGTAAGTGATACCAGATTCAATTTAAGCTCAGGACCTAAAACAATTTGTTTTTTTTCATATTACAAAATAAATTGATTATTTATCGTACTCCTCTAATAATAACAATTCTGATTTTGAATATACTCTAAGTAAGTATTTTGCTAACGGATGAGCCTCTAGAAAAGTTTTTGTTACTTTTTCATAAAGGCTAATGTTATTACTCGTCATATAGTCTTTATAAATCGAAGTCTTTCCAGTCCAGCCAGCGTCATATCTTCTATTTTTATCCTTGAGAGGGTCTTCTTTCTTACGATAATGAAATTGCTTTAAGCATAATTCTAGAACATTTTCATCCATAGGCTTATTGAAGAAAAATGTGTTTAACCTAGAAAAATGAGCTTCTTGGTCTGCTATGACATCCTCGTATCGCGACAAGAAGCTATTCTCACCTCTGATTCGCTCCCAAGCTGCAATCCACTCCAAAACGGACCATAGATATCCCTCCATAATAAGATATTTGATAACTTCATCTTTATTCTGAGTTTCAAGGAAATTCTTACTTTCCAAAAGAAAAATAGGATTGCCTACAAAAGTATTTTCAATGTTCAAAACACTCGTTTGAGCATATATCGCCGCCAGATGGTCTAAGGGATGTCGCACGACAACAGCTAATTTACACTTTAATTCAGATACAATTTGCAGTAACTTTGCATCTGGTTGCAAATGCTTGTGCCAGACCCCACCATCTGGCAAACGTAAGAGTATATCTGCGTTGAAACTTGTTTCTACAGTTCCAAAACTGAATTGAGTTTCAATAGATTGGCCAAATTGGCTCTCAACATACCCATGATAATTTTGCAAAGCTGCTATTGTTTTTGCTGTCGCTTTTGATGCACTTTTAGGCATGCTGGTCATAATAACAAGACGGTCTTTGTAAAATTTTTTTCTAATGCGATGCCTTATTAACTTGGCCATGAGGTGCAGATAGCGGCTTTCAAATTCTGTCTCTGGGAGGTGTTTTAAATAAGAGATATGGCTGTCATCTCCACTGCACTCGTTATCCAACTTCGCTTTTAGAGCTAAAACGCACTTGTCATCTTCTTCATAAGTATTGAATAGTGGATAGAATCGCTCTCCAGGAACAAATGAAGGTGGTTTTGTCTTTGTTTTTGTCAGAATATCCATAATATTTTTTCTTACTTCAGAAATTGAATTGATATAAAACTACAAAATAAAAAAAATTAATCCACCTTCTTAAATCCATTTTACTGTTTTAAAAACGCATTATGCACAGTATAATTGCAAATTTATTAGCCAAACATTTCATGTTTTTACTTTGACCTCATCAATCAAAGTGATAAAAACGGTTCTACGTTAAATGTAAAAACAGATCAAAGTCTTGCAAAAGTAAAAACCATAAAAAGAAAAGTTATTTTAGAATAGCTCATATATTAGGCTCAGGACATACAAATAGGATACCATCATGACACTTGTTGCCATTACAGGGGCCAACAAAGGCATTGGGCTTGAAATGACAAAGCAATTCTTAGAGCGTGGAGATGATGTGATTGCCATGTGCCGCACAACATCAGATGCGTTACAACAAACAAATGCGCAAATTATTGAGGGTATTGATGTTGGCGCTGAGAGTTGCGTGGACATTTTAAAAGACAAATGTGCCGGACAAAACATCGATTATCTGATCAACAATGCAGGTATTTTCACCAATGAGAGTCTGGAGGATATGGATTTTGATCGCATTCGGATGCAATTTGAAGTCAATACCTTAGGACCTTTGCGGGTTAGCCTTGCGCTTTTGCCAAATTTAAATACAGGATCAAAGGTTTTTATTGTTTCCAGCCGTGTTGGATCCTTGGCCGATAACTCATCTGGTGGGAACTATGGATACCGGATCTCTAAAACTGCCGTCAACATGGCGGGGGTTAATCTGGCCCATGATCTCAAATCAAAAGAAATTGGCGTATTTTTGCTGCATCCTGGTTTTGTCCGTACGAATATGACGAGTGGTAATGGTAATGTGGAACCTTCTCAATCGGCCACAAACCTGATTGATCGCATGGATGCCTTAACATTGGAGCAAACCGGAACCTTTTGGCACGCTGAAGAGTATGAGTTGCCTTGGTAAACCTCTCAAAACCATATCCAAAAGGGGCCTGTCCTTGAAAATTCAAGAACAGGCCAAGTTTGGGTGGTGGACGGTTGTCGTAAAAAATGAATTCTTTACGAAAACAGATTTAAGGCTGTCGCCTCGCTATCCTGTAGAATTGTCAACGCCGTTACTGCCAAATCCTGACGGGTTTGCAGCGCAAGCAATAAGGCACTTTCTTGCTCTAAATCAGCAGCTGTTAAATCATCTGCGCCATCATTGAGAAGCTCAACAATATTAGTAGTAAAGTCTTGACGGGCTTCGACAACGGACAAGCTCGTGCTTAGCGTTGATGAAAATTCATTCAATGTATCAAGGGCCGCCTCTAAGTCTGCTTTGGCCGCATTAATATTCGTGTCCAATTGAAAATTATTTACAGCTGCATCGATGCTAAGGCCACTCGCCGTAAAAGTTACCCCTGATACAGAAAGAGAAGAGGATCCATCTTCATTGAAGGTAAATTCCAAGTTATCTCCCAACAGCAAATTTTTGTTTTGGAACGATGCATCTGCTGCAAGTTGGTCAATTTGCGTACGCACCGAATCAAAACTTGTTGCCTTTGCGGTACGGAATGAACTGACATTACTAGACGCGTTAAATGTTCCTGCTGTGATTCCAAGGCCAGCTAAAGGCGTGCCACCGGTATTTGTCAAAATAAGATCATCATTTGTGGTCGAAGCAATCTGCAAAAAACCTTCTGTGGTTAAAGACGCATCAACATTGGCAACAGCATCGATCTCATTGAGGAGTGTTGTTATCGAATCTCCCGTATCAATCGTGATCGTTGTGGCTGAGCCAGATCCAACCTGAATGGTAAAGGTATTTGCATCTGCGACACCTGATAGATTGGTGACATCTGTCTCGCCACTTACCACGATGTTACCAGTTGCCGTTGGCTTAGGTTCTGTGTTTGTTAAAGCTGAATTTAAATCTGCAATTGTGTTGTTCACTAAAGTTATCAGTGAGTTCACAGCTTCATCAGCAGCCCGAATGGTTTGAACCTTTGTACCAATATCATCTAAGACCGTATTCAAATTGCCTGCACGGAATTTGAAATTAGATGCTTGGAAAAACGCTGCCGGATTATCAAGAGGTGTTACCACATCTCTACCGGTTGAAATACGTCGTTCTGAAGCTTCCAACAAATTATCAATTGAACGCAATTGTGCAAGATTGCTCCGCGTTGCTGCGGAGAGCAAAAAATCAGTCATAACGAGTCCACCCTGTATTTATATTTCAATACAATTCGGCTGGGCTCATCACTTGCGTGTCTGAGATGTATTACAGTATGTATGACTCGTTCTGAGACTGTATGCGGGTCTATTCTCGACCCATACGTTTTTCAATAATTACCCAACCTTGAGATGGAGACTAACAAAAAAAATAGAATACTTATTCAAAACTGGCGGGACAATTTACGTTAAATCTAAAACGTTTTTTGTTTTTATTTACGCAAAAACAAATTAAAATTTGAATCAATTTTGGGTTCTAAAGCATGGAATAGAATTTAGGGTGGAACTCAAGGTTAAGACATATTAACCCATTGAACTTAAGTTGTTTTTTCTCATTAAAATGACACTTACTTCTTTCTCTGCCAAGCGGTGGACCAGGCTTGCGGCGCAAGGCTTAGCGCCATTTGAGCGATAGAAACTTTTCTTATAAAAAAGGTTCTAATCAATTATAGCCAATCCCAACACATCTTATCAATCTTGGAATTGGCCATTAATTGCCATGACCGCCTAAACGTGACAAGCCCTTGCGTCAACACGCAGCAAAGAATACTCAAACAATCTAGCGTTTTGAGAATTGGAAACTACGGCGAGCTTTTGCACGACCATACTTCTTACGCTCAACAACCCGTGCATCTCTTGTAAGAAAGCCATCTTTTTTCAAAACCGGCCGCAACTCAGGCTCATAATATGTTAGCGCTTTTGAAATACCGTGACGCACTGCACCAGCCTGACCTGACAGCCCACCACCTTTTACAGTACAGACCACATCAAATTGATCTTTACGGTTTGCAGCAACAATAGGTTGTTGCAAAATCATTTGCAAAACGGGACGAGCAAAGTATTCGTTGTGCGCTTTGCCATTGACTGTGATTTTTCCAGCACCAGGCTTAATCCACACCCGTGCAACAGCGTCTTTACGCTTACCCGTTGCGTAAGCACGGCCCTGATCATCTAACTTTTGCTCATAAACAGGGGCTTCTACTACGGGTGCAGCAACCTCCTGCACATCACTCAAATCTTCCAAAGTTTTTGGTGTATCAGACATATTTCTTAAGCTCCCCGTGTATTCTTTGAATTTAAACTTGCAATATCAAGTTTTTCAGGCTGTTGAGCTTCATGGGGGTGCTCAGAGCCCGTATACACTTTTAAATTTTTCATCTGCTGACGAGATAAAGGCCCACCAGGCATCATCCGCTCAACAGCTTTTTGCAATACCCGTTCGGGAAATCTGCCATCTAGTAACTGATGTGCCTTACGGTTTTTGATTCCTCCCGGATACCCAGTATGCCAATAATATGTTTTGTCTTTACGCTTATTGCCGGTAAAAACAACTTTTTCAGCATTCACCACAATAATATGGTCGCCGCAATCAACATGCGGCGTATAAAGGGGCTTATGTTTGCCACGCAAACGCGTTGCAATAAGAGCCGCCACACGACCAACAACCAAGCCTTCTGCATCAATGAGAAGCCACTTTTTGTCTACATCGTCCTGTTTAACGGAAACAGTTTTCATAGAAAATATCCTAGATCATATCGCACCAAAAACATGAAATGCTTTTTGCGCAAAAAATATTGTACTTGATGTATGAGAGCATGCGAACGAACAAATCTGAGGTTGGCATATTCTTACTCATTACGAAATTATCGAAGATATGCATAAAACCTATAAATCAAGATGTCAAGATTTTAAATTAAATAAAACCGTTTAAAAACAATGCCTTAAAATAATGGTATTATAATACCTCATCTTTGCAAGAACACTTTATAGGGTGATGACGGCTGTTGGTTTTATATGGAGATAAAAAAACCAATTTATATAGCATGCGCCAAAACTCTCTCGAAAGTTGCATTGTTGATAAAATAAAACTTTTGGTATATTTTTGATAAAATA